>JANPFV010000122.1:0-61608 GCA_031423615.1 Candidatus Omnitrophota bacterium
TTATAGGTCGCCAGTTAATCTCCTTAACGGGGTCAATGCCCCAGAAAAAAATACAACCTATAACCTATCTACTCCGAATAATTAATTTTACTCGAAGCTATCCACCAACTTTCAATTGATTTTTAGCGTATCATCTCCTTATCTTATCAATTAACTAGGAATCCTTGGCTCGCCCCAGTTCTCTTTTCAGGGTTAGATAAAAGGGCTCTTCTTGGGTTTTATATAAGTACTTATTAGACGTATTTGATGCCATAAAATATCAAATCTAGCGGCATTGTCAAGAATAATTTTACCAGAAATGGCTACCCGAAATGATCACCGAGCCAATGGTAGCAAGTCCCAACCAGCGGGCTACGACCAGTGTTATCTTTATACGTCATAGTTTAACTTATTTCTACCAGTTGATCTCGCTTCTTAAGGTCCACTGATAATCAAGCTCCTGATGCACGCCCCCAAGATTCTGGTAGGCAGGAAATAAGATCGAACTCACAAAACTCATATGCTTATTGGCTTCACATCTTAAAACTGGGCCCATCAGAAGGGTCGCTCCTCCACTGTCTTTTACCTTCATATCATGGCTGACATCTTTTTGTTCATTCTGACAAACCGCATTTATGCCAAAACGATTCTTAAAAAACCGGACATTGGGATTGAGAAAATAATCCGCGGAAAGCGAAAGCGTCAGGACATCTCCTGCACGAAATTCTTGCTCTCCTTTATTAATAAAAACATAGGATGTATTGGCGGTGAGAACTACCCTTTTCGCCTCGATCTGATAAACCATGCCTAAAATATAATCAAGCGATCCTGATCCCGGCTGGAGTTCCGGTTCAAAAAGATCTCCAACACTATTTTTTTCCTTCGTGGCCCCGGTAGGAAGTTTTAATCCTCCAAGGACACCTAAAGACTGTGCGTCTTTTATCCACAACCGGTAATCCCCAATCAAATGCGCATCACCCGGCCCTTGAGACCGCTGCCGGGATCCAAGAATAGAATGATTATCAACTTCCAAAGAACGACGGACAACGTAGGGAAAATCTAACGTCATCTTCAATCTTTCTGTGGGCCGATAGCCCCATTTGAAATAATGAAAATCTTCGGTCGTTTTATCATGGACATCGTGGCCGGCATGATGAAGCCCATGCGCCTTATGAGCATCCATGGTCTTCCAATTGTTCTGTTCAAACATATATTCAAATGAAATTTTCTTTTCTTGAGAATTGACTTTTCCCAATGGCCCTAGCTGTCCAATGGTGCATGTCGTGCAGGCGTAGGCCTTTCCTGCCACAACAAAAATGACTATCAATAAAAAAAGATTCCGTTTCATAAACATCTCCCTGAGGATGGATTGAAAATTAGAGAATAGAGTCGGCCATTAAGAAGGGTTCGGCCTTAGGGACGTGCTCGACGGATTTAGCAATAACGAAGGAATAAAGGTTTGGAGTACAGAAGAAGAAATTAAAAGCAGATAAAATACATTTATTAGAGAACTGGGCGGCGAGAAAATTTTCGCCCCCTCCCGAAGACGAGGTTTCCTTCTCGGTCCCTGACGGATAATTCACAATAATTTTTTTAGCCGCGTCTTTATGACCTTGAGTCGTATGCGAACACAAACACATGGCGCGCTGGCCTCCGCAGACCTTCTTTTCATCAGCAGCTTTGATAAAAACTCCCAATGGCACAATCCACAAGATAAAAGCGACGGTTATAAGAATATTTCCCCAGGGCCGCATAAAGGATACCGTCACAATTTCTCCTAACTGCGAAATTCGGCGAACAAGTCGGTGGACAAATATCTTTCGCCGGTGCTCGGAATAATCGCAACGATGAGTTTTCCCTTACTTTCCGGACGCTTGGCAACTTCTAAGGCTGCATAAACCGCGGCGCCCGAGGAAATCCCGCCAAGGATTCCTTCTTCGCGAATCAACCGCTTAGCGTAGGCAAAAGCTTGGTCATTTTCAACTTGGATAATTTCATCAATCAATTGAGTATTCAAAATACTCGGCACAAACCCCGCGCCGATTCCTTGAATTTTGTGCGGACCCGCCGGGCCACCGGAAAGCACCGGGGACCCTTTGGGTTCGATAGCAATGGCTTTAAATGTTGGTTTACGTTCTTTGATGACACTCGCCACACCGGTTAACGTGCCGCCCGTCCCGATCCCGGATATCAAAATGTCAACTTGACCGTCGGTATCTCGCCAAATTTCTTCCGCCGTTGTTTTCCGATGTATTTTTGGGTTCGCCGGATTATCAAATTGCTGCGGTTGAAAATAGTTCGGGTTTGACTCGGCCAATTCCTTTGCCTTAGCAATAGCACCCTTCATCCCTTCGGAGCCCGGCGTCAAAATCAAAGTTGCTCCCAAAGCCCGCAGTAATGCGCGGCGTTCCAGACTCATCGTTTCCGGCATAGTCAAAATCAGCTTGTAACCTTTAACGGCCGCGACAAAGGCCAATGCGATTCCCGTATTTCCGGAGGTGGGTTCGACAATGGTTGTTTTTCCCTTGATGATCTGGCCCGCTTTCTCTCCCGCCTCAATCATGGCTAAACCGATACGGTCCTTGACCGAACTCAAGGGATTAAAAAATTCCAATTTCAAAACAATGTCGGCGTGGGCCCCTTCGTTCATCTTATTTAGACGAACCAAGGGTGTATTGCCAATCAACTCCGTGATGTTATTCGCGATTTTCATATTGCGGTCCTTTCCATTAGATATCATATTCGCTATAAGTTATGTTTTTAGGAGTTAGAAAAACGTGTTCATTGCGTTGGAGTCGTAAACTTTTATATTCTTCCTGAGAAATTTCTGCTTGCACCAATTGTCCGTCGCTGGTTACCGCGTCTATTTTAACCACCGACCCGGCGGGATTGATGAAAGAAATCTGGGCTTTAAGAGAATTAGCGCCCGCCGCTTGACGCGTGACCGTTAATTCGTGCGGCCGGACATATATTTTTGTGATTTTAGGAGTGGCCGTCGCCTCGCTTGCGGCCGCCCCTGACTCTTCCGCACGGCCGTGAAAAAGATTCACGCTTCCTAAAAAGTTTAAAACAAAAAGATTCGCCGGATTGTGATAAACCTGCTCGGGAGTTCCCACCTGTTCGATTTTTCCTTTATTCATGACCACGATACGGTCGGCAACTTCCAGAGCTTCCTCCTGATCATGGGTCACAAACAACGTCGTAATATGTAAATCGTCATGAAAACGACGCAGCCATTGACGAAGTTCTTTTCGCACTTTGGCGTCGAGAGAACCAAACGGCTCATCAAGCAACAGGACCTTTGGCTCAACAGCCAAAGCCCGCGCCAACGCAATACGCTGGCGTTGACCTCCGGACAATTGGGAAGGAAAACGATTGGCGACCCATTCCAATTGCACCAGCCGTAAAAGTTCTTTGACTCTCGCCCTGATCTTTTCTTCCGTCGGACGAAGGGCTTTAGGTTTGACACGTAAACCAAAAGCGATATTCTCAAAGACCGTCATGTGGCGAAACAAAGCGTAATGTTGAAAAACAAAACCCACATTGCGGTCTTTGGTTTTTTCTTCCTTCACATCTTTGCCATGAAAAAAAATTTCTCCCTGATCAGCATTTTCCAATCCCGCGATGATTCGCAACAAAGTGGTTTTCCCAGACCCCGACGGGCCCAGCAAAGCGATGAGCTCGCCCGTCTCAATCTTAAGGTCAATGTTTTCCAGGGCCTGAAAAGAACCGAATGTCTTGGCGATCTGTTTGACTTCGATACTCACGCAGATTTCTCCATTTTAAGCGCCGCTTTTAATTCGGCACGATATTGATATTCTACAAGAGACTTCAAAAACAATGTGAATACGGCCAGCAAAGCCAGCAAGGACGCCGCAGCAAAAGCCGCGGTAAAATTGTATTCATTATACAAAATTTCAATATGCAAAGGCAAAGTGTTGGTTTGTCCGCGGATGTGACCGGACACGACGGATACGGCTCCGAACTCTCCCATGGCCCGCGCGTTGCAAATAATGACACCGTAAAGCAGACCCCACTTGATATTGGGCAATGTAACCCGTAAAAATGTTTGCCATCCATTCGCCCCGAGGGTCAGAGCGGCTTCTTCCTCTTCATTGCCCAAAGTTTTCATGACCGGGATCAATTCGCGGGCCACCAGTGGGAAGGTCACAAAAATCGTCGCTAAAATAATGGCGGGCGGTGCAAAAATAATTTTAATCCCATGTTCCATAAGCCAGGGACCCCAAGCGCCTTGCGCTCCAAACAGGAGGACATAAATCAACCCAGAAATGACCGGCGAAACCGAAAGCGGAAGATCAATCAAGGTTGTCAAAAAATTCTTTCCCCAAAAATTAAATTTAGCAATCGCCCACGAAGCCGCAATTCCGAAAACAACATTGAGCGGAACAGCCACCAAAGCCGTGATCACCGTCAAGCGAATCGCGGAAAGCGCGTCGGGATTATTCAGCGACTGGAAATAAACCGCGATCCCTTTGTTCAATCCGGTCATAAAGACCATGACAAGGGGAAGAAAAATAAAAAAACCCAGGAAGGTCAAAGCCGTGCCAATCAATGTCCAACGCACCCCAGCGTGTTCCGTTCGGCTGGCCATATCAGTTCATTCCTATCCTTTTTGCGAACAGCCACTGCAAATAATTGATGAGTCCTAGCAAAGTAAAAGAAATGAATAGCATCACCAGGGCTATGGCCGTAGCGCCGGCGTAATCGTATTGTTCCAATTTAGACATAATAAGCAGAGGCGCAATTTCCGTTTTACCTGGCATATTGCCGGCGATAAAAATAACCGAACCGTATTCTCCGATACCCCGGGCAAACGCCAAAGCAAATCCCGTAATCAAGGGAGGAATAAGATTGGGGAAAATGATTTTTGTAAAAACTTGCCAGCGGTTCGCGCCCAGACTGCCCGCCGCGTCTTCCAATTCCCCGTCGATCTCTTGCAGAACGGGTTCAATGGTTCGCACCACAAAGGGCAAACCGATAAAGATCAAAGCCAAAGTAACGCCCAAGGCACTGTAGGCCGATTGAATGCCGACAGCATACAGATATTTTCCGACCCATCCATTGGGGCTATAAAGCGAAGTCAGTGCGATCCCCGCAACAGCCGTCGGCAGGGCCAAGGGGAAGTCGACTAAGGCGTCGATAATTTTCTTCCCCGGGAAATGATAGCGCGCCAAAACCCAGGCGATCAAAAATCCAAAAATAACATTCACCCCTCCCGCAATAAAACTGACCCCGAAACTCATGCGATAGGCAGCCAGGGTCCGCGGATTAATAATGACCTCCACAAAACGATCCCATCCCATCGTCGATGTCTTAAGAAAAAGCATGGACAAAGGAATGAGGACAATCAAGCTCAGGTAGAAAACAGTGTAACCTAAAGCAAGATTAAAACCGGGCAGCGTAGATTTTTGTTTTAAAAGGAGCATCTTAATTCCCATAAATTTGGTCGAAAGTCCCTTTATCAGCAAAATGTGTTCTTTGCGCTTTCTGCCATCCGCCAAAAACCTCGTCGACAGTAAATAAAGAAACCGCCTGAAATTTATCGGCGTACTTTTTCGCGACAGCGTCCGATCGAGGACGATAATAATTTTTTGCCGCAATCTTTTGACCTTCCTCAGAATAAAGATAATTTAAATATTCTTGGGCGGCTTTCGTTGTTCCGTGACGGCTGGCATTACGTTCCACAACTGCAACTGGCGGTTCGGCCAAAATGCTTATAGACGGCATAATGATTTCCAACTTGTCCGGGCCTAACTCCTTGACCGCAAGATACGCCTCATTTTCCCAAGAAATGAGAACATCCCCGATCCCGCGTTCGGCAAAAGTCGTTGTTGCCCCCCGTGCACCGGAATCAAGCACCGAAACATTCTTAAAAATCGCTTTCAAGAAATTTTGGGCCTTGGCTTCATCATTGCCCCACTTCTTTAATGCATACCCCCAAGCCGCCAAATAGTTCCAGCGCGCCCCGCCGGAAGTCTTAGGATTAGGCGTAATAACGTTAATCCCAGGCTTGGCCAAATCGTCCCAATCTTTGATGTTCTTTGGATTTCCTTTTCGAACTACGAGGACAATGGTTGACGTATAAGGCGAACTATTATACGGTAATTCTTTCTGCCATTGGACGGAGAGCAGTCCCGACCTTTCAGCTATGGAATCAATGTCGTACGCTAAAGCGAGTGTCACCACATCGGCGTCGAGCCCGTCGATAACCCCGCGGGCCTGTTTACCTGATCCCCCATGAGACTGATTGATCGTAATTTTTTCACCGCTTACTTCCTGCCAATGTTTGCTGAATGCTTTGTTATACTCTTCATAGAGTTCGCGGGTCGGATCATAAGAAACATTTAAAAGCGTTATATTTTTTGCCGCGTGAACTGGCGAAATGCCAATCACAAAAATCCAAAACAATAAAATTATAAAAAATATTTTACTCATCTTTTCATCCTTCCTCTTACGTCGCCGCCTTGTTCCACCGCTTAAATTTGATAATGCAATGTCATTTCGGAATTTTGACTGTCGGCTTTTTGAATCACATCTTCTAAACTGGTTTTATCCAAAATATTAGCCATTGCATCTCGGACTTCCTTCATAACGATGCGTATCCCGCAATAATTTTCCTCCCGGCATTCCTCACACTTGCTATAGGCATGCTGGCTAACACACGCCACAGGAGCTATAGTTCCATCAAGAATTCTAATAATCTGCCCCATCTTTATATCTCTTGGATGCTTATATAGGGAATATCCTCCACCTTTGCCTTTTTTACTTTCAAGAAATCCTTGCTTCTTAAGATCCAGCAAAATAGCCTCTAAAAATTTCTTTGGAATGCGCTCTTCGATAGCGAGATCAGAAATCAAGACCGGACCCTTATTGTAATGGCGGGCCAAATGTATAAGGGCGTGTAATCCGTATTTTGTTCTTTTTGAAATCATAATATCTATAATGCCTATCGATTTAGTAGAGAATATGATTTAATTCATTATTTGTCAAGAAAATTTTAAAATAGGAAAAAAGAGAAGATTTTGGGAAAGAAGAATTAATGAACGCGCTGTGCAAATATTACTGATTCGACTCATTGAATCAGCAAGCATTAATCATATCGATAAATCAAAAATTGCCCACGGCGTTAATGAGGAAAAATATGATAACCCACTAAATAAGCCAAAGCGGACAAAAGAGCTGCGCAGGGAATAGTGATTATCCACGCCCAGACAATTCGTCCGGCGACACCCCAACGAACCGCACTCAAACGACGCAAAGAACCAACCCCCATAATCGCGCCGGTAATAGTATGCGTTGTACTAACCGGGACTCCCATTGCCGAAGATGAAAACAAGGTCACGGCTGCGCCTAATTCCGCGCAGAATCCATCCACCGGACGTAATTTTGCAACTTTTTGTCCCATGGTTTTAACGATGCGCCATCCGCCGAACATTGTCCCTAAAGAAATCACAGTATAGCAGGCCACAACAACCCACCCGGGAACATAGAATTCTTTGCCCAACAATCCCGCACTGAACAAAAGACTCGCAATAATGCCCATTGTTTTTTGGGCGTCATTCCCGCCGTGCCCCATACTATAAAAAGCCGCCGAAATCAGCTGACCCTTGCGAAAAAAGTGGTCGACCTTACTGGGAATACTCTTGCGAAAAATCCAATGAACCGCCACCCCAAATAAAAGCCCCAAAGACAACCCGACAATGGGCGAAACAAAAATAAAAATCACAGTTTTAAAAATACCTTTGGCAACCAATGCACTGGGACCGGCTTTCACCAAAGCCGCACCGATCATTCCTCCAATCAAAGCATGCGAAGAGCTCGTCGGTAAACCAAAAAACCACGTGATCAAATTCCATCCGCACGCGCCAAACAGGGTTCCGAAAATAATGGCCTGATCTACAATCGCGATATCAATGATCCCTTTTCCTATGGTATTAGCCACATGATGACCAAAGAAGAAATAAGCCAACAGATTAAAAAACGCGGCCCAGATCACAGCAAAGCGGGGAGAAAGAACGCGGGTCGACACGACGGTCGCTATAGAATTAGCGGAATCATGAAACCCATTTAGGAAATCAAACAAGAGGGCCAAGCCGATAAGAAAAATAATACTTTCTGTCATAGATTAGGCGTGTTTGACGAGAATAGATTCAACAACATGGGCCACATCCTCGCAAATGTCGAGGATGGTTTCGGCGTCTTCATAAATTTCTTTCCATTTGATCAATGCAATGGGGTCGGTAGACGTTTCAAAAAGTTCGCCGAGAACAACATCCCGCAAAGCGTCGCCGACGTTTTCCAAGCGGTTAACCTCTACGCACGACTCCAAAACTGACTTGGAATTTTTCATAGAACGCAGACCGCGAACAGCCGAAGCGACCGCCCAAACGGATTCTTCAATGAGCGCCGCAAAACGAATGAGCTGTTTGTCGCCGCCCTTTATTTTATAAATCTTCATCCTTCCGACGAGACTGTCGATAGTATCAATAATGTCATCAATCTCTTTGGTCAAGGCATGAATATCTTCGCGGTCAAAAGGTGTGATGAAACTCTTGTTGAGTTGCTCCATGATGCCATGGGAAGCCTCATCACCCTGATGTTCGATGATTTGAATCTTTTTAAAAACGGCTTCGTCAAGAGGGCCGGAAGTATTGGCTATATCCGTGAGCGTCTTGGCGGCCTCAACAGCGCGGTCTACCTGCTTATCGAAAAGGTCAAAGAAGTTAAAATCTTCCGGCAGAAATTTAAAAAGCATGGTTTGTCTTCTCCTTATAAATAAAGCCAATTCATATTTCAAAAGCCATCTCCCTGAGGAGCATTATGCCCGGATCTTTTGAAAAATCAAATTTTTTCTTAAGGAATGGCCTGTCAGAATTTCTACCTTAACACGCCTTCGTACTTCTTGATAAAAAATTTTTCTTCGCCGATCGGCACAAAATTCAACGAAGGATTATATATCAGGATAAAATCTCTCCAGTCCACATCCGGCTTTTCCGTCGTTAATCCCATATAATATTGCATAAATGGCCCACGATCCACATTAAACTTAAATGCCGTACTAGCCATATTCTTGACCATGATCTGGTCATTTTTTTTTTCATACGCCAAAATCGACAGTTTTAAACTGTTGATCATAACCTTGCGAAATGTTGCTAGACTCATACTCTTAAATGGTCCCCCCAAGTCCACAGGCCAGCGCTCAACATAATCCAAGTGCATACTGCTCTCCAGATCCTTGGTTTTCAAAGAAAGACAGGGGCGCAAATAATCAAGGGCTGTCTCATACTGACCTTTCTCAAAATACACGCGTCCCAAGTTATAATTCAACCAATAATGTTGTGGTTCGGCCTGAATGGCTTTCTTCAGAAACTCGACAGCCTCATCGCTGTTACCTAAATAATATTCACAAATGGCCAGCATATTATAAGCCCGGCTTACCGTCGCCGGAGCATAAACCATTTCATGTTTTTCGTAATAAGGGACCGTCGCAATGAGGACTTTATAATATTTTTTTGCAAGACGAAATTGTCTTTCATTATAAAGGGCCCGATCATTCAAATATAAAAGAGGATAAGCGCCTTCTTCTTTCAGATAATTGACACGCCCGAGCCATGCCGCCTCTTTATTCCCAATGATCACAATGACCAGAGCAAATAAAATATAATACGTTATCACTCGAGAAAAGACCGTATCCCAAATGCACTTCAATCTTTTCATGAACATTTTTCCTTTTTAATCATGACCCACCTTCTTAACACCATCCAGACCAAGGAAGCAAAAATCAAACATATAACCAGAACCAGGGAAAGAGAAATCAGGGTCATCCCTCGCGGGGCATAACGCAAAACAATTTCATTGGTTCCCGCCGGCAAATCAATTCCCTTAAAGGCCAGATTGGCACGATAAATTTCTGCCGGCCGGTCATTGATAAAAGCCTGCCAATCCTTGTGATAACTGTCCGTATAAACCAAGGTCTTTTCTTGGTTGTACTGCGTTTGAATGATAATCGAATTTACATCAAAATGTGTCACGCGAAATTGTTCAGAAGGGCCTTCAATAGCGAAAGCCGTTGTAAAGTTCACTGACATTTTTAAAGCCTTTATCCCATCATAGACATAAAATTTATGACGGGTATAGCGCTGCAAGACATCGAAAGGTTCTCGCAATGTCAGATCATAGGACCAAAAAGTTGGAAAACCGACTTCGTAAAAACGGCTGGCATCCGTCATGGTAATTCGCGATTTTGCGGTATCATCATTGCCAATCGGACGGGGAGACACCGGCCTCACATAAGAAAAAACCGGTTTCGTAGACGGGAAGCGCAGGCATTCTTCGATGAAAGCCCGCTCGAGCGGCGGGGAAGCCGAATAACCTTCGTGATTGTGTCGGCTAAAAACTTCCCCGGGCTGAACCAGCAAACTCAAAAACAACAGAACGGATAGAATAATTTCCGTGCGTTTGTTATTGAAAACAAACACAAGCCAAAATAAAAAACTCAATCCTAAGGCCGCATAAGAAGAACTAATAATATAAGGTTGGTGATAAAGAAAAAAAGCCAGTGCCGCATGAACAAGACCAATAAAAATAATAAATCCCGGCCGCTTCTTTAACGACCATGCTTTTCTGTTCTCCAGAAAAATCCGCATTTGTTCAGCGGCCAAGAGACACAAGGCCGCCAACAAAAACGGCAGGAAAAAATGCATATTGCGAATCAATTTGAAATACGAAACATGCTCAAAGACAAAACGATGAAAATGGGTTCCCGATGTCATAATGAAAAGCAACAAAGGCAGGGCCGTCGAGACACAGACAGCCATCACGCGTGTTGTCCTCAATAAAGCTCCTAAAATCAAAACAATATAAAAGAAAAAAGAAAGATAAAAAAAACAATCATCACCATATTGGATCACGTCTAAATTGGCATAAATATCCTCGAGATCCATACGGCTCGAAAGACCGTTTGCCGCAACTCTTTCATAATCCACAAAATCCGCCCCAGCCTTTTTTTCGATATTCTGATTACGAAAAGGGACAACGACTTCCTTATTAACCGTACTCTTATAGGCCCAATAACCGGGCATAAAAGCCAAAATAAGAACAGCTAAAGAAAGAAGCACCAACCCGCCATGGCCGCGAACAAACCGGCTTCCCCGTGACATGACAATTCTTATCGACGAAAAATAAAATATGCTCATCACGGCACAAATTATCACGAACACGGTCAGAAAATAAAAAGGAAGATACGATGTCAGAATAAGGACGGCTGTCAACGTGAGACCTGTTCCTGTCAAACGGGAGGGATTTTTTAAAAAGGAAAAGAAAAAATATAAAAACCAAAGGCCGGGGACATACAGCAAGGGCGGATGATATTGGGCGAAGAGCGACAAACTGATAGAAGAGAATAAAAATAATAAAAATGCAAAATACGCCGCGCTTTTATTTTGCAAAATAAGTTGAGCCAACAGATAGAACCCCAACATCCCTGTCCAGAAATATCCCGCGATCGTAAAAAGAAAAGCCTGATAATAGCTCAGTCCGCAGGCATTTAAAATAGGAATCAGCAGCCAAAAAGGATTATAAATGCCGACATAATTAAAAAGGATATGCGTAGGCTCGCCCCAGAGCACAAAAGGTTCCCACAAGGGGAAGACTCCGAGTTTCATGTTGTCGATATAAAATTTTACAACCGAATAAATGTGGAGGGTTTCCGAGCTGATGACCGCCTGACCCGAAAGAAAAGATTTAAAAAGAAAGCACCAAATCCCGAGAGGGAGAAAGAACTTTAAAAAAGATTGCCATTTATTTTTCACAAGCCACTTTGATCAATTCTAAAGGAGAATAGCGGACCGATGTTGGAATAAAGCATCCGTGTGTGCAATCGCATTTATGGCGGGCGGTGTCTTCCCGCACAGGTTGAAAAACTTTGTCCCTCAACGCGGTATTCAGATCAAAACCATAATCGCGGATATTGACTTTTTCCGACCGCAATTCGCAGGCGGCAAGTATCCCGTCGGGATAAAGAACAGCCATCCTTTTTCCTGCGCAGCACTTGACCGGCCACGGTTTTTTACGCAAAAAATTCTCATAAGCAATATCAAAATTGTGCAGGCTGTATTTTGTGATCAAGCCGTTAAAAAAGGGGCTGGCAAAAATACTGGCTGACGTCCCCTGAAATTTCCTCAAGTAGGACTTGAGATTGTCCCGCAAAAACGCGACTGTCTCGCCGGAAAGATACAAATCGCTCACCAAATCCGGCTTATCACGAACCGGTTCGAACCAATGATAATCCGGCGAAACCTTTTCCCGGATATAAAAGGCCAAATCCCGGTGGTCTTTGAGTGTCCCTTTTGTCAAAACCGAGACAACCAGAATCCTCAAGCGGGTGTGCGGCCCCCGCAGATCTTTCAACGCGCGGATCGTTTGTTCCGCTCTTTGAAAGCAACCTTTGAGTTCTCGCACCGCGTCATGCTTTTCACCGATGGCATCCAAGGAAACCTGAATCGATAGATCCAATTGCGGAAACGCCGTCGTGATGTTCTTGACAAAGGTGGTAATGCGATCTGAAAAAAACCCATTGGTGGGAATTTGTACGACGCTGACGCGACAGTTTCTTACAAAGGCCGCGACTACTTCGAAAAGATCGGTCCGTAGAAATGGTTCGCCCCCGCCGATCAAAAGACCATTAAGCGATCCTAGTTTCTTAGAAATCTGCACAATCTGATCTAAGGTCATTTCCGGAACATGATTTAATTCATCGCCGTAAAAGCAAAAATGACATTTAGCATTACACCGGCTCGTGACATAAAGAATCAAGGTATCCAAGCCGGGAGGCTTCAATAGTTTTGCAGACTCTTTGACAAAAAATTTAATATTGTCCATAATTAAATCCTGTCATAAATCTTAACCGCCGTTTTGTAAAAAAACGGTGGCAAAAAAGAAAGAACACGCAGACCCGTCATCCGAACTTCAAAATTGAGAGGCTGGCACTTAGAATGAAAAAGATACTCTTGGGCCTCGCGATTATGGCAGGCGTTCAATCTTTGAATACCGGCGCGCTGATAAATCATGGCCACGGCCCGCTCGAAATCTTTTTTCCGTTTTTCCAATAACCCTTGTCGGCGATACATTCTTTCCAGAATTCCGACATTCACCTTCACATAATCCCTACGGTTAACAAAATGTCTTCCCTTATTATTGACCCTGTAAATCATTAAGGATTCACTAATGGCTTTTACCCCGGACGGGAAACGTTCGGCCATCCTCACAAAGAGATCCCAATCCTCAGAAACACCCAAGGTTTCATTAAATAATCCCACTTCTACAAGGGCCCTTTTCTTGAAAGCATTGGAAGAAAAGGTGTGATAATTATATCCCCTAAGATGATAAGCATTGACGTCTTTCCCCGACGGGAGAAGGCCTCCTGGGAAACCATGATAACGCGAATTCGGCTTGCGGTGCAATTTTTCATCGACAAGATAATGGCCATTGGCATAAACCCAAACGATATCCGGTTGGGTCAAAAAAAGATCCATTTGCTTTTGAAGGATTGTGGGCTGCCAGACATCGTCGGCATCGAGAAAGGCTATATATTCCCCTCGCGCAAAATTGATCCCGATATTGCGGGAATAACCCGGGCCCTTATTGTCAGGGTTACGGTGGATCGTTATAAGACCTTTGTCTTGTCTAATATTCAACTTCTCCAGCGTCAGTGCGGGTTGAGAACCGTCGTCTACAATTAAAATTTCAATATGGGGATACGTATTATCAAGGCAGGACCGGAGGGCTTCCTCTAAAAATTTAAAATCGTTATAAAAAGGAATAATGACCGAAACAAGCGGCAATTCCAAATCTGTTTTATGGTTTTTCAGTTCGGCCATTTTGTTATTATCTACTCTCTGATCGACAAGTCAAGCCGGTTTAAAAAACAAATTATAATCATTCGTTTAAAAATTTTATTTGTTATAATGAATTACTCTTAACGAATTTGCTTCAGTCTTTCTAAAAAGTTTTCGCGTATTATGATCATGAAAAATGAAAAACCGGCCGTTCTCCTTCTGTATCCTAAAACGGGTATGGACTTCGGTTCCACCATTGCTCCGCCGCATGCCTTGTTAACAATTGCCGCGCCGGTTTTAAAAGCCGGCTACTCCGTTAAAATCCTCGATCAACGCGTCGAATCCATCACAAAAGAAATCATGGAAAACTTTTTGTCCACCGACACAATTTGTGTCGGCATTTCTTCCATGACCGGAACGCAGATCCATTATGCTTTAAAACTGGCGCAAATGGTCCGAGACATTGTGGGACACAAAGTCCCTCTCGTCTGGGGCGGGTGCCATCCTTCCGTTGCCGCCGAACAGACTTTAGAGCATGAAAATGTGGATATTGTCGCCATCGGCGAAGGGGATGAAACCTTTGTCGAACTTGTGGACGCCCTGGCGCATAAACGCACATTGCGCACCGTTAAAGGCATCCTCTACAAAGACGGTTCCGCCTTTGTAAAAACCGATTGCCGTTCTCTTTTGGATGTCGAAAGCCTTTTGCCGACTCCCTGGGAACTTATTGACGTTGAAAAATATATTCATCGGGATATGTATGTCCAATCGCGGACCCGCGTTCTCGATGTGGGGCAGACCAGCCGCGGCTGTCCTTTCAATTGCGGCTTCTGCTCCAGCGCTTCCATCCGGGAAAGAAAATGGCGCGCCGTTTCAGTAAACAAAACCTTGGCCCGCATTGAAGATGAAATCAAACGGTTTAAGCTTGACGGGATTTGGTTACGTGACGACGAATTTTATATCAACCGCAAACGTGCTACGGACATTTGCCAGGGTTTCATCGACCGCGAATTTAATTTAAACTTTTATACATCCGGAACACGAGCGGACGTTTTTATGAAAGCTTCCGACGCTGACATTGGTGTGCTCAAACGCTCCGGAGCGCATACGTTGAAATTCGGCGCGGAGTCCGGATCGCAACGCATTTTAGACCTCATGATCAAAGGCATCACCGTCCAGCAAACCCTTGATGCCAACGAACGCTGCAAGAAATTCGGGATCACGCCGGTCTTTGGCTTGATGATTGGGTATCCGACGGAAACATTCGCCGAAATCAACCAAACCATCGATCTTGGCTTTCGCATTAAAAAAGAAAATCCCAATGCCCAGCTTGAAACCATGGCGATTTTTACTCCTCTGCCCGGAACGCCGGACTTTCGCTTGTCTTTAAAACACGGCCTTGTCCCGCCGAAATCTCTGGAAGAATGGGGTGATTGGATCTTTGATGATTATGATCTTCAAGGCCGACGTAACCCGTGGTTTGATGTTCAAGGCCGTATGAAATTAGGAAACATTTCTTATATGAGTATTTTGGCCAATGCGCTGGAGAATGTCATGGGGAGTTTGAATAATCGGCCGCTACGCTATGTGGCGACCCGTCTTTCCAAGCCGGTGAGTTATTATTACACGCAGAAATTGAACAACAAAATGTATAACTTTGCTCCGGACCTGCAATTGGTCCGCCATTTGCGCCATGAACTTTTTTACAAAAGCGATTTTACCATCAATTAAAATATGGAAAATACCAACGTATTAAATCCTCAGCCTGTTCCAACATCCGTTCCTGTCGTTGAAACTCAAGAGAAGAAAGTCAGTGCCACCAACGATAAAATGCGTGTAGAAATCATTAAAGCCCGCGAAGTCAACACGACTCTTTTCACCCAGACCTGGATCCTTTTAGCCTCCGGCGTTTTAATGATCGCCACCTGTTTGCTAATCGCTTATTTGCACGTTTATAAAGTTTTTAGGAAATTTAAAATCCCCGACCCGTTTCATGATTCCCGCAAACACCCGCTCAATGATCCGCACGCTGCGCGCGGCTGACAACAATCTTTCTTATTTGATAATTGCATTAAGCTCAAATTGGGTATGCGGGCCGCGGGACTTGGCGGCCTGAAGACAAATCTCCCGCACCAAAGGATGGGTCTCAACACTCATTTGCAAAGACCAGACCGCCGCCGCCTTTATCATCATGTATTCAATTTCCTCGTCGGATAAATTGAGAATCTTGCGGATCTCCAGGGCCTTTTTAGAAGGCTGTCCCGGACGGGCGGTTTTTGTCAAATAAGAAGAATACATCACATCCATATCTCCGGGATAATCGATTTTGGCCTTGGCAAAATCCATATCGATTTGCACTTCCTGCTGCAGAAGATCACTGGATTTCTTCTTTTCAATCTTAGAGTGTTTGGCCAGCATCCATTCCAGAAGTTTTTTGCGAAAAAGATCATCTCGGGAAACCACATCAATAATTCTCAGCAGCGGTTCCTTCTGGCCCGTAACAAAAAAATCTGCCCAAAGAAAATCAATGTCCACCGCCTTTTTGACCTCTTGGGCCAAAGGATTAAAGGGATAAGGAATTCCTTTTTTCAAGGCCTCAAGGATGGCGGGCTTTTCCAATTTGAAATTCTTATCGTCCAATTTTTCTTTTAAAAAAACTTCGACCTTTTCATCGCCGCAAAGTTCCAGAACCATGAGGACAAATAAACGTCCCGGGTGCGAAGTTTTCACAAAAACCTCCCGATATTTTGGCACGAGAGCCGGCTCCTGCTGGGCTATCCTCGCAAAAATGTAGGCCACCGCGCCCAGCACTTCCGGCGGCTGGGTCTTAGGAAAATTGGAAGCGGCATAATGTTCAAGCGCAGCGGGGATTTTTTGAGGTTCGGGATTCTTATAAAAATTGGTTAAAATATCCTGATATTTCTTTTCTACCGCCGGTCCACCACCCATCTCCTTCGCTAAAGCGTGGATAGAAGGCGTCAATAAAAATACGACCGCCACCACAAAAATCCTGAAAGTCTTTTTCATATATTCCTCGATCTGCTTAGAATTTTATTAAACCTTTTTATAATATCGATTTTTCTCTCAGGAGCTGGTCATAAAATTATATTTGGGATTTTTAGTCCGGAAATACTGCGGATAAATAATCTCCATAAAGGAATAAACATCGTCGGGATTGCGTTCTGACCGGCGGACATTGGAACACTTGAAATTTCCCGGGAAAGTCGGCGCGACATAAAAAGAAAAGCCTGGCTCTTGGCCTTTACTGGCAATCAACAAATTGAGCGTCCGCAAAAGGACCAAGGTTTGATTGCTCGCGTTGGCTTGCCTTTGGTTATTTTGATAAAGATTAACGCCATTATGCAAGGTCAGCAAAATTACTAGAAAAGCGAGGATAAATTTATCTCTCTTTTGTATGGTGATCCGGCTTAACAAAGCATAACCAATCATGACCATCATCAGCCAGAAAAAATAAGCATAATAAATATTTTTAAAAATGGTTTCTTCCAAACCCCGCGGATTGGATCGTCCGACCGTAATCAATACCAAAAAAATTAAAAGAAGAACGGTGACATTTCCGATCCACAGGGTGAGTGGTTTTTTCTTTCTTTCCAAAGTCATCCGCTGAAAAAATAAAACCGCTAAGACAACCAAAAGAACAATCGCGATCCACACAAATGGCTCTTGCCAATTCACTGTAGGAATAGGAAATAACATCTTATGCGGGTCAAACATATTGCGCTCGCCCAAGTTCCAGATAATCTGCGACGGAAACAAGCCCTGAAACAGCCACCATTGGAGCATAATAACGGCATTCAAAAAAGTTTTATTCAAAGACAATTTGATAATATCATGGGCCTCCGGAGCTACGGCGCCATGCACACCCCAAAAATTCCACGCATTTAATGCAGCATAACTTACCATCGGCAAAAGCAAGAGCCAGGCCCTGACACGCTGACGAGGATATTTCCACCATATCCAGATAAAAATCACCAGGCTGTAAACATTGCCACTCTCATAAGAAAAGCACATCACAAACAAGGCCCCCAGCATAACAATCCAATCGCGGGTAGTCATCTGGTCGTACAGCATCAAGCGTAAAATTTTAAGCAAACAAAACAAAAAAACCATATAGGTGGAAATCTGGTCCCAAATGACCATTTCCATATTGCTGCTGAGCAAAGCAAAAAAACCGGCGGCCACAATCGCCCCAAAACCAGCCCGCAATTCGAGCAATAAGGCCAAAAGCTGCCAGATAACAGCCAGATGCATTACGATTCCAAACAATTGCCACAAGATAAAATTGTTTCCGAAAAAAAATTGTTCGGCGCCCAAAATAAAATAAACCCCAGGCCGAAAAAGCAACTGGTCTCCGGGGGCAAATTGTCTTTGCCGATTAAGGTCATAAGACCCTACGGTCAAATCCCACAAGCTATGTTTATCCCTAACCTCGGCTAAATATCCGATCTGATCTCCCCGTGGAATATGGAGCAAAGACGGAGAATACGCAATCAGGACGGCCAGAGCAATAAGGCTAAAACCTATCCATTGTTTGACAAGCGGATCATGAAAAGAAATTTGACGCATAAGGAACACAAATGGGATGTGAAGTATTTTGGAACAGTATAAGACAAAGAAAAACCCTTTGCAAAATTTATTCTCTGCAAAGGGCGCCAAACGGCTTAACGCCAGACGGGATTAATCTTAAATATTCGGGACATGGTCCTTACTTCCCCTGATATAGACGCTCAACAGAAATTTTAAGTAACATTTAGAAAAAAAGAACCCCACCGTTAAAGACGCAATGAAGCCTACAATAAAAAAAGCCATCCGGTATTGGAGGCCGAAGATAGGGACTAATTGAGGGGCCAGAATAAAAAATAGAACTACCGGGGCGAGGATCAACAAACAATAGTTTAAACAATCAAAAAACCAAAAACCCCCGGTTTTATGCAAGCGGCAATATTGACACCGGTAGGCCCAACTGGAAAGAATGCCTTTGAAACCTGCTAAAATCAGGACCTCAGAGTCGATTCTACACTTGGGACATTTAAGAATGATCTTATCCAAGAACGTTCCTTTCGACAAAAACGAAAATTAAACTTCTTAAAGTATAAACTATAGAACAAATTTTTCCAAAAAAGAGGATCCTGTCGATTTTCTCAATTACCGACGGGAATGCAAACTTCGGCACACCAATTTTCAACCTTTTTTTTAATTAAATCGCGGATCTTCCTAACCGCGGCCAGCTTTTCTTCTTTTGTGCCTGTCAGCCGGGAGGGGTCAGGAAACCCCCAGTGTTGCCTTTGACCTGCTCCCGGGAAAAGCGGGCATCGTTCGGCGCTGGCTTCATCGCAAACCGTTATGACATGGCTAAAAAACAATTCCTTTTTTAATAAATCTTGCACTCCCTGGGTTTTCTTCTGAGAGATATCTATGCCGACTTCCTGCATAGCTTCGACAACAAGGGGATTAAGTGTGCCCGGTTCCAGGCCAGCGCTCTGGGCTTCAAAGTCCTTAGCGCAAAAATGATTTAGCCACGCCTCGGCCATTTGGCTACGCGCCGAATTATGAATACAGACAAACAAAACTTTCTTTTTCATTTTTTTCTCCTCTAAAATATTTTTTTAAAATAAAGTACGGTTGTCGTCCATAAAACCCGTTTTCTTCATTTAAGATTTTCTTCCGTATAAAGACACAATTCGATGAGGCGTTCCAAAAGTTGATCCGCAGGCATCCCGACAAAATTATGCAAAACCAATTCTTTGGCGAACAACCGGCAGATATACCGGAGCTTTCTGGCATTTTGCCCGGCGGCATAAATAAAATCGCGATGACCAGCGTTCATGACAACAATGTTTCGTTTCTGGTCATATCGGGACCGCCAAAGCTGGCCCGGCGCGCTTTCTAAGGTATAGCTTGGTAATCCTTTGGCATCCCCCGGCGCGGTTCCCTTGGCCATTTTTATCAATTCTGCTACGACAGTAACCGTGGCCTCGGCCTCACAAATAACATCACCTTGTTTAACCGTCGCTTGTAAACGGCTGATTCCCGGTTCGTTGGGCGCTTGAAAAATAATCATTTCGCCGTCCCGTTTGTCTAAGCTACCTGCTCCTTCAATAATTTCCCATGTCCATTGAAGATTTGCTTCCACGCGGCGTTTATTACGATCCAACCCTACACCACAAAATGTCTTGCTTCGGCCCACCTCGACTAACGTCGACGACGGTTGTACCCTAGCGCCAAACAACGGCCCAGAAAATTCAAAAAATTGTTTCTGTCCTGTTTTCGAAGAAACAGCAAATCCATCACTCTCTTCCCTTGCCGCAAACCCGTTCGATTCTCCTTGTCCTTCTTGAACAAACGAATCCACTCCTCCCGATCCGAGCGGGCCCGGACCGCGTCCCTGGCTATGCACATCAAACCAATCGTATTCTTCCCGGGGTAAAGCTAAAATGGCTTCCCTAAAAGCTTTTTGCACGGACCGCAGCGTGTTTTTGCTAACACGTTCATCTTCGGCCTTGCTTTGTTCCTCCGCGAGAGTTAAAAGAAATGCCTTGAGATGTTCCATCTGCTTGCACAATTGCGCAAAAGCCTCATCGCGGATAATTCCATCGCGCGTGCCCGGAGTCAGATTTAAAAATGGCGCGTCGATGATGCCTTGAAAATAACCGCTGGTCCACGGGCTTCCCTGGAACTCATCTAAAATACTCAAGGCGGGCAACACCCGGGTTCCCGCTCTAAACAAACTGATACTATTTTCCGGATTCTTTTCATCCAGATAAAGTTCGGCATACGCAGCACCAAAAGGAGTTGTTATTTTAGGGAGATTGTGGATCAACTGCCCTTCAAATTGGCGAGGTTCAACGTGTGCTTCCATCCGTGTCATTCTATCAACGACTTTAATACTCACCCCCGAATTACGAATACGATCGCGCAATTCAGAGGCTAAATAACGTTGAATTTTCTCGCCCGTCAAGAGGCGATTTCCCTCCAGCAAAGGGGCAATGATCAACTGGGTCCCTCGAGTAGAAAGCAAATGTGGCCGGGGAGTTACAACATATCCAGATTGACCTTTGTCCATTATCATCTGATAAGTTTTTCCGTCTTTCCCTGCGGAAATGACCGTCAATCTCTGGCCAACTGTCCAAAAGCTAAGGAGTCCAATACCAAACTCTCCCTGAATATTTTGCGCGCCCTTTTCTTTCAAACGGCGTTTGATCGAATCGCAAATATGAGTGGCCACATACTTGAAATCCGGCTGCCCGTCCTCACCGCAGGGAATGCCATCGCCATCGTCGACGATTTTCAAATAATACTGTCCCTTTTCCCGGCCGCGAGCAATGGTCACCTGTCGCGCGTGCGCGTCAATACTATTTTCGACAAACTCGGCAATAGCTTTCAGCGGATTATTTTGCGACAGCGCAATAATGGTAATGGCATTCCAGTCATCGCCAATTCGCAAACGGCCGGTCGATTTGCTACCAGCTTGTTTCTTGTTTTTTATGATCTTCTTTTCTGTCATTTCAATATCCTTATTAAATAAACGCTCGTTTTTCTTATTTGGAGAAAACCCAAAAGTGACCAGTTATCGGCCGAAGATTAGGAATTCTTTTCCCTGGCCTACATGTCCTTTTTCATATTTTCTAATACATAGCGATGCAAGGTTGTGATTGATGCTTCTTCCATCGGCTTCCATAGCCATGTCGGCCGTAGCCGGCTTTGATACCGCGTCGTTAAGATAATACGCGTCGTTCCCGCGGCGGTAGGTTGCAAAAAGAAACTCCCATCGAGAAGAGTGACATCGTGTTCAAAATGAATATGCTGTTCTATGACATCAAAACTCAATAATCGGCCTTCTTCCAAATGATTTATACGTTTAACAATATAATGCCCTTTATTATAAAGACATTTGGTGAGGCTTCCCACCGCATCAGCCGAACCCTCGGTCCCTTGCGGTTGCGGTAGTCCCAGTTTTAACAATAAAGGTGGCTGGCCTTTAATCGCTTCATAAAAACGTATCTTCTTCCATACCTTTAAGGGTGGTTGATCTATAACAAAGGATGTTTGGACCGTATTGGGCGGCGACAAGGTAAATATTTTGTTTTCCACATAACCATTTCCAATGGGGAAAATGATAAAGACAAGGATGGGAATAAAACTAAATTTTTGCGCAATACGATCCAGCATGATCGTGCGCAATATCCCACCCAGAGTTATCCCCAGCAAAACAGGTAGCAAAAAAATCAAGCCCAAGGTCAAACCACAGAACATGCCCGAAATCTTGCTAACCATAATGGCTGAAACAATGCAGATAATCGCTAAAAACCCCAGCCCCAAACTCCACCACAATTTAATCGCGCCGGTTTTATATCCCAGAATAGCGCCAAAGCTCGTCGGCACCGCAAAGAAAAGGGCCCATCCCATTCCCTGTTTAGAAAAACAGAGAAAGACAATGGCATAAGTGATAAATCCAACCAAGATTGAAAAACACCATCCCGGTAGCCAGAATTCTACCCGGTGAAAATCCTTTTCCGCTAAATACGTTTCGCGTTTATGCGGGTCGTACTGAAGGTGGCAGCGATGACACTCCGGGAAATTCTCTCGCAGGGCGGCTTCACAACGCAGACAATATCGGCGGCCATGGGGAGGCGAACTTTCCTTTTCATTATTCATCGGACAATCCTTTCATTAACAATAAAGCATGCTCATGACAAATTTTATTTAACCACCAATGCCTCAAGGCGCGGGGAATCCATCGGGCTGTCCATTGACCCTTAACGACAATCGACAATTTAGAACGTCTACGGTTAGTCTTTTTTTCTTCCGGCAAATCCGATATTTCAATAAAAAATACGTGCGGAAAACCAAACCTTGGCCCTTTTGCGGATAGATCACTGAAAGAATATCCCTTCCCGAGACGCCAAGATAGAATTTTCCCGAATCTTAAAAAGCGAAACCCTAGAATCTGGTGTTCCAGCAGAATATCGGTGCGGGGCAAAGGACATGTTCCCATAACAACAACTCGACTATGAAGCGGGTCGATGCAAAGAAATTTCTCCGGGTCGCTGATTATCTTCCAAAGCTCCTCTGCAGATTTTGGAATGTCAATTTCTATTTGAGCATGAATTTTATTGGCCCCAGATTGCAGACAAAAAATCTGTGAAGACATGGCGGGATCAATGTATTTTCTCTGCTGACGTTCAATGTCCTGCTCGGTCTGTCTTGCGCATAAAAATCCCAAACCTGCAAAAGCCAGAAAATTCACCGTTACAGAAAGAAAAGAGACTTGCAAAAATATTTTCTGTAAAATAATTGTTAATACCGCCGCCGCGCCAAACCATATAAGGGCCAACCCACTGCCCATCCACAAATATCCCGAACCAGGAACAACCATAGATAAAGCCATGGCCGTCCATTTGTAAGAAGAATTCGAGGTTTTTGTGTCGATCATGAATTTATTTCTACAGCTGACCTGGGCTCTGAAGGTAGGGCCCTTCCTTTCTGGGCACAATCATCCAAAGAATAATATATAACAATATTCCTGCTCCGCCCAAAAAAACCAAAACTAAGAAACCAACGCGAAAAAAAACCGGGTCAAGATCAAAAAATTCGCCCAACCCACCGCAGACACCCGCAATCTTCTTATTGACAGTGGATAAATATAATCTCTTGGTTGTGACAATGGCATTTCGCTCCTGATCTTGAACCGGCAAGACAATCCACATAATAATATAAGCCAGTATCCCCATTCCTCCGACGAAGGTCAGAATAATGAATAAGGCTCTCAGAAGAACCGGGTCGAGGTTAAAATATTCGCCTAGCCCGGCACAAACACCGGCAATCTTTTTTTCTTTACTTATCCGATAGACTTTCTTCATGTCCGGCCCTTTCTCAATTTTTATAGAATCCTTTTTTTCAGTATAAACAAGAACGCCTTCGAAATCCATTTGCTCAAAGGACCGAACGACTCACCCTGACATACGAATATCTAAAATCAACTTATGGGCGACACAAAATTGCTTAAAGTCTTCCAATTCCTTCTCTACATATAATATTTCATCGCCCCACCGTTTACACCCAGGGCCAAACGTTAAGCGCGTGCCGATAGGAAGACTCGCTGCCCACGTTTTCAGCTCACTGTAAGTCGAAATTCTTTGCTCTCCCGTCGAAATATTCGATGTTAATTTGCCATCAACCACGCGGTATTCGTATTGCAATAAATACGATCCTTCTGCCTGCACACGCAACGTTATGCCGTAAGAAAACTCCTTTGACGTTGTTTGCGTCGTGATAACAGCCAGCGTAATATTATCCGAAACATTCAAGACATCTTTATTGGAAATAATTTTATTGATAAAGACCTTCTGGACTGTTTCTCCTTGCAAATCTAAACTCCCTGACTGGGCGTAAGGGTGGTCTTCAGGATTTTTAAAGCCGCCGGTGCGTCCAAAACTATACCCCACTCTTAATACCTGCTTTTGGCCATTCATTATTTTCTCAACTTCGCCAATAGCAAATTCAAACTGCAGAGGCAAATACCCACCTGATAAACGTTTGCTATCCACTAAAACTTTTTCTTCGCCTTGTGGGCCGGTCAACACGATTTCAAGTTTTCTAAACGTGGCTTTGGTTTTAAATTTCCAAACGCTGGGAAACAAATTGGATTTAGGAAATAGGGCTCCGTACTCGTCTTCCAGGAAGAATTGCCTTTGCTCCAAAGGAACGGATTGACTGTCTTTTTGCAGCCTCTCGCTAAGCTTTTGATAATATTTCTTTTGTTCTGCCGGATTATCTTTTCTTTTCCAATAATCCTTTATCCACTCATCGCTGGGGCAGGCATAATCCAAGCCATAGCTCCCATTCTGCCAAATTAAAAATTTATCGAAACTATAAATATGACTGTTGCTCATGTCAAAAGTTATTTGCAAAAGATGCGTCGGCATTTCTTCGATGGGTAAATCAAGCCGTTGCGCCTGACTAATTCTTTGTTTTTCTTGATCCACATCAAGCGACGTTAAGAGTTTGATGTGAGTTTTATAATTGGTTGGAATTGTATGCCTAAATTCTTGGGCAAAGAGATCAGCAAAATATTTTTCATTACCTTTATCAAAACAGGCTTGGCCTAAGGGGGTCATCAAACTTTTCATGAGTTTGACATCTTTATTATTGACCGCCTCGACGTATTTTTGCACGAATGTTTTATCGGCGCTTTCTTGTGCATAAACCGGCAAGCAAACCAATATTCCCAAGACAACAATAAAGAGATTGAGCATAACCTTTCTCCTGACTTTATTAGCATTGCTCCATAGGCTACCCGCTGTCCACATATGATTTTTAAAAACATGTTGTATAATCTCATCGAATTCTTCCGTCTTATTCCAGTAAACTGCATATTGAAGTTGATCGACGGCTTGTATTTTAAAATATTTCATCGTCGCAAAACTCTCGCTAATCTTTCACCATAAAGCAGTCGATGGAACCTCCTTGGAATGTTTCTCTAGATAAACGCTTGTTTATTTTAGTAAATAAATACTACCGCATTCGGGGAGCATTGTCCAATCGGAATTGCTGAGGCAATTGTGATGCAAATATTTTTAAGGCAAGAAAACGGCCCCGTGAGGACGGCTTTCGGCCCTCAAACCGGGCACTCGCTATAGCTCGCAACTGGCTTTATACAAAGCCATCTTTTTTTGATACCGGTTCAAACTTATCGCCCGGTTCCACACGAATATAAATCCTTTTCTCAGAATACCGGCTTGTTGATGGCCCGAACTCATCATTCAGGTCTCTTCAAAAATCTGCAAAACATTCAACTTCTTCATTTTCATCATACTTTTCCTGATAGACAATTTCCGTCGCGTCCGGAGAGTCATCTCCCCCAAGAACTTTCAAAATAAACCCATTCTTTGCTCTGCGTATTTCAAAAACCATGTCTCTTCTCCATCTAGAAATATTTATTTTTTATTCAAATAGTCAAATGCCCATAAATAAAAACGTTCCACCTGTTTAAATATCTCCATCGCATCGCTTTCGCGAAACTCTCGATTATCATAAGCAATGGCGTTCTTTTTGGCAATGATACGACGGATAGATGCCACCTGCTTTTCAACTCCTGCCACCGGAACCCTTGCCAATAAATCGACGGTCTGCATATGATCTTCGCCTGATGAACGCAATCCTTGGAATTTCACCGACAAGGCATCGCAGGAAGAAATTACGCAATGCACGGCATTTAATCCAACTGCTGTCCACATCCGGTTTTTAAAGGCATGTTGCATGACTTCATAAAATTCTTCCGCCTTATTCCAATAAATCACATATTGTCCTTGATCGACTGTTCTTGTTCTTAAATGTTTCATCATCGCAAAAGTTTCTCTAATCTTTCACCATAAATAAGTTGATACGACTTAAGGATTTCGGGTATTGCCCCACTTTGCTTCTTGGCCTTACTTTTTAATTCTGCAAGAGTGTTCACATAAGGAGAAATAAGATGGCCCCATTGAGAGGATACTTTCTGATCTAGCTCGGAAAAAAGGGTCTCGGCTTTAGATTTGAATTCAGCTGTTTTAACAATAACCAGCAAGTCTACGTCGCTTGTTGAATTTTCTGTTTTGGCGTGAACACTACCAAACACCGCAATGCTAATAATGTCATTTTTCATTTTGGATCTTTTTACAGTTGTGCGGATAATATCAAATAATCGTTCGCTCAGAATATTTTCGGCAGCAAAAAGAGGTCTAAGAACATCCTTAACGACAACCCGCTCTTCAGCAAGACGGAATAAATGGGTTTTGCCGACAACGCGCATAACAAGAATGCCTTCGACTAAAAGATCCTGCAATATCTCATGAGCGGTTTTAGGCGTTACCCCTGCCAGGGCTGCTATTTGCCGCCCGCTCATTTCACCCTGATTTTGGCTAAAAATACGTAAGGCGCGGACTTTAATTTCATTATTTAAAACTTTATCCAAGGGTCTATTGAGCCGCATCGATATGTTTATCCTTGTAAACACGTGTTTATCTAGGTAAACAAATAATACCCCGTATCCGGAAGATTGTCAAATCGAAATTGCTGACGCAATTTATACGTGGAGACTTTTTGAATTGAAAACTGCCCCAATTGGACGACTTTCGGCTCTCATGCCGGGCACTCGCAGTTGCTCGCAACTATTTGTATGTTTAAGATAGTTCTTTAATCGACGCCAAGAAATTTATTTTATCACTTCTACGTCGATAGCCTTACTGCACACGGTGCCTTGAATACAAAGCCGAAAATTAAATCTTTCAAATTTAGTCTTCCCATCAACAAAGTGAACTTCGCACACCTGCTCATAAGTGTCACCCGAGTTTAGAATAATGGGTCGGTCAGGAGATCCGTTTTGATCACACATCCAACCATCGCTGATTAAAAAATCCTTGTCCGTACTCCACCCCTGCACCCCGTGAACACCGCATATCTCGGTCCCAATATTCTGAGGAACAGAACTCACATTGGTTATACGAACAGGTATTTTGATCATCCCCGGAGCTGTGACTTTTTCAATTTTGCTTAGAACTTCAATCTGAAGGGAAGGATTGTCACTGTAAGA
The DNA here is from genome assembly GCA_031423615.1 of Candidatus Omnitrophota bacterium. GTDB lineage: Bacteria > Omnitrophota > Gorgyraeia > Zapsychrales > JANLHA01 > JADLGJ01. Next base: position 27,427 of record JANPFV010000122.1, read on the forward strand.
TATTTTATATGTAACAAATAAAATCAAGATGGCGAATAAGATCGAGAAGATTTTTTTCAAATTTTCCTCCATTGTCGTAGTATTAAAAAACTGCCCCAATTGGACGAGTTTCGCAGCTGGCTAATATTTGAATTTTAAAGCGTTCAAAGGAATAGCCGTGACATTTTTAGCTAAAGGATATTCTTCTTTTCCTGAATGAATAACCCATACATGCTTAAGGGAAAGTTCTTGGATGGCTGACTGTATCGAAGACGTCACGGCGGGAGCCTGGGTATGTTTGACCTCAACTCCATAGAGACGACCGTTTTTTTCAAATACCAAATCGATCTCTCCCCCTGTGTGAATTCCCCAGAAAAAAGCCTGATTTTCTCTGATCTCCAAAAACTTAATCACCTCTTCAAGAGCAAAACCTTCCCAAGAAAATCCAAGCTGCGGATGGGTCAAAAGTCCTTTTTCGTTTTCAATTGACAAAAGTGCATGTAGAATCCCAGAATCTCGGAAATAAATCTTTGGTGTTTTGACAATTCTTTTTTTTGTATTATAAAACCACGGCTTGACTTCCCGAATCATAAATGTTGCAGCCAACAAATCCAAATATCTTCGGGCGGTATGGTCCGAAACACCCAAACTCCGGCCAATTTCAGAAGCATTGAACAATTGAGCATGATAATGCGCCAGCATGGCCCAAAAGCGCTGTAACATGCGCGCCGGAATTTGCAGCCCCAGATTCGGAATGTCTCTTTCCAAAAACGTCGCAATAAAGTCCTGACGCCATTGGAAAGAATTTTTTTCCGCTTTTGCAAGATAAGATCGAGGAAAACCCCCTCTTAACCAAAGTCTTTTCAATTGATTCTGCGCCACATTTTCCCGATGAAAGCCGGAAATTTCCATAAACGCGATACGTCCCGCCAAAGTTTCTGAACTTTGTTTCAATAAATGCTGGGAAGCGCTTCCTAAGATTAAATATTTGACATTCTCGGCTTGGTCAGCCAGAACACGTAAAACAGGAAAAATCTCCGGCGCACGCTGAATCTCATCAATAACCACAATGCCCTTTAAATCATGAAGGGCCGTTAATGGGTCAGCCAATCTTTGAATATCTCTGGGGTTTTCGCAGTCAAAAAAATGAGCTTCGCTTTTAATGCGGTCAATGATTTGATGAGAAAGGGTGGTTTTGCCGCATTGGCGAGGGCCTAGCAAAGCCACGACGGGATTTGATTTTAAAAGACGTGTGGCGCGGTCTATTTCTGGCTTTCTAATAATCTGCATGCTAAAAGCATACCATGATAATTCGACATTGCAAGTCGAATTATCACAAAAACTGCCCCGCCTGGATAGCTTCGCGACGGAGCGCTCATTACACTTTGGCTGCCCCGCTTGGATTCGAACCAAAATACTGAGATCCAGAATCTCATGTCCTACCATTAGACGACAGGGCAAAACTTCCACACATTTATCGGCTCTACCTCTAGAGAGGTTTTGCCCTCGTACTTGCGTTCCAAAATCTTTTCTTTAGAAAACGCAGGTGCAGGGCAACTATTGACCAAACTTCCTTTAAAAAAGCATTGCCGGAGGGCTGTCTTCCTCCAGCTATTCTTTAGAGAACTTAGGAAACCGCATCCTTCAATCTTTTGACCGTTCTTTCTTTTCCTAAAACCGCCATGGTTTCAAAAAGTCCAGGACCAATGGTTTTTCCTGTCAAGGCAATGCGCACCGGATGAACCAAACTTCCTGAAGGAATACTTAAAACTCCCACAACATTTCTAAAAACTTCTTCCGTCGAAGCATGATCAAATTTTGTCAAATTCTGTAAACCATCCGCTAATTTCTGAAACCATTCTTTTTTATCAGCCGTTAAATATTTCACGCGATCTTCTTCCGTCACTTTTATATCCGGCTCGAATAAATAATCTGCCCAATCCATAAAATCCAACAAGGTAGACAATCTCATCCGATAGAGTTTTACGACCTCTTCGAGCCATTGCCGGTCCACATTTTCGTCATATCCTTTAGCTTTAAGAAAAGGCAATAACAAATCCGTTAACTTCTCGACCGGCATTTCCTTAATATATTGCGTATTAAGCCAGGTTAGCTTTTCAATAGAAAAAGCGGCACCGGCTTTATTGACTTTCTTAATTGAAAACTTTTTTACCGCGGCTTCTAAACTAACCTTTTCTTGATTGTTTCCCGGCGACCAGCCCAAGAGCATTAAATAATTAACAATCCCTTCCGGAAGAAAACCTTCTTTTTGATAATCACTCACCGCCGTAGCTCCCGTGCGTTTGGACATACGGCCGCCTTCCTCATCCATAATCAAAGGAAGATGCGCAAACTTAGGAATCTTAAAACCCAACGCCTGATAAATCATGATCTGTTTAGGCGTATTGGAAATATGATCCTCGCCGCGAATCACATGACTGATTTCCATGAGGGAATCATCTATCACGCAGGCAAAACTGTAGGTCGGAGTGCCGTCCGACTTCATCAAAACCTGATCCTTGAGCGTCTCGGTATCAAATTTGATTTCACCGCGGATCAGGTCGAAAATTTTAACTTGGTCGGGAAGCATTTTTAAAATGACCGCTTCACCATCTTTATACGCTTTACCTTGATCTAAAAGCTGGGCGGCATATTTTCGGTAAATATCAAAACGCTCACTCTGTTTATAAAATTCATCCCAATTGAGCCCCAGCCATTTCATGGCGCGTAAAATTTCTTCCAGATATTCCTGCTTCGAACGTTCCGCGTCCGTGTCTTCAATGCGCAGAATAAATGTTCCCCCCTGACAACGCGCATACATCCAATTGAAAAGAGCGGTCCTCGCGCCCCCAATATGTAAAAATCCCGTCGGACTCGGCGCAAAACGAACCCGGACCTTAACCAGAGTATTAGGGCTTGTATTATCTAAAGCGGCTTCCATAGGGCTTTTTATCCTTAAAGTAAAAACTCCACAAAGACCACATATTGTGGAGCTGATCGACCAGCCAAAATTTCAAATATTTTAAGTTTCCGGAACGGTCCGGCCCTGTTTGACTAAACGTTGAACGGTAACTTCGACGCGTTGCCGATCAAGATCACTGATGTCGACAAACTCAATTCCGATATCGTAAAAAAGCGGTTTATTTTCTTCGCTGGACTTGCGGCGGACCGACCAGACAATCTTGCCCTGGCATTTGACATGATCTTCGAAATCCAGAAGGTCCAATTCAATTTCGACGGGCGCAAACATGGGCAGACCTTTCTTGAGAATGGCACAAACCCCGCCTACGCCGATATTCTCCGTATGAGCCAGGATAACGTCCTTCTCGTCCTGTTCATTGCGCACCACTACCTGACAAGGATAATTGACGCGGGGAAACCGCCTGCGATTTAATCCATCCCAAGGGCTCATGCTTTTCTCCTTTGTATTGGCGTGATTTTGCGGGCCAAACCGGTTACGGTGTCAACATCCACAACAACTCCGCAAAGACAGGGTTCATCGGTTGCGACCTCAAAACGGACCGGCATTCCGGTCCAAAAGCGTTCAATGATTTTCTTTTTGTTCTGCCCGATCACCGAATCATATGGTCCGGTCATTCCCAAGTCCGTGATGTACGCGGTGCCTTTGGGTAAAACTTTCGCGTCCGCTGTTTGAATATGCGTATGCGTACCAAATAGCGCCGTAACATCTCCGTCGGAAAATAATCCGGCGGCCACTTTTTCGCTGGTCGTTTCGGCGTGAAAATCCACAAAAATTATTTTTGTTTCTTTTCTGATCTCCTCAACGATCCTTTGCAAAGCGCGAAAAGGACAATCGACATTATAGCGCATAAAAACTCGACCTAAAAGATTTACAATGCCAATTTTTTGATCGCCGACTTTTACCACGGCCCAGCCTTTTCCCGGCGTTCCTTCCGGAAAATTGGCCGGACGAATCACATTGTTGTTTTCGGCCAAATATTCAATGATCTCGTGCTTATCCCAGGTGTGATCCCCCAAAGTCAGAAAATCACAACCGGCACGAAAAAGCTGGCCCGCAATCCGCGGGGTGAGACCCGCGCCGCCGGCGGCATTCTCGCCGTTAGCTATTGTAAAATCAATTTCAAATTCTTTTTTAATCCCCGCAAGAATTTCTTCTAGGGCCTGACGGCCCGCTTTCCCGACGATATCCCCAAGGCATAGAACATTCATAATTTTTCTCGACAGATGGGTGCAATAGGATCAACCGTGACTCCCTCCGCTCCTCCGGAAAGATCGGCTCAGGGACGTTCTTTTCATCCGCGCAAATCTTTACGCGGCTTTTTAACTTATTTGGCGTATTCGATAGCCCGTGTCTCGCGCATGACCAAGACCTTGATCTGTCCCGGATATTCCAGTTCCTGTTCCACACGCTTACGCACGTCGCGCGCCATGACAATCGCTTCGTCGTCATTGATTTTGTCCGGCTGAACCATAATACGAATTTCGCGGCCAGCCTGCAGGGCATAAGACTTTTCAACACCCTTAAAAGAGTTGGCAATCTTTTCCAAACTCTCCAAACGCTTCACGTAGGTTTCTAGTGTTTCGGCGCGCGCGCCCGGACGAGCCGCACTGATAGCGTCCGCGGCACACAGAATATTTCCATACAATGTCGTCGACTCCACTTCATCGTGATGGGACGCAATGGCATTTACAACGATATCATTTTCGCCATGCTTCTTGGCCAAATTAGCTCCGACGATGGCGTGGGTTCCTTCTTCCGCTTCCTGACTCACCACTTTTCCAATATCGTGTAAAAGTCCGGTACGAATCGCGATCTTGGGATCTAACCCCAGCTGGGTCGCCATCAAAGCCATCAAGCGGGCGACTTCTTTCGTATGGACCAAAGCGTTTTGACCGAAGCTGGTCCGGTATTTCAAACGCCCGACGAGTTTTAAAAGTTCGGGATGCATGCCGTGAATTCCCAAATCAAAAGCCGCCTTGTCCCCTTCTTCCTTAATCTTGTTTTCAATTTCCTTTTTGGCTTTTTCCACGACTTCTTCAATGCGGCCCGGATGGATACGGCCGTCTACGATCAAGTTTTCCAAAGCAATACGCGCGATTTCGCGGCGCACCATATCAAAACCAGAAATCGTCACCGCTTCCGGAGTGTCATCAATAATGATATCCACACCGGTAGCCATTTCCAGCGCGCGAATGTTTCGTCCTTCGCGACCGATGATGCGGCCTTTCATCTCATCACTGGGAAGAGGGACAACACTTAAGGTCGTTTCTGCCGTGTGGTCAGAAGCACAGCGCTGAATCGCAATAGCGATGATGTTGCGCGCTGTCTTGTCAACGTTTTCTTTGATCTCTTCCTCCATGCGGCGGATGCGGGTAGCTTTTTCTTGCAAAAGCTCTTGGTCCACGCGGCTTAAAAGAAGCTGTTTGGCTTCATCCTGCGACATCGAGGCGATCGTTTGTAAACGTTTTTTCTCTTCTTCAATAAGTTTGTTTAACTCATCCTGTTTGGCTTTTAAGTTTTCTTCATCCTGGCGGACAGCGGCCGAACGGGTGGAAATATCTTTTTCTTTTTTTTCTAAAAGGTCCACGCGCTTTTCAAGATTTTCTTCTTTTTGCAAAATCCGTTTTTCGGCCGCCGATATTTCTTCCCGACGGTCTTTCGTTTCTTTTTCAAAATCGTGCCGCACTTTTAAAAGCAGGTCTTTCGCCGCAAGTTCGGCTTCTTTTTTACGAGTTTCCGCTTCGCGAGTGGCAAAGTCGGTCAGGTTTCTCGCGCGTTCTTCCGCGGCCCGTAAATTTTTATTTGCAAAAAAACGGCTCAAAAACCATCCGGCTAAAACACCGCCGCCACAAGCTAAACCGATGATGACTGGATACATTGCTTCTGATTGCATAATTATCCTCGCTTCCTTTATTAAAGGGATTAAGACATGCGACTCAATCCACACAAAATAAAACCGACTTGACCCAAAATTATCAAGTCTTACCCGAACAGGCCGGGATCTTTTTTAAAATTTGACGGTTCACTGTCATTGCATTTACAAAACGCAATGGAATACGGTGCGCTGAATGTTTAGCTTACACCGTACTGATGACATGGGTCATCGGAATGTCATGCTCTTGACGGGGCAGACGGCTGACGATTTGGAAGTCGAAGGCAAGGCCAATGGCAGGAGTTTCTCTTGATAATCTGGTGAGGAAGCGGTCATAATACCCCGCACCCCGTCCCAAACGGTAATTGTCCTGATCAAAAGCGAGTCCAGGGACAATCGCAAGATCGATTTCATCACACTCGGCAGAGTGAATATCCGCGTGGCGTGAATGAGGAATACCGTAAGAACCGAGGACCAAATCCTCTTTGAGATCATGAACATAAGCAGGAATTATTCTTTTGTTTTTCGTATCAAGGCTCGGCAATGCGATTTTTTTTCCTAACGTCAGTGATTGCGTCATCATTTCGAGTGTTTCTACCTCGCCGTCAAACGAGGCATAAAAAAGAACGGTCTTCGCCCGCTTAAATTCGGAAAGAGCAAAGAGTTTTTTCAAAATCAACAGACTTTTTTTAAGCCTGTCTTCCTCCTTCTGCTTGCGCAGTAGTGTTAAAACTTTTTTGCGAATTTTTTCTTTAGCGATTTTTAATGATTCAACGGACATATTGTCACTTTAAGTTCTTTATATTATCATTCTTTCATATTTTCCTCAATCGGAATTTTGGGAAGAATGTGACTGCGCCTTGGCTTGCTCGCGCAGATATTCCAGCCACGCCTTGATCTTTTTTTCATAACCCATGTCCGTGGGAATATAATACTTAACCTTTTGTGGCATATATTCTTGCGCCACATAATGATCTTTGAAATCATGGGCATATTTATAATCCTGCCCCCGACCCAAAGTTTTTGCCCCGGCATAATGAGCATCCTTTAAAGAAAGGGGAATTTCTAGAATTTTATTGTTTTTAACATCTTCCATGGCATGAGAAATCCCTAAATAAGCCGCATTGGATTTTGGCGCGCAGGCGACGTAAACTGCAGCCTGGGCCAAAGGAATCTGGGCTTCGGGAAGACCTATAAACTCAGAAACATCCATGGCGGCATGAGCCAGTACCAAAGCCTGTGGATCAGCAAGACCCACATCTTCTGCGGCGCAAATACAAATACGGCGACTGATAAAACGGAGATCTTCCCCCGCATAAATCATTTTAGCCAGCCAATACAAGGTTGCATCGGGATCGGAACCGCGCATGGATTTTATAAAAGCAGAAATAGTGTCGTAATGCTGATCGCCTTCCCGGTCATAATTGACTTGTTTTTTCTGAATGGATTCCTGCGCAACCGTTAAGGTGAAATCTACAATCCCTTGGGAGTCAGGTTTGGTCGTCAAAATACCAATTTCTAAGGCATTCAAGGCCCTTCGCGCATCTCCGTCAGAAACCTGCGACAAAAATTGGATAGCCTCTTCATCCACTTTAATATTGATTTGACCGAATCCCCGCTCCTTATCGGTCAGGCTGCGTTTTAATAATGTCGCAATCTCATCAGCAGAAAGACTTTTCAACTCAAAAACTAAGGACCGGGATAATAACGGACTAACCAAGGTAAAAAAAGGATTTAAAACTGTGGCGCCGATTAAAACAATATTCCCGTCTTCCAAATCCGGCATAAGAACATCCTGCTGGGCTTTATTGAAACGATGAATTTCGTCGATAAATAAAACGGTGCGGCGGCCGGATGTGGCGCGGCGGTTTTGTGCGGCCGCTAAAATTTTGCGCATTTCTTCAACATTGGATGTGACCGCGTTAATCTTTTCAAAAACTGCGGCCGTTTCTTTGCTTATGCACAGAGCGAGAGTGGTTTTACCGGAACCCGGCGGCCCATAAAAAATTAGCGAACTCAAGCGATCGGATTCAATGGCCCGGGTTAAAAGCTTGCCTTCGCCGAGAATATGTGTTTGGCCCACATACTCTTTTAACGATTGCGGACGCATACGGGCGCTCAAAGGAGCGCTTTTAATCATTTCCTGTTCTTGGATTTCAGAAAAAATGGTAGGGGCCGAAGAAAGCTTTTCAATTTTTCGTTTCATAGACGCTCCTAAAAGGAAAACGTCCCCACCTGTGCCGTCGCGTTAGCTAGGTGAACCAGGTCACCAAGTGGGCTCCACTCCAGCGATCCACGGACCGCAAGAAGTTTAGGATCCCATATTATAAGTATTGGTTCTTTTTGCGTGGCGCTAACGAACACTGTAGGGACGAAAGCATTATAGCACTTTTGGATTAGTGGTCAAACCCGACCTCAAGCAGAACGGTTTTTATTTTTGGGGCGGCTTCATAATCAAACGCAAACTGCGGTCATAGCTAAAATAATTCCAGGCCCAATTGATAAACACAATAAGCCGATTACGAAAACCAACAAGGGCAATCAAATGGATAAATAACCACGTCAGCCAGGCGAATAAGCCGTGAAATTTCAGTCCATTGATATCCACAACCGCATGGTTGCGGCCAATCGTAGCCATAACTCCCGGATTTTTATAAACAAAGGGATTCAACGGCTGCTGCGCTATAATTTTATTAAAATTATTTCCTAAATTCTTGGCTTGCTGAATAGCGACGGGTGCCAGCATAGGATGGCCTTGCGGCGTCGCCTCAGTCGTGAGACCCGCGATGTCTCCGATAGCATAAATATTAGGATAACCATGAACTTTGTTAAATGGATCAACCTTAATACGGCCGTTGACGATTTCTGCGGCCGCAAGACCATTGACCAAGGCCCCGGTCACCCCCGCGGCCCAGATGACCGTTTCGGTAAAAATCTTTTTCCCATTGGCCAAGGTTAAAACTTTCCCATCGTAAGAAACCACCTTGGTTTTTAACCAAAGATTGACATCAAAATTATTGAGAAATTTCTCGGCATGAAACGAAGCATGCGGGGTCATCGTGCGCAAAAGACGATCTTCCATATCCACAACATAGATTTGCATGCTGGCAATGTCTAATTCGGGGTAATCCTTGGTCAAGACGTGCATTTTTAATTCGATCAAAGCGCCGGCCATTTCCACACCCGTCGAACCGCCGCCGATGACAACAATATTCATCAAGGCTTGGCGATCTTCCTTGTTCTTGACTAAAAGCGCTTTTTCCATATTTTCTAAAATCAAATTGCGAATAGCCACGGCTTCGGGAACCGACTTCATGGCCAAGGCACCTTCCTTAAAGTCCTTCATTCCAAAATAATTGCTCTGCGAACCGGCGGCAATGACCAAATAATCGTAAGCCAGATCACCGATTGTGGTCTTGAGGTTATTTTGTTCCGGTACGATTTCCAGCACCTCAGCCATGCGAAAAATAAAGTTCTTTTGTTTTTGGAAAATTTTCCGAAAGGGATAAACAATCGATTCCGCTTCGAGACCAGCGGTCGCAACCTGATAAAGCAAGGGCTGAAAAGTATGATGATTGTTTTTATCCACCAAAATCACGTGCGCATCTAAATGAGACAACTTACGCACGAGTTCAATTCCCCCAAATCCCCCGCCGATAATAACAATTTTAGGTTTGCCGGTATTGGGAAGGTTGACCGAAAAGTTCGGTTGAGTCGCCTGATCATTTTCCATAATTTATCCTAACTTTAAGAGCCGACTCATCCTCACCCCTGAAACTCCGGGAGAATAATGGGCCAAGCACGGCTGTATGTCGGTTCCCCACCTTCCCAAAGTCGAAAGCAACCGATCATGGATATGTTTTATTTCAACGGGCCCATGACGCCACGGTTGGTGCCAAATTCTAAAATATTTTTTTACGCCATTTTTCTCAATAAAGGCTGTGTAACGTTCAAAGAGAAAATCTTCCAGCATATCAGGTTTAGCACTCATCATTGCGTCGGTATTTTTACATAGCAGATATTGATAACTGGTTTTCCTTGGAGAAATGATTTTTCCCCTCAATAATCCCGTGGGCCAATCGTGACTGTAATCTAGATGACCATATTCGCATGGTAATCCGTACAAGCGTGACCCGACAAAAGAACACAGGGGATTTGATATCCATTCCTTTAAGAAATAAATTCCTTTGCAACCATCATGTTTAACATATGTCCGCACGTTAAAATATCGGTGTGATGCCACAGGAAGCATCACAATCCGTCGGATCAATCCCTTTTGTGCGAAACTAAAATCTTCCAAAGTAAATGCAACCAAACTGATATAGGCCCTTCCTTCAAACTGATCTAATTCGAAAGGAACGCTGTCCTGTAAAAGTGCGGTGTTGACTTCATAGTGAATCAAAATAAAATTAACCCATTTGCAGACAAAAAACGCTTCGCTTTCATTGTTAATCCTATCAGCGCGGGCGCAGGTATTATTCTCTTTGATTTTTCTGTTCATGCCTTTTATTTTTTCTTTCCCAAACCTTTGAGCTTATTTTCAATTTTGACTAATTTCCAAAGTTTATCTAAAGGCAGTTCCTTGACGCGGTCATACCACAACGTCGTTGATCCTAAAAAATCATCCAAAGCTTCTAAACGTTCGCGGGTATATTTTTCATCATTTTTCTCCGGATCAATTTCGGCCAAGCATTCCTTGATCAAAATGAGCGTCGGATCGATTTCCCGCTTCTTGCGTTCTTCCAAAATGATTTTAAACATCTCATAAACATCTTTCAGACATTCATAATACTCGCGGCGTTCCCCTATTTTATGGATCATTTTAACAATACCCCACGCCGTTAATTCCTTAAGACTGGTGCTGACATTCGACCGGGCGATTTTCAAAATATCGATAATCTCATCCGCGCTAAGCGGATCCGGAGACAAATAGAGCAAGGCGTGTATTTGCCCGACGGTGCGATTAACGCCCCACAGCGTTCCCATTTGCCCCCAGTAAATAATAAATTTATTCATCGCCGGAGTGAGTCTCATCAGGTTCCTTTCTTTCGATTGTTTCTGTTAATACAGAATATACAGTAACAATAGAATTCTGTCAAGGGGGTTACCGGATGGCGGCGCCGAGGTCTTGAATAAATTTCTGGAGGATTTGTTCGTGAACCGGAGCAATTTGTGCTTCGGTCAATGTCCCTGTGGAGGATTGGTAAAGCAAAGAAAAAACAAGGCCTTTTTGTCCAGCGGCGATCTTTTCACCAAGATATTGCTCAAGAAAATTAACGGCGATCAAATATTTCCCGCCGTGTTCACGGGCCAAAGATTCGATCTGGGCAAAAGTAACATCGGGCCTGACCGCCAGGCTCACATCGCGCGTAATGGACGGAAAAGCAGACAAAGGCGAGAACCGCCTGCTTTGCGGTTTCAACTTGTAAAGGGCTTCCAGATCAATCTCGGCATAATACACATCGTCGGATTTTAAATCCCAGTTTTTTAAAACATCTTTACCGATTTTATTTAAAGAAAGAACTTTATCCTGTTTTTCAAATCCCAGGCCCTCAAAAACGCGGCCAACCATTCCTTTAAGGTCGTAGAAATCCACGGGTTCCTTCGTATGGGTCTGCCAATTTAGCAGACGGGACCCTGTCAAGATAATGCCTAAAACTTCCTTTTCTCCGGCGACCGAATAAATTTTCCCAAGCTCGAATAAACGCAGGTTCTTTTGACCCCGATTAAAATTTAAATTGACGACGGCCAAAAGGCTGGCCAAAAGCGAGGGCCGCAGAAATTCTTGATCAGAACTTAAGGGGTTTTTAATTCTTAAAGCGGAACTGGCCCCGACCTTTGTTCTTTCTATGGCCACAGCGCTAATCAAAGGGTAACTCATGGCTTCGTCTAAACCCAAACCCGTCAAAATGCGGCGCAATTTTCTTTTGAGTTGAAAACGTAAAGAGGGAACAATCGCTGATGGCTTAATTTGCGGCAAGCTCGACGGAAGCCGGTCATAGCCGATGATCCGGGCAACTTCTTCAGAAATATCAACAGCCCCTTTGATATCATTACGAAAACTTGGGGCCGTGATATTAAGGATATAAGACTTGCCTGTGACCAGAAAACCGAGATGACTTAAAATCTTTTTTGCCTGTGTCGCCAGAATTTTTGTACCGAGAAAATGACTTATGGCCGCCACATCAACGGCAAAACTTTTTTGCGAACTTGCTTTATGAAAGAAAAGGTCCCGATACCGGATGATTTTGCCTCCGGCGCAGGCAACAATCCGGCTCAAAGCCCGTTTGGCCGCAATATCAACATTCACAAAATCCACACCGCGCTCAAAGCGATACGCCGAATCGCTTGTCAAACCTAAAGCGCGTCCGGCACGGCGGATTAAAATCGGATCGAAATAAGCGCTCTCCAACAAAATATTTTTTGTCTGCGCCGTTACTTCCGCGGCTTGACCACCCATAATTCCGGCAAGCGCAACCGGCCTTTGGGCATCGGCAATGACTAAAATTGCAGGATTCAGCTCGCGCTCTACGCCGTCGAGAGTGACGATTTTCTCCCCGGCTTTGGCGCGGCGCACAATAATCTTACCGCCGATCAATTTGTCATAATCAAAGGCATGCAAAGGTTGACCGTTTTCAAAAAGTCCATAATTGGTTGTGTCAACGACGTTGTTGATCGGACGCAAACCCACTGCCTGTAATCTGGCTTTGATCGTAGGAGAGGAGTCAGCGACAGTAACGTTTTCAACGACGCTGCCGATATAACGCAAACAGGCGGCCCGATCTTCTATTGTGACATCACAAAAGGCTTTAGGAATGGGGGATAATTTTAATTTCGGCGTTCTTAAAGGTTTATTAACAATCGCGCTCACTTCCCGGGCCAGACCCAAGGTATTCAAACAGTCCGGGCGGTTGGGTGTAATCTCAATTTCAAAAACCTTATCGCCCCCGACATCGTCTACACCTTTGACTTCATGACCGGCCATGGTGAGACGTTCGGCGAGTTTATCTGCCGAAAGTCCATGTTTAACAAAATCATTGAGCCAATTGAGACTGAGTTTCATATTTATGAATGCGAATAATTAAACTGCATTGGAAGTTTATCTAATGACGGAGAAATGTTCTTAAGATTCGCGTCGATAAAATGCCGGTATTTCTTTTGTAAAGCAATGACTTTATCGACGATATGTAGGGCTATTGTTCGATATTCTTCGTCCGAAACTTCCGCCGCATTGGCTGGCGCGCAAAATAAAAGACCAGCGAAAACGCAGAGGACGATTTTATTAATAGAAATGGTTTTCATCGATTTTAAAATTGTTTTAAAAAACGAATGTCATTTTCAAGAAAAAGACGAATGTCATTAATGCCGTATTTGAGCATGGCCATGCGTTCTACACCCATTCCAAAAGCCAACCCGGTATATTTTCCTTTTGGATATTTCACCGCTTCAAAAACTTTTGGATTGACCATGCCGCATCCCATAATTTCCAGCCAGCCTTTGCGCCCGCACACCGAACAGCCTTTGCCGTCGCAAATGTAACAGGAGATGTCGACTTCAGCGGAAGGTTCCGTGAAAGGAAAGTAATGGGGCCGAAAACGCATCCGGGTTTTTTCTCCGAACAACCGCTGACAAAAAGCCGTCAATAAGCCCTTTAGATCGGAGAATTTGATATCGTGATCAACAAGCAATCCTTCAATCTGATGAAAAACAAACGAATGGCTCGCATCCACAGCGTCGGGCCTATAAACTTTTCCGGGAATGACCACGGCAAAGGGCGGTTTAAATTCTTTCATCAAACGGATTTGCACCGGCGAAGTTTGACTGCGCAATAAAAGATAGCGGCCTTGTTGATCGGGGTCGGGTGTTTCTAAATAAAAAGTGTCGAAGGAATCCCGCGATGGATGATCAGCGGGAATGTTTAAAGCCGTAAAATTGTTAAATTCCGTTTCGACTTCCGGTCCATCTTGGACAACAAATCCCAAATGTTCAAACGTTACACAGATTTCCTCAATGATCTGCGACAAAACATGTTCATGTCCCAGCGCCGGCGCAATTCCCGGCAATGTCACATCCAGAGAAGCGGCTGTATCTGCGGATAACGACCCTTCCAGAGAAACTTTTTTTTCATCAAGAAGCCGGCTTATAGTATTGCGAAAATCATTGGCATATTTCCCAACGAGCGGCTTTTCTTCCGGCGATAAAGTCGGCAGGCTCGCATAGATTTCCGTTACAAGTCCTTTGCGTCCTAAAAACTTTACCCGTAACCCTTCGAGATTTTTAAAATCCGCACAGCCAGCGATTTCCTGGCTGGCATCTTGCATAAGTTTTTCGAAATTCCATTTCATGTTTTTTAAATCCCACTTGCTACCATGGCCGGTCCGCCAGGGTTCATTCCAGCCCGGGATGTCTTTCGCTTCAATAGGAAAACCCGGGGTTCAGTAAAAAAATGACCCGCTTGACCTTAAAGATCATGCGGGCCATCTGATACGACGAGAGGAAAAATCAATCGACTTTTTTAGCCGACTTTGCAACCGCCTTTGACCCGTTATGCTCTTGGGCAATTTTCACAAGACGATTGAACGCGGCCGGTGAAGAAATCGCCAATTCGGAAATAATCTTACGGTCAACCGCCACCTTGGCTTTGGTCAAGCCGCCGATAAATTGGCTATAAGTCATTCCCATTTCACGACAAGCCGCATTGATACGGACCGTCCAAAGTTTACGGTACTCACCTTTATTGACTTTGCGATCACGATAGGCATACGCTTGCGCTTTGATGCGGGTACGCTTGGCTTGCGCGTAACGTTTATGACGCTGTTGAAAATATCCTTTGGCCGCTTTAAGCACTCGTTTTTTGCGGCGCTTGGTGGCAACATTTGTGCGAACTCTAACCATACGGCAACAACCTCCTTATCCGACGTGCATCCACGGCGGAAACAAAACCTGCTTTACGCAATTGACGTTTCCGTTTCCGGGTTTTCTTTCCTAAAATATGGCGACGACCGGCATTGCGCTTTTTGATCTTTCCTTTTTTGGTGATCTTAAAGCGCTTCATCGCGGCTTTATTCGTTTTAAGTTTCGGCATCTTCGCTTCCTTTCTCTGCGACTGAGGTTTTTTTGTCAGCCCTCGGAATAACCACAACCGACATGACCCTTCCTTCCATGGAAGGTGGCTTTTCGATCTGGCCGTGGCTGCTAAGGTCCACAACAAAACGATCGATTATTTTTTTCCCTAAATCCACAAAAGCCATTTCCCGGCCGCGGAAAAAGAGGTTTACTTTGACTTTATCTTTTTTAGCCAAAAATGTCTGCGCCTGCTTAAGCTTGGTGTGGTAATCATTGTCGGCAATGTGCGGCTTGACTTTGATCTGTTTTAAATGCGCGACATGCTGGCTTTTTTTGACCCGGCGTTCCTTGCGTTCCTGGTCATATTTGTATTTGCTAAAATCCATTATGCGACAAACTGGGGGACGCGCGGTCGGCGCCACCTCGACGAGATCCAGGCCGCTTTCAACCGCCAATTCTAAAGCGCGGCGGATCATCAAAACGCCCAGCTGTTCAGCTTCCGGGCCGATCACCCGGACTTCCGGAGAACGAATCCGTTCATTAACTCGTATGACTTTTTGAATAACGACCTCCCTTTGTCATTTCCGCATGATTTTCGCGGGAATCTCTGAATTGAAAAAATCCCCGCTTAAAGCGTTCGGGGACAACACCTCAATTTAAATTTTCTTTTCTTTAACTTCACCCAAAATAAAATCGCCAAACTGGGCCATGGACATCAGGCTTTGTTCTGATCCCACACGCTTGCGGACCGCAACTTCCCGGGAAGCGACTTCCTTTTCCCCCAGAACAAGCATATAGGGGATTTTTTTTACCGTCGCCTCGCGAATACGTTTACCTAAACTCTCGTTTCGCTCGTCAATTATAACCCTGATTCCATTTTTTTGTAAATCTTCTTTTACTTCCTTAGCAAAACCTTGCTGTTCAGGAGAAAGAGGAATCAAAGCCACCTGCACCGGAGCGAGCCACGTCGGGAAAGCGCCGGCGTAATGCTCAATCAGATTTCCCATGAACCTTTCTAAACTGCCTAAAATCGCGCGATGAATCATGATCGGCCGCACTTCCTTGCCATTTTCATCAATATAAGACATCGCGAAACGTTCCGGCAAAGCAAAATCACACTGGATCGTAGCACACTGCCATTTGCGGCCCAAGGCGTCCTTCAATTTAATGTCGATCTTGGGCCCATAAAAAGCACCGTCGCCTTCATTAACTTGAAAAAGGATCTTTTTATCTTTCAAAGAATTTTCCAGCGCTTGTGTCGCCACATCCCAATTCTCAATACGGCCAATATATTTTTCCGGTCTCGTCGAAAGTTCAATCTCCAGGTCTGTAAAACCAAAATCCTTCATCACGTCAAAAACAAAATCAATGACGCCTTCGACTTCACTTTTGATCTGGTCCTGACGGCAAAAAATATGCGCATCGTCCTGGGTAAATCCGCGCACCCGCAAAAGACCGTGCAACACCCCCGCTTTTTCCTGACGATAAACCGTTCCTAACTCAAAATAACGGACAGGCAGATCACGATACGAACGGGTTTTCGATTTAAAAATCAAAATATGGCCGGGACAATTCATCGGTTTGACCGCGTATTCTTCATTGTCCACGTCGAAGAAATACATATTTTCCCGGTAATGGTCCGCGTGCCCGCTGATCTCCCAAAGTTTTCCTTTGAGAATATGCGGAGTCATGACCAGATCGTATCCGCGCTTGATGTGCTGTTCACGAACATAATCTTCAATGACCTTGCGCAGCATGGCGCCATTGGGATGATAAAAAACCAACCCGGCACCCGCAGTTTCGTGATAAATCTGGAAAAGATCAAGCGCGACACCTAATTTTCGGTGATCGCGTTTTTCGGCTTCGGCCAAAATATTTAAATATTTCTTAAGATCGTCTTCCGAAAAAAATGCGGTCCCGTAGATCCTTTGCAACATGGCATTTTTTTCGTTCCCCCGCCAATACGCCCCAGCGACCGACAACAATTTAAAAGCTTTTATTTCTCCGGCATTATCAACGTGGGGGCCTTTACAAAGATCCAGCCATTCGTCTCCGGTTTTAAAAATAGAAACGTTCTCATCAGAAATCCCGTCAATCAACTCAACTTTGTATTTCTCGCCTTCTTTGCCAAACATTTTTAAAGCTTCGTTACGCGGCATGGACGATTGAACAAACCTCGGCTTACGCGCAATGATCTGACGCATAACTTTTTCAATGGCTTTCAAATCATCGTCGGAAAAAGGATCTTTTTTATCAAAATCGTAATAATAACCGTTTTCGATAGCCGGGCCGATTGCAACCTTCACATCCGGCCACAACTGCTTGACGGCCTGCGCCATCACGTGCGAACAGGAATGCCGCAATTTATCTAAATCTGTTTTGTATTCCATAAAAATTTGAATGTGGATCCCTGCTTTCGCAGGGATGACAAATATATTTTTGTCAATCCTGATTTACTGAGATGATTCCCGCGAAAGCGGTTATCCAAACAAAATGGACCCGACAAGACTCGAACTTGTGACCTCTTCCATGTCAAGGAAGCGCTCTAACCAACTGAGCTACGGGTCCGTGCGCTTTGCTTTTTAATAAATCTCAAATTTCCTTCCAAATATTTAAAACTCTTTTTTCAAGTGGGCAAGGAGGGAGTCGAACCCTCACGACCTTTCGGCCACAGGATTTTAAGTCCTGCGTGTATACCATTCCACCACTTGCCCAATAACCACGTGATTGTAGTGCTCCGTGAAAATCCATCACGGTGGGAATGGGGTGCCGCATGCATTTTGCGGCCCCAGTGATGCCGATTTATTTTATACTGGAGGCGAGGACCGGACTCGAACCGGTGAACGACGGTTTTGCAGACCGCGGCCGTAACCACTTGGCTACCTCGCCAAAATCTCGCAGAATTTTTTGGCCCACACACAAACATTTCTCGTCCGGCGAAGCGAAACTGCCTCATCAAGAAATGTTTGCCGCCTTCACCAATTTTTCAAATAACAGTTTTTAAAACCTTAATGATCTTTTCCGGTTCTTCAAAATGCCCCTCGCCATTAACTCCGCAGGCGAGCTGGCCTTTAACCGGATTGATGAAAATAAAACCATGATCTTTAAGCTTTTTACAATTTTCCTGAACGATTCTATTTTTATACATCGTTTCGTTCATGGCCAAAGCGATCAAAACCGGAGCGCTGGTCGCTAAAATGGCGCATGTCAAAATATCATCCGCCAAACCCGTCGCCAGCTTAGCAATAATGTTCGCCGTCGCCGGAGCAATCAAAATCGCATCCGCACTTTGCGCCAGCGTGATATGGCTCATCTGTCCGTCTTTCACCCAATCTTCAAATCGACCCGTGAGAACTTTTTTCCCCGACAGAGACTCTAGGGTGAGCGGCGTAATAAAATATTCGGCTTCTTTTGTCATCACCACCGAAACGTCATAGCCGCAATCCAGCAAACGCCTCACCAGATCCGCCGACTTATACGCCGCGATGCTACCGGTCACACCCAATAAGATATGTTTTTTATTAACGGCCATGAAATTCTATTTCTTTACGCCTTGGCTTCGGCTTCTTCGTCCGCGGGAGCTTCTTCTTTTTTGCCTTTTTTAACTTTGGGCGGAGCGAATTGATCAGCCACCGACTTGATAACAACTTTTCCGGCGCGGATTTCATCTAAAGCGATCGTCGGTGTTTTTGTGTCCGCATGCACATCATTAATCAGCTTGGGGCTTCCATCAGCCAATTCCAAAGAGCGCTTTGCGGCCAAACGCACCAATTTGTAAATACTGTAGCCGGATTTTGGTAAAAGTTCTTCGATCGGTTGATATGCCATAACGACTTGCCTCCTCTTAATATCCCAAATTCCTACTTAGAAAATGATTCTCCCCTCGAGACCTCGACGAGTGAAATTTTTCACCCATTGGGTGAAAGGCTGCTCGTCGATAAACGGTTTCTAAGTAGGAATCGGGGTAATATATAAACTGTTGACTTATATTCATTTAAAGAATCGCTATTTATATCACAGACCCGTCAGAATGTCAAAATTGTTTTCTTCAACCCTTCCCGAGAATCTCCTTGGTCAAAATGCTCGCCAGCTCGCGATACGCCTGATGTAAGCTGTCATTGACCACCACATAATCATACGCTGGGGCTTCCTTAAGTTCATCTTTAGCAATTTTTAAGCGCAATTTCAGGCTCGCGGGATTTTCTGTTCCCCGTTTTTGCAAACGTTTTTTAAGGTCGGCTAAGGTTGGTGTTTTAATAAAAATCTTTAATGCCTCTTTGCGCTGACGGCTTACATGCGCCGCACCTTTCACATCAATGCAAAGCAAAACATTTTGACCCCGCGCTAAAGCCGCATCCACTTTATCCTTGGGCGTTCCATAATAATTGTCAAAAACCTTCATTGACTCTAGAAATTCGCCCGCCTCCTGTCTCGCTACGAATTCATCCTTGCTCAAGAAAAGATAGTCGCGGCCGTTTTTTTCTCCGCTTCTCGGCGGACGGGTCGTCGCGGAGAGAGACCGGACGAGCTTTCGCTTAAACGCCGGACTTTCCAAAAGTTTTTGGTGAAGGGTCGTTTTCCCTGAACCTGACGGGCCGGAAAGAATCACGATCTTGCCGCACTTCATAAGTTAGTGTTTTCCTTAAAAGGAACAAAAGGCCGGCTGCGGGGCAGACTTATTCGACATTTTGCGCTTGCTCACGCAACTTTTCAATTTTGGATTTGAGCGCAATCACGGAATTCGAAACTTCCCGGTCCTGGACCTTGGAACCGATTGTATTGGTTTCGCGCTGCATTTCCTGAGCGACAAAATCCAATTTCTTGCCTACAGCTCCGCTGGCGCGCAAATGCATTTTAAATTCATCGATGTAGTGGCTCAGCCGCGTCAATTCTTCGCTGATATCATTTCCTTTTTGAATGGACAAAAATTCGTCCTCCGGCAAAATTTTTTTCTTTTCGCGCAGAATGGCCTTGGTCCGGCTATCGATCTTTTTAATTTGCAAAACCATGCGGCGCAAAATATCATTCATGTCCTTGGCCAGAGCCTTGCCTTCACGGGCCCGCATCGCCATAAGACTTTTCAATGCGGTTTCTAAAGCTTTCTTGACGGCCGGCCACATTGTGTCAGGTTCGAGTACGATTTCCCGCGCCTCGACGACACCGGGCAAACGGATAAGATCCGCAATGTCTAAATCGCCACTCAGGTTAAAATCTTTTTTGAGAATTCTGCTATAACGCAAATATTCCTGGACAGCCTCTTTATTAAACGTGATGTTTTGCAAAGGCCGGTCGGTGATTTTTAACGAAACCATGACCCGTCCGCGTTCAAGATCACGATTTGCAGTATCACGAATGCCGTTTTCAAAAGAAGACATGCCCGGCGGCAAATAGTAAACAATGTCAAAATAACGATGATTTTGACTTTTTATTTCAATACCGCCCTTGATTTTTCCGAAAGAAATATCCGCGGCGCCAAATCCTGTCATTCCTTTGATCATGTTTTATTTCCAAACCTTCCTTTTAAAAATTTTTAAAACTTCCATTCTCGTTGGAAAAACGTCAATACCGATCTCATCCGGAGAAAACCACAATTTGATTTCACGTCTCGCTTCTTTTATGTCCGATGAGACATGAAGAAGATTTTCATATACGCCCTTGGTCGTGATGCGTCCCAATGAACCGCGGATGGATTTAGGATCAGCTTCTTCCGGGTTGGTAGCGCCGGAAATTCCTCGGCAACGGCTGATGGCGTTTTGCCCTGCATAAACCAAGGCTACAACATTATTCTCGCCGTGCAGTTTGCCCTGGAGATAATTAATAATGTCGTTATAAAATTTCTGGTCCTTCAAATGCTGATAATGCTCTTCAGCCAAGGACCGGGAAACTGAAACCGATTTCATTGCTACCAGATCTAAGCCAGTTTCGGAAAGCCGCGATAGCACATGGCCCATCAATCCCTTGGACAACACATCCGGCTTTAAAAGGACTAAAACATATTCTTTATTCATGTCTTCTCGATTATTTTCGTAAAAGACCCAATATTCTTTCCAGGTCGTCGAACGAATAATATTCAATAATAATTTTTCCACGTTTCTTTTGTGATTGAATGCGGACCTTAGATCCGACGATACGCTGCAATTCTTCCTCAACCGTCGCAATGTCCGCATTTTTTGGTTTTTCTCTTTTTGCATGACGCAAAAGTGTATGGCCCTCCGATTTGATCAACGCTTCCAACTCACGCACTGACAAACCTTTAGCAACTATTTTTTCAAAAAGTTGCTTTTGCCTTTCCTTCTTTTCCACAGCCAAAAGCGCTCGCGCATGACCCATAGAAATTTTTTCATCCATGACCGCTTCTTGAATATATTCTGGCAAAGCCAAAAGCCGCATTGCATTACTCACCGTTGATGGATCCTTGGCCACGGCTTTGGCAACCTCTTCTCGAGAAAGTTTATATTCTTCGGTTAATCGTAAAAAGGCTTGGGCTTCTTCAATGGCATTCAACTCTTCGCGCTGGATATTCTCGACGAGAGAAAGCACAAATGATTCTTGCAGCGAAACATTCTTTATAATCGCGGGGACTTCCTCTAAACCCAATTCCCGGGCAGCACGCAAACGCCTTTCACCAGCAATAACCTCATAATTTTCAGCATCCGCACGCACCAAAATAGGTTGCAAAAACCCTTTGTCCCGGATGGAATTTTTTAATTCCTCAAGCTTTATCGAGTCATAATGTGTGCGTGGCTGCTGCGCATTATTCTTTATTCTTGCCGTCTTTATAATTGCAACCTCTTCGCCACGATTTTCCTTCGGAGACTCTGCTTTCTCCGGTATTAACGCTGACAATCCTCTTCCTAATGCTCTACCTTCCATAGTATTCTCCCCTTACGAATCCGCAGGCGTTTGCTTATCTAAATCTGTTGTTACATCTTCCAAATTTTCAAAATCAATTCTCTCAACAACACCTAAAGTATTATCATATAATGACTTATCTATATTTTCCATACATCCACTATTCAATAGTTCATCTGCCAATTCCATATATCTCTTTGCACCAATAGAATTTTCATCATAAATAACAATTGGTTTGCCATAACTAGGAGCTTCACTTAATTTAATATTGCGCGGAATTACACTTTTATAAACTTTATCTTTAAAATAATTTTTAATTTCTTTTATAACTTCTGAAGTTAAATTAGTTCTAAAATCTGCCATTGTAAGTAAAACGCCTTCTATCTCCAGCCTCGCATTCAATCCTTCCTTAATAAGATTTATGGTTTGCAGAAGCTGGGAAACACCCTCAAGGGCGTAAAATTCACATTGAATTGGAATAATAATGGAGTGACTAGCAACTAAAGCGTTAAGAGTCAAAAGACCTAACGAAGGCGGCGAATCAATAAAAATAAAATCATATTTATCATTAATTACACTCAGTGCCTTTCTTAAACGCGTTTCTCGCGACAATGCACCCACAAGTTCAATTTCTGCGCCGGTTAAATTTATATTACATGGTATGACATCTAAATTTTTATAAACCTGGCTAATAAGAGCCTCTTGCACCGTCGCCTTATTAAGCAAAACATCGTAAACTGATTTTTCTATTACATTTTTGTTTATGCCTACTCCGCTTGTTGCATTGCCCTGAGGATCGGTATCCACCAGAAGAACTCGCTTGTTTTTCTGCGACAAAGCATGAGCCAAATTAACCGAAGTTGTTGTTTTTCCGGTTCCTCCTTTTTGATTACATATTGATATTATTTTACCCATGTTTTTATAGTTTCACGTGAAACTATCCACTTTTTTTTAAAGATACTTTAATTTTTGCCGACTTTGCACCCTTCATTCCAAAAAGACCTTTTTGCTCTTCGCAAACTATTTTAATATTAAGATTTTCCCTGGAAACAGAAAAATGAGAAATGGCCTTATTAATAGCTTCCTCAACATCCGCTCCTTCAAATTCAACAGAATGGACATTTTTAATCATATCAATTTACAACATTAATTTTGGACATTTTCCATTGCGTCAGAGTGGACAATAGATAAAAAACAGTAAAGTACAAACACAGGCCCGCAGCGAAATGATAAAAGATAACACCCATCATAATAGGCATCATTATAGACATCATTTTTTGTTGCATTTTTTGAGTATCATCCGTTATAACCATATTTCGCGACGTAAATTTTTGTTGAAAAAACATACTCGTAGCCATAATTAATGGCAAAATATTAAATTCATTACCTAAAAATGGAAAATTAAAAGGTAGGATAGCCAAACGGTCTGGCAAAGATAAATCTTTAATCCACAAGAAATGCGCGCCTTTAAAATCAACTGAGCACCACAACACTTGATAAAGCCCATAAAATATTGGCATTTGCAAAATCATTGGCAAACATCCCCCAAAAGGATTTACTTTATTTTCTTTATAAAGTTCCATCATCTCTTTATTCAATTTTTGTGGATCACTCTTATATCTTTCTTGCAAACTTTTCATTTTCGGCTGCAAGGCTTGCATTTTTCTCATGGATGACATGCTTTTTGCCGTCAATGGATAGGTAACCGCGTAAATAGTAAGACCCAAAACAAGAATCGCGGCTCCCCAATTTCTTAATATACTCTGTAGAAAATGAACAAAGTAATATATAACTTTTGCAAAAAAATCCAGAATTGGCCAATTACTAAATACCATAATATTCTCAAAATCTTGATTATAACTGGACAAAAGATGCAATTTTTGTGGGCCCGAATAAATAACTGCGGAGTAATTGTTTAGACTGCCGTCAGCTGGAGCAAGATTGATTGCCAATTTCGACTTATCATTAGTTAAGATAGAATAATTTGCTGTTTTAAATTTCGGCTTTATAACTAAACAAAAATATCTATCTCGATATCCAATCCACGCAACTTCGCCAATCTCATTTTTATTTTCCTTTAGATTAAATTCAATGGCGTTGTCTTTGCGGATGACTTGATGGCTTGCTAAACCAATAGAATATTCATGAAGAGACTTCTCTGGAGATTGAAAAATTTTTCTTTCAATATTTGAAGCATCAACGGTATATCCTGAGATTTCCAGATTGGACAATCCTTCAGTTTGGACATCTGTGTGAATGAGATAATCGTCTTTTGACAAAACATAATTCTTTATAATTTTAATATCACCATTTTTAAAAACATAAGTAATCTTATTTGGAGTATTATTTTGAACAACGAATTCACTGTCATTGTATTTTTTTAAACTATAAATCTTGGTAATTGGTAAAGAAATATTGAATTCCTTAATAATGACTTTCTTAAGTGATCCGCCAATATTTGAAAATTCTACCTTAATTTTATCATTTTCAAGAACAACTATTTCTTCGGCCACCGATTCCTTAGATTGAGTGGATAAAGAAATAGTTTCGTCTTTTTTTGATAAATAGTTTGTATCTTCTTTGTTAATAGTAACTTGTGATTGTGTAGGATTTATTTTCTTTGGAGGAGGATTAAGCGCAGACCACGCAGATAAAACAAAAAATGATAAAAGGAATGCTAAAATTAATCGCTTTTCCATATATTTACCTTAAGGGATCGTAGCCACCGATTGAAAATGGGGTACAGCGTAAAATTCGCAATACAGCCTTGCCCGTACCAAGAAGAGCTCCATGTTTTTCAATGGCTTCCAAGGCATAGCAGGAGCAGGAAGGATAAAACCGGCAAGTCGGGGCAAAAAAATACCGATTTATCTTTTGATAAAAACGAATCACAAACGACAGGGCTTTAGCCATTGCAAAAAAAGGACCCTGGGAGATTAAACGGATAATCTCTTTCGGCCCTTGGCACGACGACTATTGAGCACGGCGCGACCATCCGCGGTTGACATTCTCCGACGGAAACCATGACGCCTTTTGGACTTAATATTAGTTGGTGTCTTAAGATGTTTTTTCATAATTTGAAGATTATAACACAGGGCGAAGTCTAGTCAAGAATTTTTGCTTGCATAAGCGAGTAAAAAATATTATTTTCAACTAGTTAGAGAAATTTAGGAAAAGTTCGCTATTTTGGGGGGAAATTTGATTTGCAATAAAAATTTTGTTTGCTATAATGAGCCCCACGATTTATTCAGAAATCTCATCACCTTATATTTTGACAAATTCTCGCTTTTAGAGGCGAAATAAAACAGCTTATAAAGTAATATAAAAATATCGACGGAAATAATCGTTTTCTTTAAATCTTCCGACGAAAAAAGTATTACAAAAATTATTAACAGATGTGAACAACCTGTTAATAAAATTAATTAATTACTGCAAGTCTTTAAAAATTCATTAGTTACATTATATAAATTTTGTGGATTGCTCTTGAATTAAATGCCTTTTTAACAACTGACCATTGATTGATTACGTATGAGTGTTTTAAATGTCTGGGAAAAAGCGCAAGGCTCTATTAAAGAAACAATAGGAGAAACCTCGTATGAAACCTGGTTTTCGCAACTGCGTGCAATCGAAAAAGGCCCGGACACCATCGTCATCGAGACGCCTGATGAATTTTTTCGTAATTGGATCGTTGAGCACTATCTCAAAACTATCGAAGAAAAACTTGCGACGACATCTGACCAAAATATTGCCATTGAATTTTCCATTAATACGCTTCCCGCTAAAGAAGCTATTCCCAGCCGTCTAAATAAAGTTGAAACGACTTTTTCCGAAGAGAAAAGGGATGATATTAACATCAACCCGCGATTTTCCTTTGATAATTTTGTGATCGGGCCATCGAACCGTTTTGCTTATGCGGCCGCAATGGCGGTTGCGGAATCGCCGGCTAAAGCTTACAATCCGCTTTTTATTTATGGACATGTGGGTTTAGGAAAAACACATTTGATGCAGGCGATTACCCAACAGATCCGCAAAACAAATCCATCCCTATCGATTTGTTATATCTCTTCGGAAAAATTTACTAATGAATTGATTGACGCAATCCGGCATCGATCGACACCGCAGTTCCGGCAAAAATATCGCAGCATCGATATTCTTTTGATTGATGATATTCATTTTATCGCCGGAAAAGAGTCGACCCAGGAAGAATTTTTCCACACCTTTAACGCGCTTCATAATAATAGAAAACAAATTATTATTTCATCGGACCGGCCGCCCAAGGAAATTTCTAATCTTGAAGAACGTTTGAGCTCACGATTTGCTTGGGGGCTTATTACCGATATTCAACCGCCCAATTATGAAACACGAGTGGCAATTTTAAAAAAGAAAATTGAACGCGAGCCGGTCGAAGTTCCAGATAATGTCATTTTTTTTATTGCCGAACAGATAAAAACCAATATTAGAGAACTAGAAGGCGCGTTAATCCGCGTTGTGGCGTATTCTTTATTAGAAGAAAAACCTATCAGTTTAGAAATGGCCAAGGTCATTTTAAAAGACATGGTTAAAGAAACGGTTAAAATTATCAGTGTGGAAATGATCCAAAAGGAAGTGGCTGATTATTATAATATGTCCGTTTCTGAACTTAAAGCTAAAAAACGAAATAAAAACATTTTATTTCCGCGTCAATTAGCTATGTATTTAGCCAGACAAATGACAAAATTATCTTTACCGGAGATTGGTCAGGCTTTTGGAGGAAAAGACCATACAACGGTTTTACACTCTTGTAAAAAAATAGAACAAGATATATCAATGGATCAGGATTTAAAAAATATAATCGAAAAATTAACAGCTAATCTTAAACAATGAAGTGTTTATTAAAATGTTATTAATGGCTTAATATTCTGTAACCATATTGTTTGCAGTATTTTTTAAACTTATTCAAATTATGCACAGGCCCTATTATTACTGTTACTGTTTTTTAAGGGTATTTTTAATAAAATAGCAGTAGTAGGGAAAATTAAAGCGGGGGATAAATGAAGATTAAATTAGAAAAAGAACAGATGGTGGTTGGCATTCAAATTGTACAAAATATTGTGTCCTCAAAGGCAACTTTGCCTATTTTATCCAACATGTTGTTAGAAACACGAGGCAATAAGGTGAACCTGAATACAACGGATTTGGATATCGGAATCTCCTGTGAAATACCTGTGGAAACCGTTGAAGAAGGGGCAATAACTATTCCCGCAAAAAGGTTTAGTGATATTGTACGCGAACTGCCGCCTGGGGAAATCATCATTACTACCAAGAAAAACAATCAGGTGGATATTGAGGGGAGTAAGTGCCGCTTTAAGCTCTCGGGTCTGCCTAAAGAGGAATTTCCAAAGTTTCCTGAATTCAAAGATAAAGAAGTGATTAAAATCGGCCAAGGCCTATTCAAAGAAATGATCCGGCTGACATCGTTTGCAGTTTCTCATGAAGAATCCCGGTATGTCTTAAATGGGATTCTTCTGGAAATCAGCGCAGACACCATTCGCCTGATTGCAACGGATGGGCGCCGTTTGGCTAAAATTGAAAAAAAATTGGATGCCCCCTTAAAAAAAGATGTCGCCGTCATCATTCCTTTAAAGGCCATTCAGGAAATTTTTCGTAACTTAACGGATGAAGGAAACATTTCCTTTATTACGGGAACCAATCAAGTTTTGTTTGATATCAACGGCACCTTGATAGCCAGCCGGATCATTGAAGGCGAGTTTCCTAATTATAATCAGGTCATTCCAAAGCCGGTGACACCGAAAATCAAAGTGGACACGAGTGCGTTTTTGAGCGCCATCCGTCGGGCGAATTTGCTTTCCACGCCGGATTTTCAGGCGATCAAGTTCGAGGTGTTTACGGACAAACTGGTTATTTCCAAAACAACGCCCGACGTAGGTGAGTCACGGGAAGAGATTTTGGCTGAATACGGCGGCAAAGAAATGATCGTTGGGTTTAATCCGCAATATTTGATCGACATGCTGAAAAATATCAGCGCGGAAAGTATTGAGCTGGAACTGTCCGGCCCGGACAAAGCCGGCGTCATCCGCTTGGGCGATTATTTATATCTTGTTTTACCGATGCGGATTTAAGCGAGACTAACCGTGAATGACATAAAGGACATTGTTCAAAAAGTTTTCGGTGACATTTCTTCGAAGACCATCACCGAGCAAAAAAACCTCGGAGAAATTTTTGAAAAAGTTTTGAGAGACAATAATATTTCCGGTGCTAAGATATCTGGTTTTAAAGATCGGTGCCTTTCTGTGAACGTGGATTCATCCGGACGACTTTATCAAATCCATCTGATCAAAAATAAAATTCTTAACGAATTGAAAAACGAATTACCGGACATTGAAAAGATTTCTTTTAAAATAGGAAAGGTTTAAAGAACAGCCATGACAAAAGAAACAGCCGAAATGGATAAAGAAGAAAAAAAAGCAAAATATGACGCAGGAAATATTACCGTTCTTGAGGGTATGGACGCGGTACGTATGCGTCCGGCGATGTATATCGGCGACACGTTCGCCCGTGGGCTGCATCATTTGGTTTACGAAGTTGTTGACAATTCCGTCGATGAAGCCTTAGCCGGTTATGCGACCGAAATCGAAGTTTCGATCAATGAAGGCGAAACGATCACGGTTATCGATAACGGCCGCGGTATTCCGGTTGACATTCATGCCAAAGAAAAAAAGCCGGCTGTCGAAGTTGTTTTAACGACTTTGCACGCCGGAGGTAAGTTCGACCACGACTCCTATAAAGTTTCCGGCGGTTTGCATGGCGTAGGTGTAAGCTGTGTTAATGCTTTGTCCGATTGGCTCGAAGTCGAGATCAAACGCGACGGGAAAATTCACCACCAGCGCTATGAACGGGGAAGGACCGCTTCCAAGCTTTCCGTCGTCGGTAAAACTAAAGGCACGGGGACCAAGGTCACCTTTAAGCCCGATCGTACGATTTTCAAACAGACCCATGTTTTTTCTTACGATGTCTTGGCTAAGCGTTTGCGCGAGCTTGCTTTTCTTAATAGCGGATTAATGATCAAGTTGATTGATAAGCGCGGGGATAAGGAAAAGGAAAATGTCTATCATTACAAAGGCGGCATCAAGGAATTCATCGGTTATTTGAACACCGATAAAGGGGTGTTGCATGACAAGGTTGTATATTTTACCCGCGAAAAGGACAGCATTGTCATTGAAGTGGCCATGCAATACAATGACAGCTACAGCGAAAATGTTTTGTCTTTTGCCAACAATATTAACACCTCCGAAGGCGGGACGCATTTGAGCGGATTTCGTTCCGCTTTGACCCGCGCCGTAAATACGTATTCTAAAAATAAAAAACTCATAAAAGAAGACGAGGTTTCCATCAGCGGGGACGATGCCCGTGAAGGTTTAACGGTTGTTATCAGTGTGAAAATCCCCAATCCGCAATTTGAGGGCCAGACCAAAACCAAATTGGGAAATTCCGAAGTCGAAGGAATTGTGGCTTCCGCCACCTTCGAAGCGTTAATGACATTTTTTGAAGAAAATCCTCCGGTCGCCAACAAGATCGTCGGAAAAATCGTTTTGGCTTCCCGTGCTCGTGAAGCGGCACGCAAAGCCCGAGAATTGACGAGGCGCAAGGGAGCTCTAGACGGCGGAGGACTTCCGGGAAAACTGGCCGACTGTTCTCAGCGCGATCCCGCCCTTTGCGAATTGTATCTCGTCGAAGGGGACTCAGCTGGCGGATCTGCCAAGCAGGGACGAGACCGGGCGTTTCAAGCGATCTTGCCGCTCAAAGGAAAAATCCTGAATGTCGAAAAATCCCGCTTAGACAAAATTTTAAGCAACGAAGAAATCCGGACCATTATTACCGCCTTGGGCGCGGGCGTGGGCGCAGATTTTAATCCTGAAAAACTCCGCTATCACAAAATCATCATCATGTGCGACGCTGACGTCGATGGTTCGCATATCCGTACATTATTATTGACCCTTTTGTATCGTCAGATGCGGGCGCTCATTGAAAAAGGATACGTTTATATCGCTCAACCGCCGCTTTATAAAGTCAAGCGAGGAAAGCGCGAAGAATATATTGAGACGGAAGAGGAGCTCACGGAATTGATTCTGGATTTGGGCTTGGAAGGCTTAAAGTTAACAAAAATCAAAGGGAAGAATACGTTTAACAGCACCCAGCTTAAGGACATCCTCAGTTCCCTGACCGAGCTAGAGCACTATATCAAGGTTATGCATCGCCGCGGCATCGCTTTTGAGGATTATATAAAGGAATATAACGAAAAAAAACAGACCCTGCCGATGTACATGATTAAGATGGAGGGGAAGATCCGTTTTATCGACGGAGATAAAGAACTGGCCGAGATCACTAAGGACGCGGAAGATATGAAGTATATCGAAATTTTTGAAGGCCAGGACATTTTGGCTATTCAGAAAAAATTTGAAAAATTGGGACTGACACTCGCGGAATTTGTCAAGCCGGAGATCCCTAAGGAATATACCCAGAGCAAATCAGCAAAAAAAGAAAAAGGTGAGGGGCTCGTGCCTTTGTATTCGGTGGCCACGGACGACGATGAGCATGAATTTTATTCCCTCAAAGAGGTCTTGGATTTTGTGCGCGAACAGGCCAATAAAGGGATTCATATTCAACGCTACAAGGGTCTGGGAGAAATGAATCCACAGCAGTTGTGGGACACGACCATGGACCCCGGTCGTCGGACGATTTTGCGTGTCACCCTCGAGGATGCTGTGGAAGTGGACAAGATTTTCAGCGTCCTGATGGGTGATGAGGTCGAACCGCGCAGGAAATTTATTGAAGCCAATGCCCATGAAGTCAAGGATCTAGACATTTAAAAATTCGAAAGGTTAATCGCGTTTTATGGAAACATCTTCGCCGCAAGAAAAAATTGTTCCCGTTTTTATCGAAGAGGAAATGAAGCGTTCCTATCTGGCGTACTCAATGAGTGTTATTGTGGGCCGGGCCCTGCCGGATGCCCGCGACGGCCTTAAACCTGTTCATCGCCGTATTTTATTTGCGATGAAAGAACTCAATCTTGAATATCCCAAATCCTACAAAAAGAGTGCCCGTATCGTCGGGGAAGTTTTGGGTAAATATCACCCGCACGGAGACACCGCCGTTTATGACACCATGGTCCGCATGGTTCAGGAATTTTCTTTGCGCTATCCTTTGGTTGACGGGCAAGGAAATTTTGGTTCCATTGACGGTGATGCGGCGGCGGCCATGCGTTATACGGAA
The DNA here is from genome assembly GCA_031423615.1 of Candidatus Omnitrophota bacterium. GTDB lineage: Bacteria > Omnitrophota > Gorgyraeia > Zapsychrales > JANLHA01 > JADLGJ01. The sequence continues at coordinate 58,449 of JANPFV010000122.1, forward strand.
GCTCGCTTGTCGGCGATTGCCGATCCGCTTTTGGCCGACATCGACAAGAATACGGTCGATTTTGTTCCGAACTTCGATGCGAGTTTGCAGGAGCCCTCTCTTTTACCCGCAGCGTTTCCCAATCTTCTGGTCAATGGTTCCAGCGGAATTGCCGTTGGTATGGCGACGAATATGCCGCCCCACAATTTAGGTGAGGTTATTGACGGCGCTGTCTATTTGCTGGATAACAGCGAAGCCACGATTAAGGAACTCGGTAAGTTTATTAAAGGGCCGGATTTTCCGACGGGCGCGATCATTTGCGGCCGCGACGGTTTCAAAGATGCGTATGAAACGGGTCGGGGAAAAGTTTTGATCCGGGCCCGAGCTTCTATCGAGCGTCAGCCCAAAGGAAACAAAGATTTCATTATCATTACCGAACTTCCTTATCAGGTGAACAAGGCGAATCTGATTACCCATATTGCCGATCTTGTGCAAAACAAGTCGGTCGACGGCATTACGGATATCCGCGATGAGTCGGACAAAGACGGGATCCGGGTCGTTATTGAATTGCGGCGCGATGTGCAGCCCGACATTATTCTCAATTATCTTTATAAGCATACTCAACTGGAAACAACATTTGGAATCATCAATCTCGCTTTGGTCAACAACAGCCCGCGGGTTTTGAATCTTCGGCAGTTGCTGGCGGAATTTCTCGACCATCGCAGAATTGTCATTCGTCGCAGAACGCAATTCGAATTAGACCGCGCTCTTCGCCGCGCTCATATTTTGGAAGGGCTGCGTATCGCCATTGATGCCATCGACGAGGTTATTAAAACCATCCGCGCATCCAAGAGCTCGGTTGAAGCCAAGCTCAGCTTGATGAAGAAATTCAAATTAACGGAAATTCAAGCGCAGGCAATTTTGGAAATGCAGTTGCAGCGCTTGACAGGTTTGGAGCGCGACAAAATTGAAGAAGAATACCAGTCTTTGTTAAAAGACATTGATCGTTATCGCGCTATTTTAGGCAGTCCCAAAATGGTGGACCAGATCATCAAGGATGAATTGGCGGAGATCAGGAAAAAATATAATAATGAACGCCGCACGGAAATTGCCGCCAAGCCCGAGGACATTGAAATCGAAGACTTGATTGCCGAAGAGGAAATGGCGATTACCATCAGCAATACCGGTTATATCAAACGGCTTGCGGTCAGTGCTTATCGCAAACAAAAACGCGGCGGTAAAGGTGTGACCGCGATGACGACCAAAGACGAGGATTTTGTCAAAATGCTTTTTGTAGCTTCGTCTAAGGATTATCTATTGATTTTTTCTAATCAGGGTGTTGTGCGATGGCTAAAGGTGTATGAAATCCCCGTCGCGGCCCGCGGCGCCAAAGGGAAGGCCATTATTAATCTTCTGTCCTTTAAGCCTGAGGAACAAATCAGTGCGATCGTCAGTGTTAAAGAATTTTCTGAAGATCAAAGTTTGGTCATGGCGACCGCGCAAGGCAATGTTAAGAAAACCAAGCTTTCGGCTTTCAGCAATCCACGCAAAGGCGGTATCGTCGGAATTACCCTCGACAAGGGCGATGAATTGATCGGAACGTCATTGAGCAATGGAAAATTTGATGTGCTTTTGGCCACTCAGCAGGGGAAGTCTCTGCGGTTTTCTGAAAAGCAGATCCGTGATCTGGGCCGAGGGGCGCGCGGGGTGCGCGGAATCAGTCTTTCCAAGGACGACCGGGTTGTGAGCATGCGGGTTTTTCCACCGGATGTAGGAAAAACCGGCAGTACGCTTTTGACAGTTACGTCTCTAGGATTTACCAAACGTTCTGATTTTGATGAGTATCGCACGCAGTCACGGGGCGGTAAAGGAATTATCAATGTCAAGTGTACGCCAAAAAACGGCCATGTCGTCGGGGTTTTAACGGCATTACTCGAAGATGAAATTATGGCCGTGACCAAGCAAGGCATGGTTGTGCGTTGTCCGACCAAAGATATCCGTCAGTCCGGCCGCAGCACGCAGGGCGTAAAACTTATTTCTCTCGACAAAGGCGATGAGGTCAGTTCCGTGGCCAATGTCGTGGCCAAAGATGAAGAGGGAGCCGGGGAAGAAGGAGAAGAGAGTGTTCGTCCTCAGTCGTAATTTTCTCTTGACCGAAAAGCGATCTTTCATATAATAGCTTCTTCTCATCCAACCGATTTATTCGACCCCATCGTCTAGCCTGGTCAGGACACAAGCTTTTCAAGCTTGCAGCGCGGGTTCAAATCCCGCTGGGGTCGCCATATTTTTCTGTAACGGAATCATGATCGAGATACAAAAAGCCGCGATAGCCAATGGCCGTCGCGGCTTTTTGCATGACTTAACGTGTCAAAAGGTTGTGCGATTATTCTCTGTCGATTTTAAGCAATTTGTCCCACACCTTCAGTCCTTCGTACAAATCCTGTAAAGAGTTTCGGGAACGGGATTTAAGTGAATTCAAAGCGTTTGCGATATTGATTGATACTGTCCAGCGGGGAAGCGCAGCCTTTGCGGTGGCGTTGGGAATCGATACCAAAGGAAGAAAGAAAACGCTAGTGTTAGGGGAAGGCGCAACCGAAAACCACGATGTGGCCAAAAGCCTTCTGTCGGATTTAGAGAGTCGCGGGTTGAATTTGCACAAGGACATTCTTTTCATCACCGACGGAGGCGGCGGAATTATCCGATCCTTAAAAGAGCTATTCGGGAAAGATTTACTTCACCAGCGCTTGCTACAAGAGGCCCAGGAAGAAGTTCACACTCTTCATCGGCTCAATGTCCCTGAACTTTTAGGAAAGGCACTGCATTCTACAAATGCGATAGAGTCTATGTTCCCGACATGCAAAGCAGGGAATTGCTGAAACAGAATTGGCGGGTGTGTGGTGCGCATAAGCCGCCGCTGCTCGAAGAAATTTCAACTAAGAATTAAAAACTGGACAATTCCGTAAAGAAGCGTTAGACTCTACTACACTCGTTATCATTTCTGTTTTGAGCAGTGTCGTCTTACCGCGGATGACCAGGATGTATCCTACCCCCAATTACCCCCTCAGTAAGAATAATTTAAAATTTGAGAGGATAATCTATGAAAAATATCCGTTCGGGGAAGGGAAGTATTCTGTCGGTTGCTTTTATTATTACATTAATGATTTTTATTTCAACGTCTGTC
>JANPFV010000123.1:0-18096 GCA_031423615.1 Candidatus Omnitrophota bacterium
TTAAAAACATTTGATCTGCGCGAGACCAGCCGCATCGCGGTTTTTTTTACCAAGGAGTACGGAAAAGTCAGCGGTGTTTTAAAGGGAATTCGCAAGGACCATAGGAAATTTGGCAGTAGCGTCGACCGTTTTTCCGTTAATCACATTGTTTATTATCAGTACCGCAATTCCGATCTGCATCTGATCAGTCATTGCGACCTAAAAAGTTATTTTTATCCCATTCGTCAAGACTTGAAGAAATCTCTCGCCGCCAGTTATGTCTTGGAACTGGTCAACATGATTATGCCGTCGGAAGAGAAAAATGAAAAAATTTATCATCTGATGGTGGATTTTCTGGAAAGTTTGCAGACGCAGACGGACCCGAATCTTTTGGTGCATTTTTTCCAAATTAAAATCTTGTCCTTGTCGGGTTTTAAACCCCATCTCGATACGTGCCTTAAATGCAAGACCGGGATTGTTGAAAAGGCGCGCTTCAGTTTAAGAGAAGGAGGTTTGGTTTGTTTGGATTGTGTGGCCGGTGATGTGACCCTTGAGCCGCTTTCTCCCGGAGCCGTGTCGTCTATCATTTACGCGGAGAGTCAAGATTGGCCGGTTTGCCTGCGTTTGAAATTGACGGAACCAGCCCGAAAAGAATTAAAATATGTTTTAAATAACTTTCTGGTGTTTCACTTAGGACGAAAACTCAAATCTGCGAAATACCTAAAGTAGGGACAGACCCTACTTTTTATGAATGTTTCAAAAAGTGGGGTCTGTCCCTACTTTAGGAGAATGATATGTCAAATCTAAGAGAGATCATCAAGCCTCAAGGGGCACCGCTTGCCGTCGGACCTTATAATCAGGCCGTTAAGGCAAATGGTTTTGTTTTTACCGCGGGTCAAATTCCGCTGGATCCCATTTCCGGAGCTATTGTCGGGACGGATATCAAAACACAGACGGAACAAGTTTTAAAAAATTTGCACGCCGTTTTGAAAGGCGCAGGAACATCATTTGATAATGCGGTAAAAATGACAGTGTTTCTGAAGGATATGAATGACTTCGCCGGAATGAATGAAGTCTATGCGAAGTTTGTCAAAGCAGAAAATGCTCCGGCCCGCTCGACAATCCAAGTCGCGCGTTTGCCCAAAGATGCGCTTGTAGAGATTGAAGCCGTCGCGATCGTTTAGTGTTTAGCCGTAAAGGTTAAGGGTCCGTGCTCAAACAGTGATTTCGATTTCCGCAAGAACAACAATTGAGGAAAATCGCAATTAAACTGCCCGCGGATCCTTAACCTTTACGACTTAATCATTGCGCAATAGTCGCGACAGGCGGCTGCCAGCGGAGATTTTTTCGGGCTTGGCAAGCTGTTCGGAGATTTCTTGGGCGAGGGTGTGTCCAATTTTATCAATTTCTGAAAGTTCCTCGAGGTTCGCGTTCTTTAAGTCATTAAAATTTTTGTAACCTTTGTCAAATAATTTCCTTGCGCGGACGCGGCCGATGCCTTTGAGTTGGGTCAATTCCGTCAATTCCTCTTTCACGCCGTATTGGACGCGGTTTTTCAGATGCGCCAGAGGCCATGTCAAATTTCCAAAATTAAAAAGTTCGCTGAATGTCAGGGCCGCGTGCAAAAGCCACAGGCTGGATTCGATGTGGCGATAAATGTCGCCGGGGCCGATGCCGAATTCATCACAGATTTTTTCTTCCTTTTCTTCTTCAATCCATTGGGCCATCATCATGGTGGTTTTTGCAACCGATAAAAACATAATAAAATTTTCTAACTGCGGCAGTTCTTTTCCGGTCATGATTAATTCGTCTTGATAATTATGGATAAAGAATTCGATGTCTTCCGTGTCCGCCTTTCCCGGCTTTAAAAGAGGGCTGTCGGGACAACAGGCGAGCAAATGCAGAATTCCTATACTTGAGAAGGATTTGCCATGATGGATCTTTTGCAATCCGTCTCGTAAAATGATCGCTGTCTCCGGGTCGATGTAAAGCCGACTGGTGCATTGGCCGAAAGGTGTCGCATGAAAGCGAAAACCATTTTTTTCGATAAAGCCATTTTGGGAAAGAAATTCAAAAACATCGCCGATGGTATCGAGTAAATTGGGAATGAGCCTTTGATGGGAAAGAAAGGTGTGCGAAAGAAATACGAAGGTGTCATTCATGTCATGGACATAACCGCCGGCGATGGAAGCCAAAATGTGAAACCGCAGCGCCGCTTGGTTTCCCAATTTGGAAAAAACCGGTTCTGGGGTGGCTTTGATGTAGCGAACCACCAGAGCGTTAGCTTCACCGAGAGTTTTGGCAATCAAGACCGCTTCTCCATAAGGATCATATTGAGGACGTCCTGCGCGTCCGGCGCATTGTTTGTATTCCGAAACAGGAATGAAGGAGGAACCCAATCCGCTTTCAAATCTTTTATAATCGCGAAGGATGACCCGGCGGGCAGGAAGATTGACACCAGCCGCCAAAGTTGGCGTCGAGCAGATAGCTTTGATGAGATTGGCTTTGAAATGTTGCTCGACTAATTTGCGTTGTTCGGGTTTGAGTCCTGCATGATGAAATGCCACGCCATGTTTGACAACATCGCTCAATTGGCGGCAAATTTTTGTTGCACTGGAAGGCGCCCCAATAATTTGCTCGGCAACAATGTTCAATTGTTTCTTTTCTTCCGGGGTAAGGAGTTTCCCCACAGCGCCCGAAATTTCCCGGCTGGCGGACTGCGACGATTTGCGGGAATTGACAAAGATGAGCACCTGACCTTTGGATTTGAGAGTATCAACACTCAGACGGGTAATGTCCTGTGATTCGTTTTCTTTAACTTCGCGGGTCATGGAATTGAAAAACCTGATTTCTTCGTTGAGATAAACCCCTTCCTTGAGGGGAATGGGCCGCCAGGAGCTGGAAACAAGTTTGGCGTTAAGCCATTCGGCCATGTCCTTGGCATTGCTGACGGTTGCGCTTAAAGCGATGATTTGAACTTTCGGATTAAGTTGCCGGATGCGAGCAATTAAAATTTCCAGCGTCGGGCCGCGGCTGGCATCGTTGAGAAAATGGATTTCGTCAATCACAACAACACTTAGCGAATCAATCAGCCATTTGGCGCGACTGCGTAAAAGCGCGTCGACTTTCTCGGCGGTGGCGACTAAAATTTGATAACGGTTGAGGATTTTGTCGGAATTATCGCTGTCGCTGCTGGCCGCGCCGATATTAATTCCGAGCGGAGCATATTTATTTTGAAAATCCTCGCATTTCTCACTGACCAAGGCTTTAAGTGGCGCGATATAAAGACACCGGCCATTATCTTGAAGGATGCTTTTTAACATGCAAAGCTCGGCTATTAGTGTTTTCCCGGCGGCGGTGGGGACGGACAAAAGAAGGTTGTTACCGTCAAGGACACCGGTCTCGACCGCTTCTAGTTGCGGAGGATAAAGGTCTTTGATGCCATGGGAGGTCAGAATGTTTTTGACGGTTTCGGGAAATTGATAATGCGTCAGAAGTTCAGCGAAGTTCACGGAAGGCCTTTAAAAAATGAAGTTATTTATCCGCGTTGCAATTTAGTCATATATAATTGTTAATCATAATATCATATGCGTATCGTCATACAAAGAGTTAAAGAAGCGAGTGTAAAGGTCGGTTCGGAGATTATCGGAAAGATCGGTTGTGGGTTGCTTGTTTTTTTGGCCATTGCTTGCGATGATACGGAAGATAATATCGCGTGGCTGGTCAATAAAGTGGCTGAATTGCGGATTTTTGTGGATCAGGACGGCAAAATGAATCTTTCGGCACAGGATAGTAAAGCCGAGTTCTTGGTTATTTCACAATTTACTCTTTTGGGAGATTGTCGCAAAGGACGCCGGCCATCATTTGATCAAGCCGCCGAGCCTAAGAAAGCGGAAGATTTTTATCATCGTTTTGTCGAAAAGCTGAGGCAAAAGAATTTTAAAGTTGCGACCGGAAGATTCCGGGCGGACATGCAGGTTTCGCTGGTCAACGATGGGCCGGTCACCTTTGTCATTGAGAGGAGCAAATAATTTTATGCTTTGTAAATTGAAAATTCTTAGTGGTCTTTTTATTCTTTTATTTGCCAACCCGGCTTTTGCCAATAACTTGGTCATTTCCAACGTCACGCTCGAGGACCGCAATGCTTCGGCTAAAACCATGGTTGTGCAATTCAATATCTCTTGGGACCATTCGTGGCGCAAGGCCGATGGACGTCACGATGCGGCTTGGGTGTTTATAAAAATTTATCAGAATTCAACTGCCCCATGGATCCACGGCAAACTCTACACGGCTGGCACTAATCCCGTCGACACTTCTCCCGGAACCAATTCGGACGTCAAGATCGTCATCCCTACCGACAAGATCGGCGCGTTTATTTCCCGCAATGCAACGGGCAATGGAACATTCTCGTCAAAGAAAGTCCGTTTGAATGTGGATTATGGCACGATGGGGATTGCGAACACCGACACCGTGCAGGTGAAAGTTTATGGGATCGAAATGGTTTATATCCCCGAGGGACCGTTTTATATCGGTGATGGGGACGGGAGCCAAGAAAGCACCGATGCTTTTCATCTTAATGGCGTTGACAATACGGCGGTGCAAATTACGACCACAGGGAAATCAATTACGGTAGATAGTAATATATTTGACGACATTGACACATCACCTGTGACTGTAACCGGCCTCGCAGGAATTACCGGAAATACATCGTGGCCTAATGGATATTCAGCATTTTATTTGATGAAGTATGAACTGTCGCAAGTGCAATTTGTGGATTTTTTAAATACATTGTCACGAGTTCAACAGGGTAAACGAATGGACGCCACAGTTAGTGGTGACACTATTGCGAATTATTACGTAATGAGAGATACTACATCAGTCAATTATAGACAAAACATTCGCGCCCCTGCCTCAGGTAATGGGACCAGTCCTACGACAGTTATTTTCGGTAATGATTCAAATAATAACGGTACTTTTAATGAAAGTGATGATGGAGCGGTAGTTCCTATGAATTATGTTTTGTGGTCGGATTTAGCGGCTTATGCGGATTGGGCCGGTCTCAGGCCGTATACTGAGCTTGAATATGAGAAAGCTTGTCGGGGTCCATTGAGTGCCGTTTATCTTGAGTATGCATGGGGAACAACTCAGCGAACGGCGTCGGTGATAGCAGACGCAGGGCGTAACACTGAATACTCATCTGTTGCCGGAGAAGGGCTTTCAAGTTTATTGGCGAGTGCTAATTTAAGGGTTGGATTTGCCGCGACCAATGCTACCAATCGAAAAAGTGCCGGGGCCGGATATTACGGCAACATGAACTTAGGGGATAATATGGCGGAGATGGTAGGGACTTTGGGCAATTCTGCGGGCAGAGCTTTTACCGGAAGTCATGGCGATGGCACGCTTACTACAACGGCCAGTTATGAGGGTAATGCGACTAATAATGATTGGCCGGGAATAGATGGGACGACTTCCAGAGGCGTAACAGGTACTACGGGAGCCATTCAACGCGGGGGAAATATTACATCAACGTCACCCCTAGCCGATCGGGGTAATATAGTCCTAGGTCTACCCACAACACGCCCTTTTGCTTATTATTTTGGTGTCCGTCTCGCCCGCACCGCTCCCTAAGGCGGGCTAAAGCCCGAATTAGGGACAGGCCCGTAACACGGCAAAGCCGTGACGGGACAGGCGCTGTCAGTGGAGAAGCGAGATGTGAGTGATAACAGGACTTTGTTAAAAATGGTCATCTCTCCGATAAAATTAATGCATGACAGATTATGTTGCAACATGTTAGCTTTTAAAGGAGCGTTGCGTGTATCGATATTCAACGCATTGCAACGCTTCACAGCGTCGAGGAATTTTTAAATTTATGTGTCAAAAAACTATTATTTAACAAAGTACTGTGATAATATTTGACAAATGGTCTTTGTGTACTATACTTCTTATTGGTTAAACTAATAAGGAGTATGGTATGTCTGACATTGAGCGTATTTTGGAAATAACGCTGCCGCCAAAACAGTCTGCTTTTCTCTGGGGCGCCCGCAAGGTCGGTAAATCAACATTTCTTAAGCAGGTTTTTCCCGATAGCCTTGTTTACGATTTCTTAAAAACTGATCTGTACTTAGATTTTTTAAAGAAACCTGCCCTTCTTCGCGAACAACTCCTTGCCCAATATCCTAAAATTCTGAAAAAACCTATTATTCTTGATGAAGTTCAGAAAATACCACATATTCTCGACGAAGTTCATTGGCTTATCGAAAATAAGAAATTACGGTTTATTTTGTGTGGCTCCAGCGCCCGTAAATTAAAGCGCAGTCACACTAATATGCTCGGCGGCCGGGCCTGGCGCTATGAGATGTTTCCTTTAGTTTCGCAGGAGATTAAAAATCTTGATCTTTTGCGAGCTTTAAACCGCGGCTTGATTCCTAGTCATTACTTAGAAGAAACTTATCAAAAATCTTTAAAGGCATATGTTCACGATTATTTGAAGGAAGAAGTTTTTGCGGAAGGTTTGGCGCGTAACATTCCAGCTTTTTCGCGGTTTTTTGAAGCGATGGCGTTTTCTCACGGACAATTGACGAATTATACGAATATCGCACGTGATTGCGGGGTGAATTTTAAAACGGTTCAGGAATATTTTCAAATTTTAGTCGATACATTTTTAGGGGTTCGTATTGAACCGTATCATATTCGGCAAAGTCGTCAGGTCATTACCTCAGCGGTCAAGTTTTATCTTTTTGACGTCGGAGTTGCGGGATTCTTGGTGAATCGAAATCTCACTCAGGAAAAGGGGGAGGATTTTGGGCGAGCTTTTGAACATTTTATGTTGATGGAGATTTTGGCCTATCGTTCGTATCAAGAGCGGGAATTTAATATTTGTTTTTGGCGGACGAAGGCGGGGCTTGAAGTTGATTTTGTGCTTGGGCAAGGCGAGGTGGCCCTTGAGATTAAAGGGGCAGGCCGGGTGGAGAAAAAAGATATTTATCCGTTAACTGTTTTTCATGAGGAGTTTAAACCGAAAAAGAGTATCCTTGTCTGCAATGAGAAAGAAGAACGCGTTGTGGATCATGTGCGTATTCTTCCTTGGCAAAAGTTCTTGGGACTTTTATGGGATGGTAAAATTATTGAATGATAAACCTCATCGACACCCACGCTCATCTTGACCATATTGAAAACCTCCATGAATCTTTGGCGGAAGCGGTGCAAGCGGGAGTGTCGGCGGTTTTGGCGGTGAGTACGGATTTGAAGGCGATGAAGAGAAATCTGGAAATCAAAAAAAAGTATGGATCCCCGCTAAGAGATTGCGGGGATGACAGTTTGTTGAAAATTTATTTGGGACTGGGTATACATCCCGGAGACATCAAAAGCGAAGATCTAGATGAGTCCTACGCTTTTATCGAGCAGAATATAGGAGAAGCGGACGTCGTAGGCGAAATTGGTTTGGATTTTTCGTATAAGTGGATTCGCAAAGACGAAGAGAAAAAGAATGAACAGCGTGAAGTTTTCCGCCGACAACTCGCTATCGCCAAGAAATACAATAAGCCCGTCGTCGTTCACACGCGCTGGACGTGGCGAGAATGTTTTGAGATTGTGAAAGAATATGATATTAAGAAAACCAATTTTCATTGGTACAGCGGGCCGGTAGATGTTCTTGAAGAAATTTTAAAATGCGGTTATTATGTTTCGGCCGGTCCGGCTTTGGCATTTAGTGCGCAATCGCGCGAAGCGATGAGTCACGCGCCCATTGAGCAGACCTTGATCGAAACGGATTCACCGGTTTATTTTAATTATCCCGACGATATGGGCGGCGGATTTAAGGCCACACCCAAAGATGTTTTTAAGTCGTTAGACGCTTATGTCAAGCTCAAGGGGGTCGCTCTGGAAACTGCGGCGGAAATTTTAAACAACAATGCCTTAGTCTTTATGAAAGGGTCATCATGAAAAAAATTATTGTACTCGTTATAGGTGTGGTCCTGCTCGCCGGGGCCGGAGTTCTTTTCTTCTCACACCGCGGCGGGAAAATCGCCATAGAAAATGTTTTGCCCGCCAAACCGGTTTTCTATATCCGGGCGACCGATGTCAGTCGCCGCGTCGAAAGTTTTGAGTCTACAAAATTATTTCAGGAGCTCAAAAGTATCGACTTTAAAAAAATAGCTTCCCGGTTCGGTTTGCCTCCCGAAGGTGTCACTGAGGCCGAGCAACGTCTGAACCAGGTTTTTTCTGCCGAGAATATCAGGCTCATGAAAATTTTGTTCGGACGGGAGATTGCGGTGGCCGTTTATACGGATGAGACTTTGAAGAATTCTCAGCCCAAAAATCCTGCGGAAGTAAAAAAGATCCTTGAGCAATTGCTGGGAAATATTTTTATTGTCACACGCGCCGCGTCGGATGCCACGGCTGCGGAAACCGTTTTTAAATTTGTGGGTGGATTCAGCAAGGATTTTAAAACCAGCATGGCGCGTTATAATGGCCACACCGTCAATTCCGTCACGGACAAAGACGGCGCCGTGGTTTTAGTCTATGTGCGTATCAAAGATGTTTTTGTTTTGGGAACAAACGATAAAGCCGCAAAATCGGCCATCGATGTTTTTGAAAAGAAACAAAAGGCCTTATCCAGCGACGAGGATTTTGTTGCGCGGGCAAAAAGTCTTCCTGCGGCGGCGGATACGGTCGGGTTTTTTGATATCCGTCCGATTTATACTTTACTTAACGCCCAGATTGCCGAAATGGACAAATCCCCCGCAGGACAAATGTATAGTCAACAATTCAGCGATCAATTGAAACAAATCCAGGGCCTTAACGTCCTGACCTTTGCCAATACGACCAGCGATGTCTTGACCGGCAAAGCGTTTTTATATTTTGATAAAACCAAACTGGATCGGGCGGCAGGGATTTATTACCGTTGCGCTCCTGACGATAATCATTCCGCCAAGTTTGTGCCGTGGGACGCCTTGTTTTATGAATGGAGTACCTGTTTGGATTTTCCTTTGATGTGGACGCAATATAAAGAACAGCTGACCCTGCAGGCCAATGCTTCTGGCCGGCCGCTGGATGTCGGGAAAATGGTCAGTGGTTACGAACAAATGCTGGGTCTTTCTATCGACGGAGATATTTTGCCTGCGCTGGGAAAGGAGTTCGGGATTTATTTGACCGATGTGGACACCACGGGGAATTTTCCTATCCCCAAGCTGGTTGCTTTTGTGCAAACGACGTCGCGGGATAAGATGAATGGCGTCCTCAATAAATTGCTCGGCCTTCAACCGAACTTGCAGCCACAAGAGGAAAAATATAATGGCGAACTGATCCGCTACATTTCTATTCCTTTTGCGGAAAGTTTTAAAGTCAGTTACACTTTCGTCGACAATTATCTTTTGCTGGCCACCAATGTTGATATTTTGAAGGCTTCGCTCGACGCTGTAAAAAGTCCGGACAAGTCGATAGCGGTCAATCGCGCATTTCAGGCGAATGACGGTAAGAAAAATTCCGTCTTTTTTGTCCAAATTGACAGTTTGCTGGCCAAGGCCAACGGTATTTTTGATTGGGCGGGCAACATGACCAAAGAGAGCCAAGACCAACGGCAAGCTTTTATCACCGGCAGTCAAAAGAATTTGGATGATCTTAAAGTGCGCAATGAAGCTTTAAATGCCCAAGTCCAGCAGAAAAAAGGGCAGGTTGCCCAATTGGAAGCGTCTACAGCCGCTGATCCTACCGTCGATGTAGCCGCCGCAAAAGAGGCCTTGCAAAAAGAAATCGAGGCCTTGCAAAAAGAAATCGCGGCGAATAAGGAACGCGTCCAAAATATTTCCGCGCAGATCAAGGCTTATGAAGATAAGGCGCCCAAGGACGATGAGAATAGAACCGTGGTGGAAGAATTTGTCAAACCGCTGCTCAAAGCTTTGGCGAATATCCATTATATATCGACGGTAACGGTCAATGGGGATGGACATTTGGAAGCGACGACCCAATTGAAAATTGAATAAACCCCGAGAGACGCATGAGTCCTGAAACTTCTTTTGCAAAGAAACTTTGGAATACCGTGATATTTCTTGTGGTGTTCTTTGTGTCTTTTTGGGTTTTTCACGGGATTTTAAACATCGTGAACCAAAAGCGGGTGCTCAAGGAAATGATCGCACGATTGTCCGCCGACAGCCGCATCGCGCAGGTCATGGTCGTTGATGTGCGTTTTAATCCCTTGACGCAAAAACACATGACCACAATCAAGTTTTTGGAATTCGACAGCCGTCTGCGTCCGACGGAGCCGAAGTATTTTACCTTTTCCGGAAATTTAATTCAGTTTCAGTCCTTGGTTGTGCGGTTTGACGATATTCACGTGAAGAATGGGGACGCTTTACGCGGAAAGAGCATTTACCTTTTTTGGAAAGTTTTTATTCTCGACGGCGCGAATACGCAGGAATATACCATTTCGCCGGTGTCCGAAGTCCCGCGCGGCTATAAATCCGACGCAGAACGCAGCCGCTTTGAGGAGGATATCTGGAAGGAATTTTGGAGCATTGCCTTGGATCCCAAAAAGGCCAGCCAGCGCGGGATCAAGAACGCACAGATTGAAGCTCCGGGGACTAAATTTGTTCCCGGACTTTTATATACCATCAAGATCGAACACGACGGCGGAATGCGCATCGACGCCAGTGAAATTCCCCGCATTCTCAAGGGCGAAAAAGTGATGCCTGAGTAAGCTATGGAAAAGAATTTTATTATTTAACGCGATGTGCAAGTTTTGCTGATTCGACGGGTCCTTTTTAGGCGAATAGCGCCATAGAGGTGCAAAACAAATGAGCCTCAAAAGGACCCGTCGGATCCGTAAGCATCAATCATAACGATAGATTTTATACACAGCGTTAATTTTCTTAATTGTTTTGTGTGTTATTGCCGTTTGGTATTTTGTTTTTTATAACTGGGATCTTATGTGTGTGGGTGGCGACTGTTCTATGCCAGTATCTTCCGTGAGATATGAATAAAAATAAAGAGATTGCCGATATTTTTCAGCGGATGGGCGCTTTGCTTGAAATGAAAGACGAGAATGTCTTTCGAATCCGTTCCTACTATAAAGCGGCGGAAAATATTTCCAGTCTTGCCGAAGATGCGGCCATTCTCCGTCAGGAAAACCGGCTTTCCCAAATTCCCGGCGTTGGAAAAACCCTGGAAGAAAAAATCGGTGAGTATTTAGATACCGGCAAGATTTCCGCCTACGAAAACTTGATCCGGGAAGTTCCGGAAAGTTTACTGGAAGTCATGAAGGTGCCTTCCGTCGGGCCCAAAAAAGCCAAACTTTTTTTTACTCAACTCAATGTCATCGACCTTGCCGGTCTGGAAAAAGCCGCGAAATCCGGTCAGCTTCTGGATTTAGAAGGCATCAAAGAAAAAACCGTTGAGAAGATTCTCGACGGAATAAAAATCGTCCGTCAAGGTCCTCAGCGGATGACGTTAGGGACGGCCGTGTCGGTTGCCGAGACCATTGTTTACCAGCTTGAAAATCTTCCCGATGTCAAAGCCATCGTTCCCGCCGGAAGTTTGCGCCGGGGCAAGGAAACCATCGGCGACATTGATATTTTAGTTGATTCCAAGGATCCAGCGAAAGTCATGGACGTTTTTGTCAAATTGCCGCAGGTTAAAACGATCCAGGGTCAGGGCGAAACAAAATCTTCCATTTTGACCGTCGATAACGTCCAGGTGGATTTGCGGGTGGTCGAAGCGAAAAGTTTCGGCGCGGCATTATTATATTTCACCGGGTCGACGAATTTTAACGTCAAGCTCCGCCAGATCGCGATTAAAAAAGGGATGAAGGTCAATGAATACGGTATTTTTGATGCCAAAGGAAATAATCTGGCTTCCAAAACCGAAAAAGATTGCTTCGACGTTTTGGGTCTGCCCTTTATTCCGCCGGAACTGCGGGAAGATATCGGCGAATCCAGGCTTTTTGGGGAAAGGGCTTTAGCCCAGATCCCTCATCTGATCGAACTTTCCGATATCAAAGGCGATCTGCATGCCCATTCGACTTATTCAGATGGGCACAATACCATGGCTGAAATGGCCAGCGCGGCGCAGGCCAAAGGATATGAATATTTGGCCATGACCGACCATTCGCAAAAACTGCGCATTGCCGGCGGGGTGTCGGCGGAAGATTTGCTCATCAAGAAAAAAGAGATCGACGAGTTGAACAAAAAGCTCAAAAATTTTCGGATCCTCTACGGGACGGAAGTAGAAATAGACAGGGATGGAAATTTAGATTACAATGAAAAAATTCTGGGCGAATTTGACGTCGTGGTGGCATCGGTGCACAGCGGTTTTAATCAGCCGCAAGACAAGATGACGGCCCGTTTGCTAAAGGCGTGCCGGAACAAATTCGTCAATATTATTGCCCATCCGACGGGCGTGCATTTGGGTAAACGCGAGCCGTATGATGTTGATCTCAAAGCGTTAAGCCGTGCGGCGAAAGAGGAAAATACTTTTTTGGAAATCAATGCCTGTCCGGTTCGTTTAGATCTCAATTCGGCAAACGTCTATTTTGCCAATCAGGAAGGCGCGGATTTTACGATCAATACGGATGCGCACAGGATCAATCAATTGGAATTTATGCGGTTTGGTGTGGCCATTGGCCGCCGGGGTTGGTTGAGAAAAAGCCAAGTCCTCAATACTTTTTCTTTGTCGGAAATGTTAAAGAAGTTAAAGAAAAATGATGTTTAAAATCACGAACAAGCAGATTCTCGCCAAGGATGTGAAGCGCCTTGATGTGAAAGCGCCGCTCATTGCCAGCCGCGTTGAGCCGGGACAGTTTGTAATGGTCATTACGACCGAGGGCGGGGACTGGATTCCTATGCCCATTGCCGAAGCTGACCCGATGCGCGGACAGATCACTTTTATTGTCCAGGAAAGTAGTCCGGCGACGATACAATTGGGTCATCTGACAATAGGGGAAGAGATTTTTTCGATTATTGGACCCTTGGGCCAAGCCGCGGCCATCGCCAAGGCGGGTGTGGTGGTCTGCTTAGCGACCGGTGTCGGCACCGCTAGCATTTTACCCATCTGCAAAGCTTTGAAAAAGGCGGGAAATAAAGTGGTCGGAATTATCGGTGCTAAATCCAAAGGCAGTTTGACCCTTGAACCGCAGATGCGGATCGCGTGCAGCCGGCTTTTAATTGCGACGGAAGACGGGAGTTACGAGCGCCGCGGATTAGCTTCGGAAATGTTAAAAGATATTTTAGCTGCGGAAGTTGTGCGGTTGGTTTATGCGGCGGGGTCCGTCGATATGATGCAGACCGTTTGTCATTTGACTCGCGACCGGGCGATTAAAACGTTGGTCCAGCTCCGGCCGGCCATGTCGTGCGGGATGGGATTTTGCGGTTCGTGCCGGGTTCGCGTCGAGGGGAAAGTTGTTCTCGCCTGCGTCAATGGACCTTTGTTCGATGGACACAGCGTCAATTTTGAGCATTATAAAATGCGGGTCGCAACGTCTCAAGACGACGAAATTTTGACCTCTGCGCACAGTGAGAGCGACGCGACGCGCTCGATTACAAAATTCTTTCCGGGATTATTAGGAAAATGACCCTCAAGCCCACCACTCAACCTGCCCAAAGGCGAATTAGAAATTTTCAAGAAATCTCCTTAGGTTTTTCCAAGAAACAAATGATTGATGAGTCCATCCGGTATATGGATTGTGTTGAAAAATCTTGTGACCACGGCTGTCCTTTGGGCGTTGATATCCCCGGTTTTATTCGTCTCGTGCGTGAGGGTGACAACGTCGGAGCGCTGGCCAAAATTCGCGAGGCGAATGACCTTCCTGCTATTTGCGGTCGAATCTGTGCCGCTCCTTGCGAAGGCTCTTTTTGCGCAAAAACTGTTGATAAAAATTCAATCAGTGTTCGTGCTTTGGAACGTTATGCCTCGGATCATGGGCGTCCCCGTTTTACATCTAAAAAGATTATCACTCCGGTAGGGAAAAAAGTTGCCATCATCGGTTCGGGTCCGGCTGGCTTGAGTGCGGCCGCCCGATTGGCGCAGGTGGGATTAAAAGTCACCGTGTTTGAAATCATGCCTCATCTCGGTGGCATACTGCGTTATGGTGTTCCTGAGTTCCGTTTGCCCAAAAATGTTTTAGACGCGGAAATTGAGGAGATCCGTTTGTTGGGTGTCGATTTTAAAACCAATTTCTCCGTGGGGCAAAGCATGAAACTGGAGCAATTCTTGGGAGAAGGCTATGCTGCGGTGTTGCTGACGGTGGGAAAAAACAGTGTCAGTTTGCTGGATCTTCCCGGCGCTGATCTGGGGGGAGTTTATTACGCGAAAGAAATTCTTTTGGCCGCCAATACGCGGTTTGAAGAACGATTCAAAAAAAATCCTACTCCGTCCATCGGTTCAAAAGTGGCGGTGATCGGATCTGGACAGGCGGCCTTAGACTGCAGTCGCATTTGTCTGCGCTTAGGTCGCGATGTGACCTTGATTTTCCCGGAGACACTGGAAGATTTTCCCGTGTATCCCGACGACCGCGATGACAGTAGGGAGGAGGGCTTGAAAATTGAAGCCTTGAGTAAACCTTTGAGTATTCTTGCGGATTCGTCGGGACGATTTGCCGCTGGTGTGCAGTGTGTGCGTATGGATTTTGCAGATGCCAACGGCAGCGGCAAATGGGAAATCAAACCTGTCCCAGCGTCGGAATATTTAGTTGAAGCGCAAACCGTGATTTGGGCCGGCGGGTTTAAAATCAATATCGCGCCTCTTGCCATGGGGCCCCATTTAAAATTGAATGAGAGCGGTTCTATTTGGGTTGATCCTGAAACCGCCCAAACATCTTTGCCGCACCTTTATGGGGCGGGGGACGCGGTGGCTAATTTTGCTTGCGTCGCCGAGGCCATGGCTTCCGGCAAGAAAGCGGCCATGTCCCTTAGGAAAGCCCTGCGTTAATTAACCGGCCAGTTTATGAACTGAGGGATAGCGCTTTACGCGTGTCATGAAAAATAAAATTTCCATTCCCATTCAGAGAATTTTGCAAAAAGTAAAAGCCGGCGAAAAAATAACCATGCTCACCGCCTATGATTACTCTTTGGCCGCGGTGATCGATAGCTGTGGGACTGACATCATCCTCGTTGGAGATTCTCTGGCCAATGTGATGCTGGGTCTTGATTCGACGAAAGATGTGGGAATGACGGAAATGTTGCATCATACCAAGGCCGTTCGGCGTGCGGTTAAGAATGCGCTTTTGATCGGCGACATGCCGTTTGAGGCTTACCAAATCAATCCCGAGGATGCTCTGAAGAATGCCCAGCGTTTTATGGATGAGGCAGGCTGCGATGGCATTAAGATTGAATGGTTCGATGGCTGTGTTCAGGTGGCAAAGAAAATTGCGCAAAGCCAGATTCCCGTGATGGGCCACGTCGGTTTAACGCCGCAAACGGCGGACAAACTCGGCGGATTTAAAGTCCAGGGAAGGGATGCGGCCAGTGCACGCCGGATCATTGACCAAGCCCAGGCGCTGGAGAATGAAGGATGTTTCGCGATTGTCCTCGAATGTATCCCGGATAAAATCGCCGCTGAAATCACGCAAATTCTTGAGATCCCCACGATTGGTATCGGCGCGGGTCCTTCGTGTGACGGGCAGGTTTTGGTTTCGCATGACATGCTCGGGCTTTTTGCCCGTTTTCATCCCAAGTTCGCTAAGCAGTATGTGGATGTGAGCCGGTTGATGAAAAAGGGAATAGAAGAATTTAATCGGGATGTGAAAAAAGGAACATTCCCGGATAAAGAGCACAGTTTTTCCATGACCAAGGAACAGTACAAAATGTATATCAGTTTGCGAGAAGAATAGGAGTGGCCGTGAAAAAATGTCCTTTCTGCGCTGAAGACATCCAAGACGACGCTATCAAGTGTCGTTACTGCAATGAAATCCTCATCGGGAATCCTCTCGCGATGCCCGCGGCTTCTTCAGCCAAAGTCCCATGGTACCGCAATGGTTATTCGATCTGGATAAGTTTTATATTTTTTCTGCCGATTTCTGTTCTCTGGTGCGTACCCTTGACGTGGTGGCATCCTAAATGGAGCCGCACGGCCAAGATCATCAATTCGGTTTTGATGGCTGTGATCGCATGGGCCGCCACTCAAACCATCATCAAAATGGGCGGCATCATTCAGCAGTATTATAATTCTGCAGGGGTCAAAATATTTTGAGGCCCGCGGGCGCGACAAAAGCCTTGTGTTTTAAAGGAGTTTTGTTAAAATTAATTTTTAATTTTCAGGTCATTTTTAAGAAAAGCGCCTTTTATGCAAACTCAAACGGATATGGAAAAAATTGTTTCGCTGTGTAAACGGCGGGGTTTCATTTTTCAATCCTCCGAAATTTACGGCGGATTGGCAAGTGCTTGGGATTACGGCCCTTTTGGCGCGGAGCTCAAGAGAAATGTAAAAAATGCTTGGTGGAAGGCCGTTGTTCATTGCCGGGAAGACATGGTGGGTTTGGACGCCTCAATTTTAATGCATCCGCTGACGTGGAAAGCCTCGGGTCATACGGATAACTTCAGCGATGTTTTAGTGGACTGCAAGGTTTGTAAAAAACGTTTTCGCAAGGACCACATCGGCGACAAATGTCCCAATTGCGGTAAAAGTGATTTCACCGAGGGCCGTCCTTTTAATTTGATGCTCAAGACCTTTCTCGGTGCGGTTGAAGATGAGAACAGCGTCACCTATCTGCGCCCCGAAACAGCGCAGGGAATTTTTGTCAATTTTCAGAACGTCTTAGATGCGACCCACCGCCGCTTGCCGTTTGGTATCGCTCAAGTCGGTAAATCTTTCCGTAACGAAATTACGCCGGGAAATTATACCTTCCGCACCCGTGAATTTGAACAAATGGAAATTGAATATTTTACTAAAGCCGCCGACGCTCCGGCGGCTTATGAACGTTGGATCAGTGAACGCTTTCAGTGGTATTTGGACTTGGGCATGCGTCAAGAGAATCTGCGCAAACGTGTTCATGGCCACGATGAGTTGGCCCATTATGCGCAAGGATGCACCGATATAGAATACCATTTTCCTTTCGGCTGGTCGGAGTTAGAAGGGATCGCCAACCGCGGAGATTATGATTTAAAGCAGCACGCCAAATTTTCCGGCAAAGAATTGACCTACCAGGACAATATGACAAATGAAAAGTTTTATCCTTATGTGATTGAGCCCTCCGGCGGGGTGGACCGCGCGACGCTGGCTTTTATCGCTGACGCTTACCATGAAGAAGTGGTCAATGATCAAACGCGTGTCGTCATGAGGTTTCATCCGAAATTAGCGCCGGTCAAGGTGGCCGTATTGCCGCTTTTGAAGAAAAATGAGGGGATTGTGGCGCTCGCAAAAAAAATTAAAACGGAACTTCAAAAAGACACCGTTTGTGTGTATGATGATTCTGCTGCCATCGGGAAACTCTATCGCCGTCAAGATGAAGTAGGAACGGTTTTTTGCGTTACTGTCGATGTGCAATCTTTGGAAGATAGTCAAGTTACCGTCCGTGACCGCGACACGATGAAACAGGAGCGTGTTCGCGTTGAACATTTATTTGAATATTTAAAGGAGCGATTATGAAAGATACGGGTCTCAATCGGCTAGATGTGAAACTTTATGAAACACAACCTCGTCGCATGCCAGTCAAAAAACAATCGGCAGCGAAAAAGGCTAAAGCTGAAAAGAAAATTTTATTACCACTAAACGAAAGGTCCGTAACAATGTCTAAGAAACACGTGTTTTCGTATGGCGCCGGGAAGGCCGAAGCCAAAGGCAATGATTTAACAAAAAATGTTTTAGGCGGAAAAGGGATTGGATTAATGGAGATGACATCGATTGGGATTTCGGTCCCGGCCGGTTTCACTGTTTCGATACAGACTTGCGAAGAGTATTACAAATTAGGTAAAAAACTTCCTGCCGGCCTCGAGAAAGAAGTTCGCGATGCGGTCCTTAAATTGGAAAAAGTCACCGGTAAAAAATTGGGTGATCCTAATGATCCTTTATTGGTTTCTGTCCGTTCCGGGGCGGCTCGCTCCATGCCTGGGATGTTGGAAACGATTTTGAATTTGGGTTTGAATGACAAAAGTGTGGAAGGTTTAGCCAAGAAAACCAACAATCCCCGTTTTG
>JANPFV010000124.1:0-12335 GCA_031423615.1 Candidatus Omnitrophota bacterium
CCTCGAAGACTCCCCGCAATCCATCGGTCAATGCAAAGAATCCATCGCCGCTCTCATCATCATCGACTCAAATTATCTTCTATCAAAGAACCCGCAAGCTGCGGAAATCCTGAAAATCAAATCTCAAAGGTTCAAAGAACGCCTACAAAATTAACAAAGTCCTGTCACTATTAACAATTAGATTTATACAGTACTAGATAATTCTTTTGTTTTTGATAGACTCGGCGGGAATACCGACGAAAATATCGCCGGCATCGACCTTGGTGTCTTTAACAAGCACGGCCCCTGCCGCAATGATCGCTCCGTCACCGATCTCACAGCCGGGCATAATCACACTGTTGAGTCCAATTGTTACATTCTTTCCAATCTTCACCTTTTTTAATTTCAAGCAATAATCTTCAAAAACGTGACCGATCACCGTCGCATTGCCTCCAATAACAGAATTATCGCCGATCTCCAGCAAGGAAAGATCCGCGACCAATTTGGAATTGATATGAACATTTTTACCGAGCTTTGCCCCCATCATGGTATAGAAAACATTCGAAGAGGGGGTCAGGAGCATAAAATCCATAAATAAAGTGCGG
Organism: Candidatus Omnitrophota bacterium; assembly: GCA_031423615.1. GTDB lineage: Bacteria > Omnitrophota > Gorgyraeia > Zapsychrales > JANLHA01 > JADLGJ01. The sequence goes on from JANPFV010000124.1 coordinate 585, forward strand.
ACTAAAAGCATAAGGGCATTGTGGAAAAACCATTTCATGGCAGGAATGTCCGAATACCGGAAATTACCTTCGATGAGGCGGAAATTAAAAACGGCGTTGAGCAAACCGACGGTAAAAAAGAGATTAAATCCGAAAAAACAGAAACCAAAACCGGAAGTAAAAGCCAGCGTCAAGGCCCGGAGTAAATGCGACCACGATTCGGTCACTGCCAAAACTTTGAGGAGGATGTAAAGAGGCGGGGTTAAAGCGATTCCTAATGACAAGAGAACCATGCCAAAAACCATAGCCACACAAAGACTTTGCACCACCGCGATATTCATCTTCATACCTACCTCCGTTCAAAGAGCCTGACGCAACCGCATTAAAGATACCATATGATCCGGTGGGAAAGCAAACCCGCATCGGCTAGGTGTCCTTAAGATAACGAAAACGCGGCAAAGTTTTTCCATCCACAACAACACTTTCCTTAAACATCGCCAAGGGCCTGACCCAGAGGGTCCCTTCGGGAAAATCACTTGCATAAAGCATTTTGTATAGCACCATGGGCTCGCATGTTTCACTGTGAAAAACCTGCCCCATCACTTCGTAGCGCCGGCCCTTGTAATGTTCATAAACGCCTTTGCATATTTCATCCATAATTAAAAAGCGGGGCGGTTTTGCCAAAAATATTTCAGGCCGGAATACAATGTCAAGGCGACCGTCAGGGCCATAAGCATTTGGGTGGCGAGAAAATAATACGACATGGTCCCTTGTTGAAAGACCCATGAGGATAAGTTAGAAGTCGAATGCATGAGGAGCCCAATACTGAGGATCACAAAAATAGTCAACATTTGCATAACTGTCTTGATCTTTCCTGCTTTTTCTGCAGCAATCACTTGGCCTTTTTTCATCAGAGAAATCCGGGAAGCCGTAACTAAGATTTCCCGCAAGGCTATCGCATAAAACATCCATCCGGCAATGTAATCTTTTTGCATAAAAACAAAAAAAGCGGACAAGACAAGGAATTTATCGGCGATGGGATCCATCAGGGCGCCAAAGTCAGAAAAAAGTTTGTGCTTGCGGGCCCAATATCCATCGAGAAGATCCGTCAATGCCCCCAGAGTGAACAGAGCCGTTGATAAAAAAACGGCCCACCGAACATCAAACTGAAAAAAATAGAGAAAAGCCCCCGCGAAGAAAAACCGGGACACCGTCAGAATATTGGGAACACTTTTTTTCATGACAGGTTGTCTCCTACAAGATCGTATTCGAGGGCATCATGAATTTTGACGTTAACAAAATCTCCGGGATTTAAAACACGCTGGCTGCGAACGTAGACGTTTCCGTCCACATCGGGCGCATCATATTCGGACCTTCCGATGAAAATGTTTTTCGAACCTTCTTCTTTCTCGTCGATTAAAACTTTCAGCTCTCGGCCCACAAAGCCCTGGTGAAAATCGCGCGAAATTTTTTGTTGTTCCTTCATAAGAATGTTCATGCGCTTTCTCTTGGTGACTTCAGCAACCTGATCTGGCATGTCAAAGGCGGCGGTCTTTTCCTCACGCGAATAAACAAACACACCCATTTTTTCAAAACGGGTGGCGAGCACATAATCTCTCAATTCGCAAAAATTCTCTTCCGTCTCCCCAGGCATTCCCACAATAAACGTCGTCCGCAAACTCGCCTGCGGCATACACTGCCGCATTTTAACGACCAAGGACTTGGTCTGCTCGGTCGTAATGCCGCGGTTCATGCTCAAAAGCAAATTATTGCTGATATGTTGCAAAGGCATGTCGATGTATTTACAAATTTTGGGTTCCCCGGCCATGACGTCAATCAGATCATCGGTGACATGTGCAGGAAAAGCATAGAGCAGTCGAATCCATTGGATGCTTTGAGTGACTTTGACAATTTCCCTGAGCAGACGGGCCAAAGATTTTTCGCGATAAAGGTCCATGCCATAGGCCGTGATATCCTGCCCAATAATGTTGATTTCCTTAATCCCGGATTTATCCAGACGCTTGATTTCCTCGAGCACCGACTCAATGGTCTTGGAAGAAAACTTGCCCTTGATTCCCGGAATGGCGCAAAAACTACAGCGGTTGTAACAGCTTTCACAAATTTTAACGTAAGCGAAATGTTGAGGAGTCAGAGAGACCTGGTCAGAAACTTCGCTTTTTAAAAATGAGGGTGTCCCGACGATAGCGTCGATGCCCGGCATTTCCGTAGCCAGTTCCTTCCCATAGCGCTGAGCCAAACATCCGGCCACAATGACTTTCTTGAGTTTTCCCTGCTTTTTTAATTCCAGAAGTTCTAAAATTGTGTCAATGGATTCTTTCTTAGCATCGGCTATAAAAGAACAGGTATTGACAATGGCGACGTCGGCCTGTTCCATATCCACGATGCGCTGCCCGGTCTTTTTAAGACGTCCCAGAATTTCCTGCGAGTCAACCAGATTACGCGCACAGCCTAAATTAATAACTCCGACTTTCTGGCCCGTTGACAAGCGCTCTTTCTGAAAATCCTGTGTTGTAAAAATATCTTTTGAATTGTTTAATTTTTTTATCATATCATTTTAAATAAAGAAAAGTGCTGTCTGAAATCCTCATTTTTTAACGGTCAAGCCTTCGTTGGTGACTAAAACCCGACGAGCGCCACGATCCGATTTCCCCAGCTGCCCCAAAACCTTGCCATTGACTTCAAAATCCAAATTATTAATATTTTTTCCTGAGAGTTCAATGCTTTTATCCGCTTCCCATGATTCCGCGGCCCCCGCCCGCAATGTTGATTGAAAAACCAAATTCCCATCCACCTTAACTTGCAACCAACCTGCGGCCCGCGACCTGATTGTGAGCGTGACTTTTCGACCTACCGCCGCCGCGCGTTTAACTGTTTGAGCAGGTGGTTCTTCCATCGATTCGCCGGGAATAGATTCTTCAGAAACAACAGCTTTCGCGACGGGCTTTGTTTCTGTCTTCGTCTTAGGCTTGGTCTTATCTATCATTTTTCTATCCGCGGCCTGGGTTTCTAAAAACTTTTTCTTGGGTTGCTCTTTCTTAACATGACTCATCGGTATGGCCACAGCGGTTCCCGTCCGAGGACGTTTTATCCAAAAACCCCACACGCCCATTAAGAAAACCACAATAATACCGGTAACAATAAGATTGATCGTATTTTGTTTTTTACTTTGCCGGGAAATATATTCATTAAACTTTTTGTGCTGCGGATCCATAGCCACGGAAACGGGTTCTTCCGATGACGAAGCAGCGGGCAGGGGCTCATCCAAAACCAAAGTGGCATCCAAGCCGAGAAATTTGGCGTACATTTTGAGAAATCCTTTAAAATAATACGCCGAAACCATCCGCACTGTGTACCCTTCCTCAATCGCGTGCAAAACATCCAGCGGGATCTTGGTCAATTCGTGAACGGTCTCAATGCTCAAACCCTTGGATTCGCGGGTTTCTTTCAAAAGCAATCCTCTACGGGTCACTTTATTGGCCTTCTGGTGTCCCTCGGAATTTGTCATATTGCTCCGTCCGTTAAGTTTTGTCTTTAGGGTTGATGTTGCGCATCAACCACTCTTCGCGGTTGACTAAAATATCGCGCGGCTTGCTACCGCAATAAGGTCCCACGATCCCGTTCTGCTCCATGATATCGATCAGGCGGGCCGCCCGCGTATAACCTAATCGCATCCGGCGTTGCAAAATGGAAACGGAAGCCTGGTTGATTTCGATCACCAGCCGCAAAGCTTCGTCGTACAATTCGTCATCCATGGCATTCTCAGTACCGCTCGCTGCTTTTTGCGTCGTGAGAATTTTGTCATTGTAAATCGGTTGCTGCTGCGGCTTGATAAAATCAATCACCCGCTTGACCTCATCATCGGTGACATAACCGCACTGTCCGCGGATGGGTTTAGCGTCGCCGGGACGAATAAACAGAAGGTCTCCTTTTCCTAAAAGATTTTCCGCGCCATTCATGTCTAAAACGGTGCGAGAGTCGACCTTCGAAGCCACTTTAAAAGAAATTCTCGAGGGGAAATTAGCCTTGATCACGCCGGTGATAACATCGACCGACGGCCGTTGGGTGGCCAAGATCAGATGGATGCCAACGGCGCGGGACAATTGAGCTAAACGGGTGATGGCACTTTCAACGGTTTTAGCCGAAGTCTGCATCAAGTCCGCCAGCTCATCGATAATCAAAACAATATAAGGAAGTTTGTTTCCCTGAGCATGATAGCCTTTGATATTACGCACCCCCGCTTTAGAAAGGGTTTGATACCGCGATTCCATTTCTCCCACGACCCAATTGAGCGCGGCCGGGACCTTGGTCGTGTCGGTCACCGCCGGACAAAGCATGTGCGGGATGTCATTATATTGGCTAAGCTCAACCATTTTAGGGTCCACCATTAAAAACTTCAATTCATCCGGCGTCGCGTTAAAAAGCATGGACATAATGATCGCATTGACACAAACGGTTTTCCCGGAACCCGTGGTCCCGGCAATCAACAAATGCGGCATTTCGGCCAAGTCCGCGATCAAAGGCGACCCGGTAATGTCCTTGCCTAAGGCCAACATGAGTTTGGAGCCGCTGTTGGAAAACTTGCTTTGCGCCAAAACATCTTTCAGATAAACCGCCGCTGATGAGCTGTTAGGCACTTCGATGCCGACGCGATTTTTACCCGGGATCGGTGCGACAATGCGTACAGTTTGGGCTTTCATCGCTAAAGCAATGTCATCGGCCAATGACGTAATTTTTTGCACCTTAACGCCGGGGGCAGGCTCCAATTCATAGCGAGTAATGACGGGGCCATGTTCAATGTCGGCAACGCGGGCATTGACATTAAAATCAGCCAAGGTCAATTCGAGGATTTTTGCTCCTTGCGCGAGATCGCTTTGCAAACGGTTCGTCGTAACCACGGGAGGATTATTCAACAACTCCAAACTTGGCAAATGGTATTCACCGATGATTTTCGGTTCCGGTAAAGAAACCACAGGTTTCTCTGCCGGTTTTAAAATCTTGATATTGGGCTGCCCTGGCCCAGCCGGTTTGGGCGTATCAACATCCTTTGCCGTCACATTATCAACAGGAGATTTAGCGTTCCAAACTTTTGCGGCATCTTCCTTGCTGATCTTGAATTCCGGTTTCTTTTCGTTGACGATAGCGGCAGGACGGAGGCGAATCGGCGGGGCGGACTCTTTCTTGGCGCGCTGACGGTCTTTGACGTTCGTTCGTAATTCCGCCAAGAAATCTTTGACCGAAGATGTTGTTTTAAAGACCAACGGAGAAACCAAAAGTTCTCCGGTGATGACAAAAGTCAAAGCTCCGACGGCCGTCAAAACCAAATACGCTCCCATGCGGCCCAAATAGTTGACCAAAAAATCAGCGCAGGAAAAACCCACAAATCCACCGCGGTTGAACCGATGAAAGGCTTCTTGCGGACCCAGCATGCTAAACAAGGAACTGATGACGCTAAAAAGAATGATAAAACTGATAGCCTTTGAGGCGGTAAACTTGATGTCTCGGGAAGAAAATTTATTCCAACTCCAGAAGAAAAGAAAAATAACAAGAAAATAGGCACTGAATCCAAAAACGAAAAAAAGGGAACCTGCGGCGTAGGCGCCGACAATCTTGATTAAATTTTTTGCCGGAGAATTGGGTGCAGTTGTGTACCAGGAAAGATCGTCAGGAACAAAGGAAACCATGCTCGCCAGTAAAATCACCGCAAGGGTAAAAACAATGATCCCTTTAATTTCATTAATATATTCCCGAGTCATGGGCTTTAAATGATTGGTCACAATTAGAACGGTTTTCCATAATTGACTTGGGGCTTTCCCGCTTTTTAGAGAAAACCCCAAGTCAATTTCACAGATATTTTACAACAAAATCGATGGCTCTGCCAATTACTCCGCTTGTTTTTTACTCAGATTAAGTCGTCCCATCTTGTCGATTTCAACAAGTTTGACTTTGAACTTATCTCCGACTTTGACAACGGATTCAACGTCTTTAACGTAGGAATTTGAAAATTCTGAGACGTGGACCAATCCTTCCTTCCCGGGCATGAATTCGACAAATGCTCCGAAATTCATGACTTTCTTAACCGTAGCGTCGTAAACCGTGCCGATAATGGGAGCGACAGTCATGCTTTCAATGATCCCTTTGGCCTTTTCAGCAGATTCTTTACTGGCCGACGCAATAAGAACTTTTCCGTCGTCTTCAATGTCAATGGACGAAACCCCGGTCTCCTCAATAATTTTCTTGATCATTTTCCCGCCCGGCCCGATGACTTCCCCGATCTTAGAGGGGTCAATCTGGGTAAAAATAATACGCGGAGCGTAATCGGAAATCTCCAGACGCGGCGCGGCAATGCAAGCTTGCATTTTGTCCAAAATCATCATTCTTGCTTCTTTGGCCATGGTCATGGCTTTGGCCAATAAATCGACTGACACTTGCTTGATCTTAAGATCCAATTGGATCGCCGTAACACCCGTCCGCGTTCCCGCCACCTTAAAATCCATATCACCGAAATGATCTTCAAGACCCATAATGTCGGTGATCAAAACCGACCGTTTGGCGTCGGAAATCAATCCGACGGAAATACCGGCGACCGCATCTTTGATCGGAACTCCGGCGTCCATAAGAGACAATGTGGCAGCGCAAACCGACGCCATACTCGAAGAACCGTTGGATTCCAAAATTTCGGAAACGACGCGAATGGTATAAGGAAAATCATCTTTGGACGGAAGGACAGCTTTGAAAGACTTTCCCGCCAATGCTCCGTGACCAATTTCACGACGGCCCGGACCGCGCATCGGCTTAGTTTCTCCGACGCTGAATGAAGGAAAGTTATAATGCAGCATGAATTTTTTATAGGATGTGCCTTCCAAGGACTCGACCATTTGTTCATCATCACGAGTTCCTAAAGTCACGACCGCCAAACTTTGTGTTTGTCCGCGGGTGAAAAGTCCCGCCCCATGCGTGCGGGGTAAAACGCCAACCTCGCAATCAATCTTACGGACTTCGTTTAATCCGCGTCCGTCGGCCCGAACGCCTCTTTCAAATACGGATGTGCGGACAACTTCGTATTCAACTTGATCAAAAATGGCGCGGATCTGCCCGGCAGTGATGGATTCCTTCTCATCCCGCTTGCAAGCATCAAATATCGCCATATCTTTGGTGAAATCATCCAGCAGATTACCCAGCGCTTCTTCCCGTTCGCCTTTATCGGCTATTTCATATGTTTTTGTTAAACGGCTGTGGGCCAATTCGCGCACTTTGCTGAACAAGGATTTGTTCGTTTCGGTAATCGTGACGCTGGATTTCTCTTGACCGATTTTTTTGCGTAATTCATCCTGAGCTTTGACGACCGGGATAAGAGCTTCCTGCGCTAATCGTAAACCTTCGACGACTTTTTCTTCCGGCATGACGGAAGATTCACCTTCGATCATGATTAAACCATCCTGATGACCAGCGACGACAAAATCGGCTTCGGCGGTTTCGCGTTGCTCAAATGTCGGATTAATGACAAATTTTCCGTCAATCATCGCCACCCGCACGGCACCGATGGCTCGCGCAAAAGGAATATCGGAAATATGCAAAGCAGCCGAGGCGCCCACAAGCCCTAGGATGTCCGGATCATTCTGTCCGTCACTGCTTAAAACCGTGGCGACAACCTGAACTTCATGAAAAAATCCTTCCGGAAACAATGGACGAATAGGACGATCGATGACACGGGAAGTTAAAATTTCCTTTTCCGTGGGGCGCCCCTCTCTCTTGAAGAATCCTCCCGGGATACGGCCCGCAGCATAGGTTTTCTCCTGATATTCAACCATAAGAGGAAAAAAATCGGTTCCTTCTTTGGGCTTTCTTGACATACATGCGGTGACTAAAACCGACGTCCCGCCTAACGTGACAACGACCGCGCCATTGGCCTGTTTGGCCAATTTACCGGTTTCAATAATTAAATTCTGACTCCCAAATGGGATTTCAATACGTCCTATACTCATATAGATAGACCTCTTCTAGATTAATTTCGATTCGAATTTAAATTTTATGCGATAGATAAAGATTATTTTCGCAGGTGGAGTTTGCTAACGGTTTCTTCATACTTTTTCTGATCGTGCTTCTGGAGATATTCCAAAAGACGGCGGCGTTTGCCGATCATCATCAAAAGCCCGCGGCGCGAATGAAAATCCCGCTTATGGCCCTTCAGATGCTCTGCCAGATAGTTGATTTTCTCCGTTAACAATGCAGTTTGGACGACGGGGGATCCAGTGTCCTTAGCGTGCACTTTGAAAGTTTCAATGACTTCTGTTTTACGTTCTTTTGCTAAAACCACTTTTGCTTCTCCTTTTTTTATTTTCTCTATCCTTTTAGTTGCGGCATTATACTATCGGGTCTAAAATGCGTCAAGTTTAAATTTAAAGTACAAAATAGAAAAAAACCAAGGTAACCCTTTAAAAGACTTGAAACCTGGCTTGCGCTGTTATATACTGCAAACCATGAAGGGATTTTTGATGTTTATCGTTATTGCCGCATTCTTTGCGACACTTTATTTCGCCTTAATTCACGTCCTAAAAAAATCTATGGACTCCCACCCTACACCCAATGTGAGCCAGGCAACCGAGACGTGGCGTAACCAATCCGATAAAACAGCTGATCTCCAAGCGCAACAACGAGAGCTCATGCGTCAAAGACAAGACCACATGCGCGATCTGGGACACCACTAATTTTCTAAACTCTATTTTTTAATTTTAAAAATCTTGTCCCCGGGCTTGGCAGGCGCAATGACTTGCAAACCGACAAGTTCACCTTTGCGGGCAAAGCGGACGTCCTTACTTTCCACTTGGAGGGACTGGATCTTTTGCGTAAAATCCACGGAATGTCCCCTGATATGGATCACATCACCTATCAATATCGGATGTTCGACAACTTTGACGACAACAACGGAAATCTTTTGAAAATAATGAGTGATGTCCCCCACATAGAATTCCGGCACACTTTTTTTAGTTTTAGGGACTTTGACCGGCTTGTCAACGGGGGTGATTTCAGGACTTTCTTTGCTCTTTTTCTCCGGCTTCTTGGTTTGTGGAGGTTTCTTTAAATAACTTTTTGCGGAACGCCGTTTGACAGGAAATTTCTTTTTGCTAACAGGATCCTTCACTGTTCTCTTCTTCTTTAATGAATCAGCGGACTGACTGGAATATCGAGTGTGTGACGTAGACCGTATGGATTTGACCTTTTTCGTCGCTACAGGCCCCTTAAACACCGATTGTATAACTTTGACCAATTGTTTTAAAATAATACACCTCTATATATTTAATAGAATTAAAGCGTGATTTTTTCGGCGATGGAGGAGACCACGGGAATACGGATATATTGTCCACGCAAAACAGCCAAAAGACCAAAAAAAGACAACGCCAAAAGTACAAACATGCCGAACTTTAAAAACCATACGCCCAAAATGATGTGCAATATAAAAACCGCAACCTCGGCTACAAATAAAACCAATCCTTGTTTGCTATGGATCAGGACGAAAAGATTGTTTTTTTTTAAAAGCAGCGGAATTATGCAGAGAATGGACAAATACGAAAGAAGGGCCATGACCTTTCCCTCGAGGACGTCGTCCCCGGGGGCCTTATCATACGTTACCATTCGTCTGGACCTCGACCAAAGAATTAATATCCCCAAAAGAATTACGTTCCTGACGAGGATTAGCCGGATCCTCTCGCCAGCGTCCGTCGACAATGAATTGATATTTATGGACGCCCGGGCGCAGATTGACATCGACGAGCCAACGGCCGCCTTCTAAACGCATGCGACATTTTTCATCCAAAGACCAGTCATTAAAACTTCCCGTGACATAGACCGAGCGTGCGTCAGGGGCATCCAGGGAAAACGTTGTCAAACGCATTCCATTCATGCCTTCGGCCATTAAGGAGTGCATACGGTTTGAGAAACGAAAATTTTCCTCAACCTTGACCACGGACGCGACCGCGCGCACAGGAAGATGAGCGGTTACGGGGACAGCGGCGGCTATGGCCGCTTCGCTCGCCTCTTGCTTGGAAATGATTTCCTTAGCCAAACTGAAATAGTCTTTTGCCCCGCGACAATATTTATCATAAGCCACGACGGTCTGGCCCATAACAACACTTTCCTTAAGCTTCACGTTCGTATGGACAATCGTATCAAAAAGCACTTCAGAAAATTTTTCCCTTATCTGTGAAAGCATGGAAAAAGAATGACGCAACCGCGAATCGAACATCGTAACCAAAATACGATAAGCCACCGGATGGCTCAACCGTTCACGAATGAGATTGACAATATCCAAGAGATGTTCCACCCCCTGCATTGAAAACCGGCTGGTCTCGACCGGAATAAAAACTTCATCGCAAGCTCGCAAAGCATTGATTGTCAAAAAACCCAAACTGGGGGGACAATCGATTAAAATATAGTCGTAATTATCTTTTACTTTCGCAACAATGTCGACCAATTTTAACTCCCGGCCGATTTCATCAGCCAACTCTTGCTCCAATGTCCCGACGAGAATATTGGAAGGGACAATGTCGAAATTGGGACCCGCACTGCGAATAATATCGCTGATATTCATTTTGCGCGGGGTCAATTTTGAAATGACGTTATAGATGCTGTCCTTATTTTCGAAATTGAGGCCAAGGGAAGCATGGGCCTGAGGATCAAGATCAATAAGAAGCGTGCGCTTGCCGTTGGCGCTTAATGCGGCAGCCAAATTAATGGCTGTGGTCGTTTTACCGCATCCGCCTTTTTGAGTCGCTATTGAAATGATTCTCATAAACATGGCCTCCTTGGCTGACTAACTTGAAAAAGCAACATCATCGATTAGAATGATTCCCTTTTTATCCTGGGTATTCCAGGCTTCAAGCACAAAAGATATTTCACTGACATCTGACCAATCCGAAATCTGCTGAAATTTTTCAAAGGGGATCGCATAATGTTTCCAGGAAAGATCGACGTGCTCAATAAAAACAAAGGCCACTTCCTTCCGATGGTTCTTGATCTCGACACGAATGGTCCCCGGCGTGCCTTCTTCTAAAGCGCGAACCGCAAACTGCAAGGCCTTATATTTGGCCGCGTTCATTTTAGGAATGTTTAAACTGAAAGTTTTGACGGAAGGAAAGGGATATTCCAAATTGTAATTCAAGCGGATCGGACCATTATTGAGGGCGTAAATAATTTTGTTCTGCAAAACATCGCCGCGGTGGGTTAAAAACGCAGTGAGTCCATAGATTGAACTCGCGAAAATAACTACGGTGATAATGACATTTATCACTAACCAAGAATCGAGCTTTTTTTTCTTCTTCTGCTCAAGATTACTTCTCTTGCCGAGATAGACCTGAGCCAGATGATCATAAATATCATCGCGTGTCATAAATGAGTGCTCGCTCGTTATGGATGTTTATAGAACTGGGAATGAGCTCGTAACAATTTTTATATTAACGAAAGAATATGTTTTTTTAAAGAAATAAATATTATTTCTTTTCCGATCAATAAATTATTTTCTCGTCGGAGAATAAAAAAATATTTTCAGCCATTAAAAATGCCGCGAAAATTTGTGCAATTCATTACAAAAAAATATATCGCAGGCCACGCACACCGATCGAGTAGGAGGTAGATGATTATTTCATCTACCGACCTCTCACACCACCGTACGTACCGTTCGGTATACGGCGGTTCATCAAAATTAATGAGACAGTGAAAGCTGTTTAGTCAAACTGTTAAAACCCATTTTGTCGAAGT
>JANPFV010000125.1:0-6979 GCA_031423615.1 Candidatus Omnitrophota bacterium
AGGCCGAGATTTTGCCTTATGACTTCTTTCAGATTCCGCCTCGCGACGGACACCCTTGCCTTTGGCTAACGGTTGGTGCTATCTCCTCCGTAACGGTCTTTCACCGTCTAGTTCACAGGCATGCCGCGCACACAAAAACAATCCTCCTCCTTCGTTTCCAAAGGAGGAGGAGCAAAGACAGGTTTACTTTTTTGCGTCGATCGCGTCGATTTTCTCACCGGCCGCGTCGGCAGGCTTCCAGAACCAACCTTGCGGGTCCCAGCACTGGGCAAAAGAAAATTCATCGATGATTTTATGATAGTCTTTCTTGGCTTCTGCCATTTTGCCGGCATTTCGATAAGCTTCCCCTCTTATGAAAAGAACGGTCCCAACATCATTGAGAGCCCAGTAAGAAGAAATCTTTTCGTTGCTTTCCCACGCAGCTTCCGTCAATGACTTTTGCATTTCTTTCGCTTTATCCTCATAAAGTTCCAACGTTTTATTAGCGTAAGCCTCAACCGCAGCCAGGTCCTTGTCGCTCAATGCTTTCCAGGCTTTGCCCACTAAGGCAGCCGACGTCACATCACCAAAATCCGGAGCATTGGGAGAATCCAAACTGGCCAATTTCTGCTTGGCGGCTTCCGCCGGTTTCCAAAACCAGCCTTGTGGGTCCCAGCATTGTCCAAAACTAAATTCCTTAATCACCTTTTCATAAGCCTCTTTGGCTTTGTCTTTCATACCCGCTTTACGATAAGCCTCGCCTTGAATAAAAAGAGATGTGGCCACATCGTTAAGGGCCCAATAAGAATGTATTTCTTCATTTGTTCCTACTTTATAGTCGGGCAAACTGGCCTGCTGTTTTTGAGCTTCGACAGTATAAAGTTCCAAACACTTGTTCGTATAAGCCATGACCGCTTCTAAATCATTCTGGCTTAATGCGTTCCAGGCTTTGCCGACCAAGGTCATGGACTTGTTATCGCCGAAACTATAAGCGCTGACTGGCGTCGCATGAGACAACAGGACACCGGCACATAACATAATAAAAATAACTAGACCTTTCTTCAGCATGAACTTTACCTCCTTGACTAATTCTACAACGTTAATAGAATAAAACACCCTTGACCGGAATATAAAAAGGCTGCCACTTCTCGAGTGGCTTTTTAAACAACCTTCTTGAACTGTTGGTAAGACTATCTTACCGCATTACGGCTTGGAATTCCACATTCCCTTATAAACGCCATATACCTTACGCGGCTGTCGCAGAAAGGGGCTGTGCTGACCCTTGCCTTGGGCGTTGATCCCAAACCACTCTTCAAAATAATACCCACCGGCAAAAGGACCGATAGCATCAGACTTTTTGTCATGATGGTAGGGTTCGTAATTTTTCCACCACTCATCAATCCACTCAAATGCCACACCCCCTAAGGCATTTCCCGCCCCTTCGGCATGGCCGGCGGTATTGGCCTCAATATCCAACCAATTTCCACGATGATAATTGGCCTGCTCAATCTCCCCCTCTTCAAGAGATAAATGTTTAGCATAAGCGGGAGCGCCATATTCGGTGATAAAAGCCGGTTTGCCCGTGGCGTCGGCCACTTGTTCCCAAAAAGATCCGAAACCATAATCCCCGCGATAAACATTGGCCCCAAAAATATCGACCTCAGGCGCATTTTTTGCAAAAACATCTAAAAAAAGCGTGTCGCCATTGCAGATGGCGACCGGATGATTAGGATCGATTTCATGGATCATCTTGGCAACATTATTGACAAACTGATAGTAAGCCTTGGGGTCTTTATCCGCATTATTCGCGACACCGTAATTATTTTCATTACCCAGAAGCCACAGCAAGATGTAGGGTTCATCTTTCAAATCCATGACCATCTCTTTAATCGAGTTCATCATGGCTTCCTGATGGACAGGATTGCTATAGTTGGTGCCCTCAAACCAGCTCGCCCCGGAACCGAGGGTGTACTTGCCTAAAAAATTTCCCATGATGACCATCAATCCATATTCTTTATACATTTTACGCAAAATGTCTTTTTCTGGCTTAAAAGGTTGATAGTATTCGCGGATTGTATTGACGCCCATCTCTTTCATTAAACGAAAATCTCCCACCGCCGGCTCATCCGCATCTTGGATGTTATTCCGATTAGCGTCCACCCAGGCCTCGTACGGACCGTCTAATTTCCCATTCGCATTACTGTCCATTTTCATCCAACTGCTCAAAGTTTTTTTGTCGGGACTTTGCCCAACCTTGGTCGGCGCATAAGTCATTCCTTTGATCAAAAAAGGTTTGTTATCAACAAACATCCGCCAATGATGATTATCAAACTGCTTGAGCTGCACCCGCCCATGTCCGATTGTGCGACTGACCTTGCCTAAGGGCGCATTCTTTTTGCTAAAACTGAGTTTATCCTTAAACCGGTCGCCGGCACCTTTTTCCTTAATGACCCCCGGCCAAGTAAGAACAATATCATTACTGACGTCACTATCAAAACCATTGATGACTTCGATTTTCATCCATTGGGCCGTAAGATTTAATTCAGGGTGGGTTCGAATAATATGCTGAATTTTGGCGATAGCCGCCTGCGCGGGATACCACGGGGTCTGCCAGTAAGTCCAGGCCACCGACGCCGGGAAATGGACGATCAGGGAATGATAAGCCTTTAAAGCTTCTCGATACATTTTTCCTTTTTCTAAAATCAGTCCTTGATAAAACAGACGGATACCCGCCGGTTCGGGAGCGTTGATCCATTTGAAATAGGCGGCTTCAAGATCACTCGTGCGTAAGAAATCCCAATGACTGCCTTCAAGCCGTCCTTCGTTTTTCACTTTAAGATATTCTGGGGACTTTAAAATATTTGTGTTGCTGGGATAAATGCCATACCCGACGGCTTTAGCCAAACCCTTGGGATTACTGACCACATATTTATAATCTTTAGTTCCCACGCCGGAAAATTGGCCATACTGACGATAGTCAATGATATTTTCCGTGCCCGGATTAAAAACCGGGGGGAGAGTTTTAAGACCGGCGTCCTCGCCTGTTTCCTTTTCCTCTTCTTTTCCCTGCATCATATCAATACTCGCCTGGCTTTTTTCCGTAACCGACCAAAACGCCCCGCGTGACGGATCCCAGGCTTGGGCATATTTATAATCATCAATAATTTTTTGAAATTGCGCCACCGCTTCTTCGGTTTTGCCATTATTCATCAAAGCTTCCGCTTTAATAAAGAGAAGCGTCCCCATATCATTGAGAACCGAAACTTCCCCTTCCCTGCCGCGAACAGGGAAATCATTGAGGGCGGCTTGTTGCATCCTGGCTTGCGCATCATATTGATCCAAGGCCTGATCCACCAGCTGGATAAGGCCCTCCAAATCATTGCGGCCGGAAATTTCCCACGCCTTTTTCACATATTCCGATGACGACATTTTCGTCTGAGAATCAACCGCCGGAGGAGTTTTTATATCTGCAGACATCTCGGCGTTTATTGTAGAATTTCCTGCCGGAGACATGTTGTCTTGGGCAAAACTCGTCCCTACCCAAAATGACAAGAGAAGAAAAAAAATACAGAATGGAATTTTGGCATTAAACATATTCATAGCAGTATTCTACCCTACAATGGCCCCGGAGGAAAGCCCCTTGATAATATGCTTCTGCATCAACAGATAAATAATCACAATCGGCGCAACCGCAATGGTCAGCCCCGCCATGATGAGATGATCATCCACGCTGTGCGGCCCTTGAAATTCCATGAGTCCGCGCTGCAAAGGCATAAGAGATTTATTATTCAAAAGAAGCATGGCGAGAATATATTCATTCCATACCGCCAAAGAATTTAAGATGACGATAACCGCTATCGCCGGGCGCGCCAAGGGAAGGGCGACATGACGCCAAATACCCAGTTTGGAACAGCCGTCGATTCGCGCCGCGTCTTCCAAGTCCGGAGGCATTTTGTCAAAAAAAGTTTTGAGCAAAAGAATGCTCAGCGAAAGGCCCACATTGATCAGGCAAAAGATGTAGCCGATACGCGTGTTGACCAGACCCAGTTTATTCATGAGCACAACCAACGGAACAAAACTTCCCGGCAGGGGAATCATCATGGCCGCAACAAACATGACAAAAAAGAAATTTCTGCCGGGGAAATTGAGGCGAGAAAAGGCAAAAGCCGCCAATGAAGAAATGATGACAATGCCCAACACGACACAAACCGTATAAATAATGCTATTAAGAAAATACATGCCGAAATTCCCTTCCGTCCACACGATCCAATAATTTTCAAAATGAAATGGCATCGGAAGAAGAGACTTGTCGACAAAAATTGTCTCGCGAGTCATTAAGGATGTGCGGACCATCCAAAATAATGGGAATAGGCATGTGATCGTCACGATCATAAGGAAAGCGTGAATGAAGGTCGATTTGGTCCAACGTAACAATCGATATTTATTGAAAAATTTGCTTTCTTCCATAATCTTAGGCCTGCTTCATCCGTTCGGAAAACTTCGTCAAAGTAAAAGAAATAAAAACAAGAATTATCCCAAACATAACACCTTCCGCGCAGGCATAGCCGAACTGCTGGGTCCCCGTCATGGCCGCCAAGATTCGCGTGACCGGTACACTGGTATGGTCCCCCAAACCTTGCGAAACCATAGAAAGAATCAACACAAAAGACTGCATGGCTCCCAAAATCGTGAGGACAATGACGACGGTGATGACCGGCAGCATCATAGGGATTGTCACATTCCGAAACGTACTCCAGGTACTGGCCCCATCCACTTGCGCGGCTTCGTAAAGCTGGCGGTCAATCGTTTGCAATCCCGCCAAAAGCATAATAAATCCCCAGCCAAAACCTTTCCAGCTGTGCACGACCGCGATACATGTCAATACGGTATTCGGGTCAGAGAGCCAATTGTGGACAAGGCTATTAAGTCCTACCATATCAAGAAAATAATTGAGTAAACCAATATGCTGGTTAGCCTGCACGTCGGCGTTAAGAATCCATTTCCAAATAAACCCGACGACAATCTCGGAGAGAACAGGCGGAAGAAAAAAAACAACGCGGTAAAATCCTTTCAAGCGGATCTCGCGATCGCACGCTAAAGCCAAAGCAAAAGCCAAAATGTTTTGAAAAGTCAGCGCGATGAAGGTGATATACGCCGCGTTGCGCATCGATTTCCACCAGCTCATGTCGGACATGAGCATTTTAAAATTTTCCAGCCCGACAAAGGTTTTTTCCAGACTGATGCCGTTCCATTCGTGGAGGGAAAGATTAAAAATTTCGTAAAAAGGATAAATATAAAATACGGAGAAAATAGCGACCGCAGGAAGGATAAAAAGAAAATTGCCGAAATAATTTTTGAAAACCGGAAATGTAAATTTGTTTGCGCTGGGATTAGCCAAGATAGCCTCTATTTTTTGTTTCTTTTTTCCTTTTCCATCTGACGAACTTTGATTTTTTGAACGTCCTGAGCCACGACTTGCGGGGTTTTCTCCCCAATAATAATAGACTGCAATCCTTTATCAAAGGCCTCGATGACCAAAGAATCTTCGTTTAACGGCCAGATCGTCGGATGGGTCGTCGCATCCATGCTCGCGGCAAAGTCGGCCAAAATCGGAGGAAGCTTCGCCACAGCTAATTTATTAACCGGCAGGTTTTGTGTTTTCTCAGCGAGAAAAACCTGTTGCGGCTGAGCGGTCAGCCATTTTAAAAAAGCCACGGCCTTGGCTTTATTCGGCGAAGCATTATTGACGAGAAAGGAAGAACCGGCCCCGCCCCAAATTTTCATAGGATTATTTTTGTTGGCCACGGGGGGAAGCATAACGCCATAATCCAAGTTAGGGTTCATGTCATGATAGACATTGACGCACCACGAGCCATTAAAGGCAAACGCCGCGCGCTCGAGGGCAAAATCCTGTTCCGCATCTTTATTGGCTTTTGTCACAATGCCGGTCGCGAAAACGCCCTTGTCTCGGAGTTCAGCAAAAAGCTGAAAAACCTTGATCCACGACTGATCAGTATACGGAACTTCTCCCCGGAAGGTCGCCATGACTTTATCTTCGCCCATGATATTAAAAGCATAATTGGACGCAAATGCATCCGCCATCCACAATTCGCCCCAACCGGAAACAAATCCGGAAAGGCCAACACGTTTTAAAGCCGCCGTTGCTTCGATCCATTCTTCTATGGTCGCCGGAGGATTGGCAATGCCCGCTTTTTTTAGTAAGTTTTTATTATAAAGCATCTGGATATTCATGACATCCAGGGGCACGCCATAAATTCCCGGAACAACGTTATAAGGATTCCCGGCTTCAAAACGATTCACAGAAAGAGCCTTGGGAAATAAAGTGTTTTCCCATTCCCCGCCATTCGCCTGAAATTCAGAAGTCAAATCCGCCACAAAACCGCTGTTGATAAAAGATGCGGCAACCGATTTCTTGTCGAGAATGCCGAAAATATCAGGAAGGATTTTGGCTTGTGCGGCCGCAATAATTTTTTGGGAATAAACATCCGACGGAGCGTAAAGTTCAAGAACCACCTTAATCCCGGTTTCCTTTTGATACTGTGCGGCCAATTCTTGAAACGCTTTATCGCGGTCCGTCATCCAGTGCCAAATGACAATCTGATCCGTTTTAGGTGCGGGCGGAGTGCAACTCAATCCCACAAGCGTCCCCACAATCGCCATACAAAATAAAACGACCCCCAAAACGGTATTTTTTTTCATAATACTCCTATGGTCTTTCGGCTAATTGGCTCGCGCTCAAGACTTTAAAAGAAAAAGTCCCGAAGATTAGTTTGGTATCCTAACATAACCTCCGGGACTTGTCAAAAAACAAAAATGAGACCACTTTTAACCCGAACTCCTACTCGACTTTAGACATTTTTGATGACAAAAATTAGCATCGCTAAACGAATCCCACGAGGGAATCGGATAAAAAGGCCATAAAAGACCTTGGTATTTTTTTGATGTTATTGTTTTTAGCGAACATGGAAAAAAGATTTAA
>JANPFV010000126.1:0-7140 GCA_031423615.1 Candidatus Omnitrophota bacterium
TAAGGCTTTCAAACCATCTTTAATACGAATGGACTCTTGCAATAAATTCACCAAAGCGGTAACCAAAGCCCGCTGGGCCGGATCCATCTGCTTATCTTTGGTCAATTCCGCCAGGGATGCCGCCGGGCCTTTTTCTTCCCGTAATTTTCTTTCCAAATATTCAACGACCTGACGGAAGGTGGTGACCTTTAAGAGGACCTGTATTTCCTGCCAGAAAGCTTCGTCAGCCAACTTGATCTGCAAAGCGTTAAGGACGAAACGGTGATTTGTCTCAAAGTCGAGAAGTAACTTTGTTTCTTCGGCCGCGGAATAATTATTGTTGAGTGTTTGAACTATCAATTGCGCGCGCAGGTCATAATGATTGCGCAAGTTTTTCAATCCCTGTTGCTTGACGACTAAAACATCCTGCGCCCGTTTTAAGACATCTTGCGCGGCCTCAAGGCCCTTGACCCGGCTCTGATGGATCTTCTGGACAACCGGTAAATCCAACTTTGCCCCGTAAATGCTGTATCTCTGCACCAGGTCGCTGTATTTCGCGTCCTTCTGATCATTATTCATGCTCCGGGCCAGGTTGATCGCCGCGAGAACTTCCTGAATCTTGCCCTCAACATCTCCCGGATTGGCCATCCATGTGGCGGCAACACTAGGTTCCGTGCCGGAAACTACCGGTGTAGCCAAAGCCGCGATGCCGGTTGTAAGCGTGGCTAATTTTTCCTGGATGGGCTTTCTCTGCGGAAGGATCTTTTGCAATAATTCCGTTTCTTTCTCCGTTATTTCTTTTTCAATAATGGCCAACCGTTCTTCCTCTGGACCCGTTTTTAAGAGTCTCCATAACTGCTGCCATATATCCCGTTCATTGATCTTTTTAAATAAGCCATTTTGCTCTTTCCATAATTTGGCCAATTCTTTCTTTACCGCTTCTGCCGCCTGAATATTCTTATTCAATAAATCGGTTGCTGTCGCCTGGGCCGCATCCAAAGCCGTTTGGGTCGCGGCGGCCAGTTGCGAAGCGGTCATTGTCTGCTCGGTTGGGGCGGGAGATTGGGTGTCCCAGCTCTTGTTCAATTCGCTTTGTGCCATGACTCTACGCAAATGAACGTATTCAGGGGACTTGGTGATGGCCAAAAGGGAATCGGAATCTTTCACATCGGCCAAAAGATTGTTGATCATTTTGATATCAGCGGCGGAGAAATAGGTTTGCTTCATATTCACCGGCAAATTATCGGCATCTTTTTCATTGCCGGCGATCATGGCGTGAATATAACCCATGATTTGGCCCAAGAACCCTTCCACGTCCTGGTAAGTTGCCATCAAATTGCGCAGCACTTCTTCTTCCTTCTTTTCATACGGAGCCAAAACTTTTTCTAACTTCTCAAGGTTTTCGCGCGCCGATGCCTGACGTTTATTTTCACTGGTCTCAGCCTCGGCCTTGGATAACAATTTGTGCAATGTCGCTTTTGCATCTTTCTTATAAGATTCAATCTGTTCTTTGGTTACCGGCTGGTCATCGGATTTTTCTCTGTGGAAAATAGCATCTAATTTAGCGATAACGGTGATGACCAAATTCCAATACTCTGAGCGGTCCTTGTTTCTCAAAAGAGATTCGGCGATAATGGCAAAATTGGTCCGTAACTGCATGGCCAGGGTTTCGCTATTGGGTTGCGGCTTAACAACAAAAGATTTAGCTTTTTCAGCGGCGAGAAGAGCGCTGATTTGGCCTTTATATTCATCCGACGAGACAATGTCATTGAAACGTTTTTTAACATCGTAGACAGGATAAACCTTCCGTCCCTGGCCATCCTTGTCCGTTTTCGCCTTTTGCATCTTTACGATCTCTTTCTGATATTCGACTCTCCTGGCATTGACCACCGCCGCGCGAGCGTTAAGAATCAGACCCAGCAATTTCAAATCTTCTTGCGCGCGAGCGTTAAGAATCAGGCCAAACAATTTCAAATCTTCTTTTTTAAGATCAGCCGAAATCTTTTTAACCGCCTTTTCCGCATCCGGTGTGGCAACGGTTAAATGTTTCAAAACTTCCGTTTCACCTTTTTCCAAAGCGGCCAAAACGCTCAAACCAGCGGCAAAATCCGCCAGAGGACTCAAGTCAGCCAAGAATTGGGCGGGGAAGGACAAGGGCGTCTTTTGGACTTCCGACATAATCTCAGCCGTAGCAACGTGTCCTGACTGCTCTTTGATCTCGTTTAACATGTCATCTATTTCACGAAGCTTCGGATCAAAATCTTCTTTCTCTTCTGCTTCCCGGGAATCTACTCTTTTTAAAGCGTCTTTCGCGCGGTTTAAAACTTGCTGTGCATCATTGAGAACCTTTATTCTCATGGCGAGGATCTTTTGGATTTCTTCATCCATGAAACGTTTTTGCAAATCGGTCAACGTTTTGATGATTTCTTCCCGGGCCTTGATGTCTTCGGAAATTCTCTTGATTTCCGCTTTGCGGTCGACTCTTTCCTTATGAGAGAATTCTTCCCAGAGGTCGGTGAAAAACTTCTTGATGCGATTGATCCAGGAGATGAAACCTGTCTTGACCTTGTCCTTTTCCAAAGCCTCGCGGAAGGATTTCTCAAGTTCTTTTCTCTCAGCCGCGGCTTTGGCGTCGCCGCGAATAAGCATTTCGGTTAAAGCATGGATTTCGTCATTGATCTCTTTTAATTTGTCGGCGGATTTTTCGCTCGCGCGGCTTGCGGCCAGAGCCGTATTTCTTTGGGCGTCGACAGTCATTTGCGTTTCGTGGCGGCTGTAATTTTGCAATTCAATAATCAAACCTTCCAGAACATCTTTCGCCCCATTTTTATCCTTGATAATCTGCAGCAATTTATCAACCAGCTTGGATGTAGGCAATAAATGCTTGCGGGCATTTTCATCATCACGGTTATTTTCCTGAATCATATTCTTCCACTTCGGTATAATTTTGCTCAATGCTTTTTCCATAAGGTCTTTTGCGCCCTTGACCATCCAGAAATCTTCCGTCGTGTTCACATTCTTTAAGGCCTTAAGCTGGTTTAACAAGCTGTCGGCCGTACCGGCTTGGGTATGGGTCTTGGGATCATCTTTGTTAAGTTCTTGCAAAGCATTCTCCCAGCGAGCGCCGATTGCGATCTTCACTTGCGGATCGGTTTGGTCTTGCAAATATAAACCGAGAGCGGATTGAACAGCTTTCTTAAGAGCGGCATATTTTTCTTTGCTCGCAACAGCTTCTTTATAAGTGCCGGCATTGATTAAGACGATAGCGTTAGAATTTTTGAGGCCTTCTAGTGGTGTGGTTTGAAAATCACCTTCACGTGCTTGGGTAGGAGAATAAATCTTACCTGAATTCAAACCGGTTATTCTTAAAATTGCGACCGGCTGGTCTTGCAAGACTGCGGCATGTTCAGGGTTCATAAACAAGACATTTACGGTGACTCTTTTCTTGTCGTTAACATCGGCCAATTTATCGCCGAACAAGCCATTCACATCTTGGGCCTTAGCGCCTTCTTCTTTCTTCTTTTGATCGAATTCTGGGTTATAAATGAAACGCTGCTCAAAAGTTTTTAAATCCATTGTGGTGTTGGCCTTGCGATTTTCAATTGCGGTTCTTTCCAAAGCATCCGCAATTCTACTCTTACGCAAATTCATATCAGCGGCGGTGTCTTTTGCGGGATCTTTTTTGTTCGCCTTCTTTATTTCTTCGCGCGCGCGGATAATAGCATCCACGGCTTCTTCCGTCGTGCCATGGGCCATTACCAGATATGCACTAATGACTTGCGGGCTGGTGGCAAACATGTTTTGCGAAATCCATTGATCAAGAATATGTTGGCCCGGCGCAACTTCCATTCCATAATGGCTGGCGACAGCATCCTGGATGGCATACGACATTGTTGTTCCCAAGGCAATAATACCGCTGACACCTTCCTGACCGCCTTCGAGAGCCGCCGCTAAAATACCGAAAGGTCCGCCGACTGTTTCACCGCTTTCTTGGACCGCGCCGATTTCAAGACCGATAATGCTTAATGTCCAAAAACTGCGCCACAATTGAACATTTTGTTTATCAAGTTCAAAAAATATCTTGGCCATAAGCGGAGTTTTGCCAAATAAAACTAAAGGAACAACGGCCCGCAACGATAAGAATAAATTAAACAAGGTCAAGAGAATGGCCAAGAAATCGGCCATAGCTTCTTTAACCGAAATAACGAAGTATTGTTTAAATGTCCATTTGCCAAACGCTTCTTGGGCCAAGGCTTCAAAATGTTCCTGCCCGGTAAAGTCAATACGTCCCGCATGATATAAAACTCCCGCCTGCTGATGCTCAATCCTATGTGAATTAGGATAAATCAAGACCTGAACTATTTTCAAAACTGATCTCTTTTGGCGAAGGATAAGTTTCAAATTATGGACATTGCGCATCAAACTTAAAGCATAGGATAAAAAGACGGTTTGCAGAAGTCCCGTCACTGCAATGGCGATACCGTGATGTTGGGCCCAGCTAGGCACGATTGCCTCTAAAAAGGGAATAGGTTTACCCAAGAAAGAGAACGCAACCGAATGAGCGACCCAAACGTTAATTCCTCCCATTAAGGTCCCAATCACGATACTGCTGATGACATACATAAACCCGCGGCTCTTGACGAACTTCACAAACCCGGATAAGTTCGGCCAGCGTAAAGTGCCATACATTTTCTGATAACGCCAGTAGATACGTAAATTCATGCGGCGCGCTTCAATAATAGCCCCCCGCAAATCGGCTTTTACACCGGTTAAATTGTTGGGATTAGCGATCAAGTCATTAAGGATTTCATTGAAAGCATGGTTACGTTGGGCCAAGTGGTCCTGTTTATCGCCGAAGAATTTATAAACTTCTTCACCCATATGAGCCAGGATGTCGAAAGCAATGACCCCGGCGATCCAGAATAATGCAATCAGCCGGGACAACATCTTGGCAACAGGATTTTCATACTTCGATACCGCAATGCCGTACATCTCTGCGTATTGAACACCTTGTTTGAAGAAATGAGACAACAATGCGCCAACCAAGGTGGAATTCCAGAAGGTTGGATTCTCTTGCGGCTTATTACCATCTTTCGGCATGAGGCGCCGAATTGCCGCGCTAATAAAGACCCGCATAAATACGCCGCGCACCCTCCATCCGGCAATATACCCGCTCCAACCTTTTTCCTGACTGGCCGTATTGACCCAGGATTGTATTTCATCTTGTTCTGCTTGTTTAAGTTTATTGAAAGCCGGAATTTTCTTTAATAATGCGTACAGCTCTTGGATGCTCTTTTTGAAAATATTAAAACTCGCTGCCAGGCCTTCAAAATCCTGATGGATCGCGGACAAAAAGTTTATCGCGATAATAGCCGCCGAAAGAAAGATGGTATTTGACATCGCTTTGAAGAAAAGTATTCCAATCGGACCTGCGAGTTTTGTAAGGTAGGCTACCCACATAGGATTAAAGATTGTGAGCGCGGTAAGGACGGTGGTCAAGAAAGCAATTTTCGCAGCGGCTTTTAATCCCGCCGGTGCAGGATGTTTGCGAGAGTATATAAAAAGAGTGGCGTAAAGAATGACCGTAATGATTAATAAAACAACCGGCGCCCAAATAAGGATCTGCGGGAGAGTGGTGGCTCCGACACCTAGGAAGGCCAAAATTACCGAGCCCTTGCCGGCAATGCCGGCAATGTCGGTAATGGCGACTGACAGGCCGACAAATAAGCTGAAGAGAGACATATAGAACAGTTTATTCTTACTGCGGTTTTTATCTGATTTAAGCGCCTCGGTGGTTTTAAGGAATATCCAGCTAAGAAGCGCTAATACCAAAACTGCACCAATGACCCATACCCATGCGGATACAGCCGTTCCCGTAATGGCAACGGCTGTACCAGCATGGGCAGAGGTGGTCATTAACATGGTGATTCCTAACAGTCTAGCTAAGGTGGAATTTAGAAGCTGTCGTATAGCAGGGAACACCTTTATCGGCGATGGCTTGGAGAAGACGCTCGCGGACGCTTGAGTACTCATCGTCATTCTTAAGCTCAATCCACGTACCGCTAAGACCATTGCGGCGGTAAATCTTTCCTTTATGGTTAAAGACGAGGAAGAGGAGAGACTTACCGGAGCTGCGCTCTTTAGCTGACCCGAAAATGCAGTCGCATCGCGGGACGTCGATGAGGTACTTAAACTCGATGCTGTCGTAGGACGGTTTACTACGTTCGGTAATACGAGTGTTGAGGGTGACCATGTGTGACCTCCTGTTAGTTGAAGGTGATGAATTATTCTTTTAATTTTTAGTAATCCCGCAAAAACAAAACCCTGAGCGACTTTAACAAAAACGTTAAAGCTGTTCAGGGTGCGGGTCGTCAAGTTCGATTTTAATGTCGTAATGGATGGCGTAATAGCAGAGCGGGCTGAGGAAGGAAGAGCAAAAGCCGAATAGCTATTACGTGATGGAGACTCACTGCGCGCCAAATGAGCGGCGTTGAGCATTAAAGCAATGACAGTCGCAAAGCCTGCAGAAAATACCGAGTTGGCTTGCGCTGTTGTGCTTCCGGCCATGAAGCCAGAAACGGAGGATTTATTCACACGACTCTTGCTGCCAGAAGATGTTTTTATGCTAATGGTCTTACGATTTGTTTCATTTTCTTCGGCAGGTGAAGAGAAAGCTTTAGAATTTTTTATTTGAGAAACACGAATGGCTCCGGCTATAGCTCCCTTATTTACTGAGAGGTACAACCCGAAAAGTGCAGAAGACGCTGATTCTGTGCGTCGGTTGTTACTGTTTGTTGTATTTGTTGCCGACCCTGACCGAATAGCAAACGGTCTTACTAAACCGCTCGATGCTTGATTGCTCGCACCGATAGAATTAACTAAGACTTCACTACTTATCGAGGATCTAGCCTGATTTTCAGATCTAAATGGTGCTTGACCAGGATTCCGTAGGCCAAAGCTTGATTTCCCTAAGCGCGTATTTACTTTACGCACCTCAGGAACTGTAACAACTTGAATTACATTATCCTTAGTTCCTACACTGCTAGAACCTTGGACAACGATATTGCTTGAGTTGCCTTCATTATTGCTATTTACAACATTGTTTCTAGTCTTGCCTTTCCCAGCTAAGTTAATAACTGGTGTTACAAGAACTACAACAGA
>JANPFV010000127.1:0-8364 GCA_031423615.1 Candidatus Omnitrophota bacterium
TTATAGGTCGCCAGTTAATCTCCTTAACGGGGTCAATGCCCCAGAAAAAAATACAACCTATAACCTATCTACTCCGAATAATTAATTTTACTCGAAGCTATCCACCAACTTTCAATTGATTTTTAGCGTATCATCTCCTTAGCAAATCGGCGGTATGATAGCACATCAAAGAAAAAGCCGCCATCAAAATCGATGGCGGCTTTAAAGGGTATTCTCCGAATAAATTACCAGGCGCTCTTTTTGGTCGTTGTTTTTGGCACGGTATAATCATTAGTGGTGACTTTAGGAGCGGCATGCATGGCTGTTGCCGCTGGTGCAGAACCACCTTTTTTAATAACACGGATTGTTTTTGCCGTGGTGGTCCCTTTTTTGTATAAAACGATGACGGGACTTCCATTCATAACTTCCGCAGCAACACTCGGACTGCTAAATGTCACATCTTTTCCGGTGGCCGATTCTTTAACCGTAATTTCCGTGCGAGCCGGGTTGATATAGGTTACCATTCCTTTGACGGTGTCGATATCCTTACGCAGCATCGCAAAGCTGGGTGCGGTAAAAATTACCGTCATCATCATCGCTAGAAGAAACACATTCAATTTTTTCATTTTCCCCTCCTATAAATAAATTGGCCCATAAAATCTCATTTGACTCAATTACACCATACTCCCTATGTCTTTTAAAATCAAGGTGTTTTGTATAAAGAGCTTTAAGGGTCGTAATAAGTATATTTTTCATTCGCGTAATTGCGAAGAACGGTTTTGCCTTTCTCCTGCGAGATGATGTACCCCGGGGCCGCGGGAATCTTTCCGCCACCGCCGGGAGCGTCAATGACATACGTCGGAACCGCATAACCCGTTGTATGCCCGCGCAAGTGCTCCATAATATTCATCCCCACCGAAACCGGGGTACGAAAATGTTTGGAACCCATGATCGGATCACATTGATAAATATAATAAGGACGCACCCGAATTTTTAATAGTTCATGCATGAGTTTTTTCATGACGGCTGGCGAGTCATTGACCCCTTTTAAAAGCACGGTCTGACTGCCCATGGGAATACCCGCATCGGCAATCCTGTTGCAAGCCTGCTTGACCCTTTCCGTAATTTCGCGCGGATGGTTAAAATGAATGCTCATCCAAATCGGGCTGTATTTTTTGAGCATCGCGACCAATTCCGGCGTAATGCGCTGGGGCAATGTCACGGGAATACGCGAACCAATACGGACAAATTCGACATGCTCGATGGCCTTGACGTTTTTAATGATAAATTCGAGCATATTGTCGCCCATGGTCAAAGGGTCACCGCCGGAGATAAGAACGTCGCGGATCTTTTTATTGGAACGAATATATTCGAATGCTTTTTCGTATGTGGCCGTGCTTAAGGTGCGGTTTCCATCGCCCACCATGCGTGAACGCGTACAGTAACGGCAATACATCGCGCACATTTCATTGACAAGAAAAAGGACACGGTCAGGATAACGATGCACCAAACCATGAACCGGAGAATTTTTGTCTTCCCCGCAAGGGTCGCGCATTTCTTCCGGCGCCGTCTTAAGCTCGTCGGCCAAGGGAACGCTTTGCAAACGGATGGGACAACGGGTATCATGCTCATCAATCAAACTTGCAAAATACGGCGGAATCGACATCGTCAATTTTGTGCCGCTCCCTTCGATGCCCTTGATCTCCTTAGGCGTCAACGCCAAAACCTTGCTGATCTCATCCTTGGTGCGGATGCGATTGCGAATTTGCCAGCGCCAGTCTTCCCAATCGGTCGGAGTAGCGTTTTTATATAAAGCGAGGATTTCCTGCTCGCGTTCCGTCAAAGGAATATGTGGCTTGACGGAAAGTTTGTCTGCGACGTGTGTGTCTTTGGCAACTGTTTCAACTGGGTTCATTGTTACCCCTCCACGCCTCTTCTTGAGGCCTCACCGATAGCCCGTCTGGGAAACGGCCGCCGGCTTGGGTAATACACCGTCTGTTAAACCGTAACGTTTCAGGGCCAGGTTAAAAATTTGGTGAATGGTGTCTTCAAAGGTCGTGCCAAGGACCTTTGGAAAAAGATTAAAAACATCTTTGCGGTCCAAGGACGGCAAGGGATTTATCTCTAAAACGTAAGGATTACCTTTTTTGTCAAGCCGAAAATCGACTCTCCCATAATCACGGCATCCCACACTCTGATAAGCGGCGACAGCAATGTCCTGGATTCTTTTTGTGGCTTGCGGCTCGATTTGGGCCGGACACACATAGCGGACTTCATTGCCTTGCGTACGCTCAAAAGTATAAAAATTGTCGCCTAAATCAATACTGCCATTGATGCTGACCTGAACCACAGGCATGGCCACCGGGCTTTCGTTACCGATCACACCGACGGTAAATTCCGTGCCGCTGATAAACTCTTCGACCAGCGCAGGCTGTTGGTATTTTTCCACGATCAGATCGACCTGCCTTTTGAGGCTGGCCATATCTTCGACACGCGAATGCTCCGATAAACCTTTCGATGTCCCTTCCCACATCGTCTTAACGATGAGAGGAAAACCAATCGTGTTTAATTTTTCTAAATCCCGGGAGTTGCGGGCGACAAAGTAGCGGGGAGTGGGAACACCGTCTGCAATAAAACATTTTTTTGCGATCATTTTGTCCAACGTAATCCCCAGAGTCAAAGCGTCCGAACCTGTAAAAGGAATTTTGTAAATATCCAGTATGCTGGGGACCTGTGATTCGCGATTGCGATCGCCTATCCCTTCATGAATATTGAAAACGATATCGACATCCAAGGTGTCAATTTGGGCGAGCAATTTCTGAACGTGGCCGATTTTGGTGACCGTATGTCCGAAGGACTCCAATATCCGCGCAAGATCATCGATCGTCTCTGGCTTATCGAACTCGGCGTTGCCGTCGACCATATCACCGTCGGTGATCTGCCAATCGGACTTCAAATTATAGGTCATGCCAATTTTCATTATATTCTCATGTTTTCCAAAAAAATAAGGACCCTTTCACATGCAAGGTCCCTTAACAAATGCGCGTTTTCATTTTTTGGAATTATTCTCCGTAAAAATTTCAATTGATCTTTTTGTTAAATCTTATTGACGTATAAAAATTAACACAAATTCTTTTCTAACGCAATAATAAAAATAAAATTTGCCCCGTAAATCACGGCTGAAATTGCCGACGGATAATCTAAAAATCTCTAGGTCAATTTCTCTTTATATTTGGTCCAGGCAATCGATATTAAGGCTTCCATAACGTCATCCGTTGTGACCGCCCCCTGAAGGATGTCGTCCTCGCTGAGAACGGGAATAGAAGCAAACTTGTACTTCTCTAAAAGCAAGGCGATCTCTTCCATGCCGTCGGATGTATGCACAAAAATCTTCATCGGAAAACACGTTTCCATGATCGGGATTTCCGGCGGAAGGTGGATGTAGCGGCGGATCGATGTCATTCCAACCAGACGATGAAACTCATCGACGATATAAATGTGCTGGATGTTGCCGGGATAGTTCACGTTGTTCTTTACCAACTGCAGAGCGTCCGCGACCGTGGCGTTTTGATGAATATAAAGGTATTCCGTAGTCATCAGCCCCCCGGCCGAATCTTTCGCAAAGCCCAGCAATTTTCGCAGTTTCTTGGATTGTTTTGTTTCCATGTGTCGCATGAGGCGCATGATGGTGTCTTTGGATAAGGTCATCAAAAGATCGGTGGCTTCGTCCGCGGGAATGTTTTCAATCAAACTCGCCGCTTCTTTATCATCGAGATGGTCAACTAAGTCCTGCTTTTCCTGGGTGGCAAGGTCCGCGAAAACTTTTCTCTGCAAGGCAACATCGAGAGATTTGAAAAGGGCGAGTTTGCCGAAAATGTCTAAATCCTGCATAATATCAGCCAGTGCCGTCGGAGGGATCTGGGAAAGTTTTTGGCGTACGACATCTAAACGCAAAACATTTTTTTGCCGCCCGGCGGTAAAAACCTGGGTATTTTTCCAAGGAATAAACTCTTCTTGCGTCAGATAGGGCGAGCGGTGGCTGACAATTTTTACAAAGAAATCCACAAAGCGCGTCCATTCCAACCTTCGCACCAGCGCCCGTAATCCGACGTCGACGTGAGCGAGATACAAATGATTATCGACGCGTAAAAGATGCGCGTCATTGACCCGCACGACTTTGCGATTTTCCGTGTCAACCACCTGACGGTCAAGGATATCATAGCGCAGGGTGAACTCTTGCAAGGAACGCGACTTGAGAAAAGTGACTTTGTTGGATTCAATTTTCAGTTTGATGATCTCATCGATTTCTTTAACATCTTCAATACGGATGTAGGCATATTCTCGCTGCAAAAATCCGCGGTAAATCAACAGGCCTTTGCTGCGCGGATAAATTTCGTCTTCACTCACCTTCATAGGGACGTCCTGCAGCCTTCCTACGATGAGTCCATTGACATCCAGGACCGGATTGTCAAGAATTTCGGAAAGGAATAAAAAAAGTTTTAGCATGATTATCGGCTGGTTGTGACTCCGACCCGGCCGCAAATTTTAATGAGCGGGCAGGTCGAGCAAAGAGGTGATATGGGTTTGCAAACATTTTGTCCCCAAAGGACAAGCATCGCATTGTAGTCGATCCAAAATTTTTCCGGCAACTTTTCCCGCAAGGCCCACTCGGTTTCATGCGGGTTCTTCGTTTTCACATAACCCAAACGGTTTGAAATCCGGTGCACATGGGTGTCGACACAGATGGCGCGGATACCGAAACCTTCGGTCAAAACCAAGTTGGCGGTTTTACGGCCGACACCCTTCATCAGCATCAACGTCTCTATGTCATCCGGAACTTGACCGCCGAACTTTTCTAATATGTCACGGCATACGCCGTGAATGGTCCGGGCTTTGGTCTTATAAAATCCGACGGGATAAATCTCTTTTTCGATCTTGGCCACGCTGAGCGCGAGCATTTCTTGAGGCGTATTGGCCAAAGCGAACAACCGCTCTGAAGCCGGCAACGTCGTCTCATCCTTGGTCCTTAAACTCAAAAGGCATGAGATCAAAACGTGAAACGGTGTGTTCCATTTCTTCCCGACCAAGGTGACTGAAGGGTCGGGCAGATCCTTGAGCGCTTCTTTCAAAATACCTGCGACTTCATCAATATTTTTGTTAGTGACCGTCATTGTGAGTCTATCTCCCGGCCTCGTTCCATGATAAAGAAAATGTCTTCCCTCTCACATGAATTGATAGCCCATTTCCTGCAGAAGATTGGGGCTGTCCCGCCAATCCTTGTGCGACTTAACAAAAAGCTCCAAGAAAATTTTTGATTCAAGAAGGTCTTCCAATTCCAGACGGGCCAAACTCCCGACTTTCTTCAATAAAGCGCCGCTTTTCCCAATGACAATGGATTTTTGCGAATCGCGCTCCACCATGATGACGGCCTGAATATAAAGCAGTTTTCCTTTACGCGGCTCAACGACATCCACAATAACGGCGATCGAATGGGGGAGCTCTTGCTGCAAAAGAGCGTAAAGTTTTTCGCGGATGATGTCGGCAATGACCATTTTTTGGGGAATATCACAAACCGTATCTTCGGGATAAAGCGCCTCTCCCTCCGGCAAAAGTTCAAAAACAATGTCGATCAATTTGCGGACATTAATTCCGTCTTTGCCCGACAAAGGTAATAGCGTGATCAGCGAATTTTCCTGAATCGGTTTTTTGGTGATCCTTTCCCAAAGCGCAATGTACTCGGGAATAGATGTGCCTTTCATATCCACCTTGTTTAAACCCAAAACGATGGGGACTTTTAAGCTGTACAATCTCTGAACGAGTTCTTCTTCCTCTAAACCAACACGGTCATTGGCATCCACCAAATGGATGATCACATCAGCTTCCGACGTGATTCCATATGCGCTTTGATTCATAAAGCGGTCCAGCTGGTCGCGGCCTTTGTGCACCCCGGGGGTGTCGACAAAAATGATCTGACCTCGCTCATCCGTGTAAATGCCACGGATCTGATTGCGGGTCGTTTGCGGGACTTTCGAAACAATCGCGACTTTTTCTCCCAGGATTTTATTGAGCAAGGTCGACTTGCCGACATTGGGACGTCCCACGATAGACGCCATGCCGCAGTGAAAATTTTTTATTTTTCCCGACATTAAGAAGGCTTTCTTTTGTAATATTTGATGACCGTAAAAAAACAGCGGTAAACAAAATGACATTGAAAATATTATACGTCCGCCAGACAATGTCTTGCGATTTAAATCCCGATGGTGCCATAAGGACAACACAGACCCAAACGCCCACGGCCCAGGCCAGGGAAATGTCCCGGGAAGACTTGCGTTTGATTATTTTTAAAATGAGCGGGATGTTCCAAAAAGGCAAAATGATCGCCGCAATCAGACCCAGGTGTTCAAAAATATTTTGCATATTATTAAAAATCTCCACGTTTTAAACACTGAGCCTGACAAAAATCAATAAGGCTTAGTAAGTCATAAAACTCAGTAGTTCTTTTTTTCTTTTCTCGACCTTGTCTACGGTCAACAGAGCGGTTTTTTCATTGCCGAAACCCTGCACATTAAAGGAAGCCATGGTAATCCCGTAAAGGACGGCGGTCTTTAACGTTTTTTCGTTTATTTTGTTGGCCCTAGTCAAATACCCCATGACCCCGCCGGCAAACGTATCCCCCGCGCCCGTCGGATCAACGACTTCATCGACCGGGTAAGCCGGAAAAGAAAATTTTACTTTGTCACTGTAAAACAGAACACCGTGTTCACCCTTTTTAATAATGACGAGTTCCGGGCCAAAACGGCGCAAAGCCTTGGCGGCTTTTATCAAATTCTGCTCGCCGGTTAAAGCGCGAGCTTCGCCATCATTCGCAACAAAAAGATTAACACGTTTCATCAAATTTAATAGAGAAGGTTTTTTATGGGTGATCCAGAGGTTCATACTGTCTAAACCGAGGAGTTTAGGTTTTTTTATCATAGCCAGAAGGCCCATCTGGATATCCGGATCGATGTTAGCCAAAAAAACATTTGGGATGCCGCGCTGATGATTCGCCACGTGGGGATCAAAACCGATCAAAACGCCTAATTCCGTCGCGAGTGTCAAGGCCGTATTCAAGTCTTCCTTTTTGTATTCGCCTTCCCAGCGAAAACTTTTTCCTTCACCGACTTTCAGCGAGGAAAGGTCAATGCCTTTGCGCTTTAAAAACCGTATATGCGCTTGCGGAAAATCCTGGCCCACGACAGCCACCAGATGAACATCGGTAAAAAGCCGCGCGCTCATGGCTAAATGTGTGGCGGACCCGCCGAGCATATCGCGCCGCTCGCCGTGTGGCGTTTTAACATTGTCTAAAGCGACCGTACCCAAAACCAAAAGACTCATATCCTTCCTTTCTTATTCTCCGATGATTTTTATTAAAACCCTTTTCTTCCGACGACCGTCGAATTCGCCATAAAAAATCTGTTCCCACGGACCAAAATCCAATTTCCCATTCGTGATCGCCACCGTGACTTCCCGGCCCATGACCTGCCTCTTTAGATGCGCGTCAGCATTGTCCTCGCCGGTGTCATTGTGACGATACTGCGACGGCGGGCTATGAGGGGCCAACTTTTCCAGCCAAACATCATAATCCTGCAATAATCCGCTTTCATCATCATTAATATAAACGCTGGCCGAAATATGCATGGCATTGACAAGACAGAATCCTTCTTTGATCTTACTCTTATCAATGGCCGTCTGCACGTGCTCCGTAATATTGATATAAGCCCGACGGGTCTCGGTGTTAAACCACAGTTCTTCGCGGTAATGCTTCATCGATGGCTCCTTTAAAACTTTTTTATTGTAACAAATGTTCTCAGGATAAACAGTTCTTTTCCGGAGAGAATTGCGCGGAATCCCCGAAAAACTTTCGGGCATGAATCGGAAAGAATCATTAAACGCGCTGTGCAAGTTCTGTTGATTCGAGGAGTCCTTTTTAGGCGAAGAACGCCATAGAGGCGCAAAACACATGAGCCTCAAATGGGCTCGTCGGATCAGCAAGAATCAATCCTAACGATAGATCAAAGCTTGCATACGGCGTCATTTATCTAAAAAGCATGGTTGAGGCCCAACCAGAACCGCGGATGGTCTTCGCGGCTGTCTAAGATGGCTTGCGCCACATCAGCCCGGACGATCACTTTCTCGAAAAGATTCCCGATATTCACGGTAAAACGCAACCCGAACCCGACGTTTTTGTGCAGTGGAGACGAGTCTACAGCCGAAAACCACGCCTCGCCTACGTCGGAAAAAATGACGCCACCGATAGTCTCCAGCCCAAGAATATGATCCAAGAAAGAAATTCTTAAATTATCAAAAAAAGGAAAGCGATACTCCACGCTGCCCAAAAGCATATTC
>JANPFV010000128.1:0-1825 GCA_031423615.1 Candidatus Omnitrophota bacterium
TATCCATCCAACGAGATATTTCGGAGCGTAAAAAGTTGGAAGACGAATTACTGGAGCAGAAACATATTCTAGAACAAAAGAATGCGGCCTTGCGCGAGATCCTGGAGCTCATCGAAATCGAAAAGAAAAATATTAAAGAGAACGTCAGCAATAATGTCGAAGTGGTTGTCCTTCCGGCTTTGAGCCGTTTAGGACGCACCCGTACGCGTCATGAAAAAAAATATATTGGAATCATCGAACAGCATCTTAAAGATTTAACATCCTCTTTCGGTTCTCAGGTCGCGCGCCCGAGTCATCGGCTTTCCCCTCGGGAGATTGAAATTGCTAACCTCGTCAAATCCGGTTTAAGCAGTAAAGATATTGCTTCCACGTTGAGCATTTCTATTAAAACGGTGGAAACCATCCGCAACAAAATTCGACGCAAATTAGGTTTGGTTAACCGGAGCGTCAATTTAACTTCTTATTTCCGCAATAGTTAGATTTTTAAAGGGTAATATCTTAATCCTTTCCTGTTGATCAAGGAGGTCGGATGCATGTTTAATATTTTATTAGCTTTCATTTTTGTCTGCTGCTGTCAATTTTCTGCTGACGCGGGGAATTATGAATTCCTTCCACCCGAGGGAAAAACGCTCTTATTTATTGGTCAAGACAAAGGCACCATTGATGAATATATGAAAGCCGTCGGGGTCACTCCTGCGGGGGTGATGGTTTATACCTCGATTCAGGAAGTTTCTGGATTGACGCAACCCTTTGACAATGGCGCAGGTGTGCATGACGGCGCTTATCTGATGAAGAAATATCCCCACAGTTCATTGCAAATTGGTCTTTACATGGTCGATGCCTTGAATGGTGTCAATCAAGGAATTTACGACCACAATATTGATAAACTGGCCGCTTGGATCAAAGCCCAAGACCGTCCGGTTTATTTGCGCATTGGTTACGAATTTGATAATACGCAGAATCATTATGATCCAGCGCAGTACATTCTTGCTTTTAGAAAAATTGTCAACCGGTTTCGTAAGCTGGATATTGAAAACGTAGCGTTTGTTTGGCATTCCGGGGCGTTTCTTACCAAGGGCGTGGATCCTATGAAATGGTTTCCGGGGGACGAATATATCGATTGGTATGCCGTCTCTTTATTCGCCCCAACACAGTATGAGCAGGTCAAGAGAATGGCGGATCGCGCCCGTCTTTCCGGAAAACCCTTTATGATCGCGGAATCTTCACCGATGGGACTCTACACCCTTAAGTCCAAAAAAGAATGGTTTGATAAATATTTTCGTATCATTGGGCTGATTCAACCGCAGGCGGTGTGTTACATTAACAGCAACTGGGACGCCATACCGATGTGGCAAAAGGAAAGATTTGGCGATGCCCGCGTGCAGCAAGATGAGGAACTCAAGGACAGGTGGCTTAAAGAAATCAACACGGACCGTTACGTGCAGGTTCGCTAAGCAAGCCTCAAACAAAAAGAAAAATCAAAATTTGCACCGGGTGCAAATTTTATAACCCGGATCCCTCTTGACAGCCAGCGCGTTCTTAAAGAAACAGGAGTGACCGAGGGCCGCCCAAGTCCGCAGTCGATAAAAGTCATTTTCCCGCCGTGAAATAATCCAAAAATAATCTGGACTTGCTTTGACAAAGCCTGCCTTTACTTCTAAGATAAAATTCTATGAGTTTCATTGAAATTTCTAAAGTCTCCAAGAATTACAAGCTCAATTCCATTATGGTTCCGGCATTGAAAAATGTCAGTCTAACCGTCGAGCCGGGAGAATTTTTGGCTTTGGCCGGTCCATCGGGAAGCGGGAAAACAACGTTATTAAAT
>JANPFV010000129.1:0-42467 GCA_031423615.1 Candidatus Omnitrophota bacterium
GCCCTCCGTGGTTTTTGATCCTCGCAGATCTTATTATCCACGTGAGGGCTTCTTTTTTAACCTTTTATTCAGAAAAAATGTCTAAAGTCGAGGACAAGGGATACCAATAAATTTTTTGACTCATATTTTAATCAGTCTTAAGCAATCGGGTTGTGTTGAAAGCAGTCGCGGCAAGAGTGGGGGATATTACTTAACAAAATCCCCCGCTGAAATTACTCTCAAAGATATTATTCTAAATTTTAGTGGCTCAACGGGCCTTTTTTCCTATAATCATCTAGGTTCAGGCAAGCGAACGATGGAGCCAATTTGGCAAGCCATCAATAAAGAGTTACTCGTAAAAATGGAAAGCACAACATTTTTAATGATTTGCGAGCAAGTAAGAAACCAAAACAAAAATTTAAGTTACGACATCTAAATCATGAAGCCCGATCAAGTTATCAATAAATTGAATGAACAAATCAAAGGATTAACCCCGGAGGCCATTATCCGTTTTGCGGCAAAGGAATTCGGAAAACGTCTGGCCCTCGCCTCAAGTTTGGGAGAGGAAGACCAAGTTCTGACTCACATGATTTCACTTGCCGCACCGGAAATCCGCATTTTTACCCTCGACACCGGTCGGCTTTTTCCAGAGACATATGAGTTGATGGCGAAAATACAGAAACGTTATCCTATGTCCTTTGAAATTTATTTCCCGGACTCAATAGCCGTAGAAGAGATGGTTAAGGATAAGGGGATCAATTTATTTTATGAAAGTATCGAGAATAGGAAAGCCTGTTGCGGGATCAGAAAAGTCGAACCGCTCAAAAGGGCGCTTAAGAATGTTGATGCCTGGATTTCCGGTTTACGCCGCGACCAATCCGTGACCCGCCAGGACGTCAAAATTTTTGAATGGGACGTCCTCAATGAAAAAATAAAGATCAATCCCTTGGCCGATTGGACGCTGGATGAGGTCCGCGAATATATTACCGTCAACAAGCTGGATGTGAATCCTCTCCACGAAAAAGGTTTTGTTAGCATTGGCTGTGCGCCTTGCACCCGGGCCGTCAAGCCGGGTGAGGACATTCGCGCCGGACGATGGTGGTGGGAACGACCGGAACAAAAAGAATGCGGTCTGCATAATAATCCTCGTCGGCCGCCGAAGAAATAGAGAAAATATGACAAAGCTGACAATGGATAAATTAGATAATCTCGAATCGCAAAGTGTTTTTATTTTACGCGAAGCCTATCGGGAATTTAAAAATCTGGCCATGCTGTGGTCGATCGGTAAGGACAGCACCGTCTTGCTTTGGCTGGCTCGCAAGGCTTTCTTTGGACACGTGCCATTTCCTCTTGTCCATATCGATACAAGTTTTAAAATTCCGGAAATGATCCTTTATCGCGATCAGATTGCCCGTGAATGGAAACTGAACATGGTTTATGGTCAGAATAAGGCCGCCCTCGATGCTAAAATGACTTTTCCCGACGGGAATATTGACCGCTTAAGCTGTTGCAAAGCGTTGAAATCCGAAGCATTAAAGCACACTTTGGCTGGAGATTGGCCGCGTTTTCGCATGAATCATTCCACAGGTCAATACGAAATCGATAGCAACAAAGAACCTTACACCGGGGTCATTGTCGGAGCCCGCGCGGATGAAGAAGGAAGCCGCTCTAAGGAACGTTACTTTTCGCCCCGCGATAAAAATAATGATTGGGACGTCGGTGATCAGCCGCCAGAATTGTGGAACCAGTTTAAAACTGATTTTGCTCCCGGGACTCATATCCGGATTCACCCGCTTTTGGATTGGACAGAATTAAACATTTGGGAATATATTGAACGCGAAAAAATCCCCATAACAAATCTTTATTTTGATCAGGGAAAAGGCTTGCGTTACCGATCCCTGGGTTGCTATCCCTGCACAACTCCGGTCCAATCAACGGCCAAAAATGTTTCGGAAATCGTTGAAGAACTGCGGAGCGGAAAATTCTCCAATATTGCGGAACGTTCCGGGCGGGCCCAGGATAAGGAAGACGGTGGACTTGAAACTTTACGACGACAAGGATATATGTAATGCCAAATCATCGTGAACAGATGAATGTGGTTATTGTCGGCCATGTCGATCACGGCAAAAGCACGGTGATCGGACGGCTCTTGGCCGATACGGGTTCTTTGCCCGAGGGAAAACTGGACGCGGTTAAGGCGATGTGTGCCCGCAATGCCCGGCCATTTGAATATGCTTTTCTTCTTGACGCGTTGAAGGATGAGCAGGCACAAGGGATCACGATCGACACAGCGAGATCTTTTTTTAAATCCCAAAAACGCGATTATATTATTATTGATGCGCCGGGACATATCGAATTTTTAAAAAATATGGTCAGCGGAGCCGCCCGAGCCGAAGCGGCCTTATTGGTCATTGACGCGCATGAAGGAATAAAGGAAAATTCCAAACGTCACGGTTACATGATGTCCTTTTTAGGCATTCGCAATATTACCATTTGCATCAATAAGATGGATCTCGTAAGTTATAGTGAAAAAGTTTTCGAAAATATTAAGGCCGAATATTTAAAATTTTTGCGGGAAATCAATGTGGTCCCGCAAAATGTTATTCCGATAAGCGCGCGGGAAGGCGACAATATGGTCGGCCCGTCACCGCACATGCCTTGGTATCAGGGGCCGTCGATTTTACAGGCCCTCGACGGATTTTCCAAACAAGCCATATCCTACGAACAAAATTTTCGTTTTCCTGTCCAAGATATTTATAAATTTACGGCGTCAGGTGATGAGCGACGTATTGTGGCCGGCCGCATTGAAACGGGAACGATAAAAAGCGGCGATGAAGTCATTTTTTTGCCTTCACATAAAAAAAACCGCATTAGAAGCGTCGAAGGTTTTAATACTCCGGCAACGACAGCGGCTTTTGCCGGACAGAGTACGGGATTTTGTCTGGATACTCAGATCTATATTCGTCCCGGTGAAATCATGTGCAAAACCGCAGAACAACCGGCGCATGTCAGTTCCCGGTTTAAAGCCAATATTTTCTGGATGGGCAAAGAGCCGATGGTCAAAGGGAAGAATTACAAACTGAAAGTCGCGACCCAGCAGGTGCCGGTTGTTTTGTCTGAAGTCATAAGCGTTCTGGATGCCAGTGAACTTTCTTCTCTGGCTACTAAAAGCGAAATCAGTCGCCATGATGTCGCCGAATGTGTTTTAGAAACATTAAAACCGGTTGCGTTTGATAAAGTCACCGATATTTCTGCAACCGGCCGTTTTGTTATCGTTGACAATTATGAAATCGCCGGGGGCGGGATCATTTTGACCCCGATCTTCGAAGACCGTTCCGTCGTCAAGGACCATGTTCAAACCCGGGAAAGCAATTGGGAACGCAGTGGAATTACACCGGACAAGCGGGCCCAAAAATATCAGCATAAATCAGCCCTTATTGTTATCACGGGTGAGGCGGAAACCGGTAAGCAGCGCATCGCCAAGGCCCTCGAAGAAAAACTTTTTGAACAGGGAAAATTTGTTTACTTTCTAGGCATTCCTAATCAAAGCAGTGTTCGCGAAAATACGAGCAATGACCGCACACTCAATCGATTTTTTCACATTCAAGAATTGGGGGAGATGGCCCATGTCTTAACCGATTCCGGACTAATCCTTATCACAAGTATTTCCGATGCTGATGATCCGGAATTAAAAATTTTAAAATCCTTAAACCAGCCAAACAAAACCTTGATCATTGCTGTAGGCGAGCAAGAAATTTCAACCGGCTTGGCTGATTTAACCCTTCCGCCCAATATGGCAAATGAAGCGGCCGTATCAGAAATTTTTGATCTTTTGGTGCGCAGCGTCGTTCTTGATCCGGAATATAATATATGAAAATCCTTCTGACCAATGATGATGGTATTTACGCGCCAGGTATTGCGGCGTTGGCCAAAACTCTTTCGAAAATTTCTGACCTCACCGTTGTGGCCCCGGACACGGAGCGCAGTGCGGTCAGTCATGCTATTACCCTTGCCCATCCACTATGGTCTAAAAAGGTTAAATTAAATCAAAAATTCTTCGGATACGGTGTCAGCGGCACCCCAGCCGATTGTGTTAAATTTGGGATGGATGTTATCCTCAAAAAGAAACCCGATCTTATCGTCTCCGGAATCAATTTCGGCGATAATGACGGGTGCAGTGTCTTTTATTCAGGGACCGTTGCTGGCGCGCGGGAAGGAGCCCTTTTGGGTATCCCATCAATGGCGATCTCCTTGGCCACATTTGAAAACCCCGATTTTACCTATGCCGCAAAAATCGGCGCCAAACTGGCCCAAAGAATTTATCAAAATGGCCTGCCGCTTGCAACTTTTCTTAATGTCAATATTCCTAATCTTCCAAAATCCCGGATTAAGGGAATTCTCGCCACTACCCAAGGTATGATGCCGATCCATGGGGCTTTTCATAAACGCTTACATCCCAATCTGCGTGAATATTACTGGATGAGCGGGAAAATTCCGCAACATAAAGAGGACTTATCCGTTGATACCTACGCCCTTGAGCAAGGATATGTGACTATCACACCTATTCTTTGCAATCTCACCCATACCGCCGCTTTACAGCAAATTCGCGATTGGCGTCTTAAAGTCTAAATTTTCACAATTCCTTGCCTCTGAATCACTCAGGTAGGCCTAATTTTTCTTAATTGTCTAAAAACCATACATATATTATACTTATTATATTGCGATTTAATCTTTGGCTATTTATACCAACATGACTAAGACTACCCCCAAAAAACCGTTATTCTTAAAGCGGCTACTATCTGGTCTGCTATGCCTTGCTTTTTTTATGACAACAATATTACCCGTCTCGTACGCGCAGGAAATATTTCTTCCTCCACCGGGTTCAATGGTTGCGCTCAGTCCCGGTTTTAATCCGCCGAGTTTAAGGGGTATCAAAGTTTATACTGATAACCCGTTTCTATTTGACTTCATTCTCGATAATGGTCAAAGCAAGACTAACGGCGATGAAAAAGAAGCCAGCAAGCTGGTTAAATATTTTCTCGCGTCGCTCACAACCCCTGAAAATGAAATGTGGGTCAATCTCTCGCCGTACGAAAAAGACCGCATTGTGCCGGAGAGTTTTGGCCGGACGGAAATGGGCCGCGATCTTTTGGCACAGGATTATATGTTAAAGCAAATCACGGCGAGCTTGATTTATCCCGAAGATGAGTTGGGGAAAAAGTTTTGGGCGCGGATCCGCGAAGAAGCACAAAAGAAATTCGGTACGAGCGAAATCCCCATCAGTACGTTTAATAAAGTTTGGATTGTTCCCAATAAAGCGCAAGTATACGAAAATCCCCAAACCGCCAGCGCTTATATCATCGAATCGAATTTGAAAGTGATGCTAGAAGAGGACTATGTCGCTTTAAGTATGTCATCCCCGCAATCTCTCGGCGGGAATGCCCCTATCAAGAATGGATTCCCGCTAAAAGCAAGCGGGAATGACAAAGTTGAGGGAAAGGTAACCAATGCCCTGGGTTCGCAGATCATTAGAGAAATCGTCATTCCGGCGTTAACCAAGGAAGTCAATGAAGGAAAAAATTTTGCCCAACTGCGCCAGATTTATAATTCTCTCATCCTCGCCGCGTGGTACAAGAAAAAAATAAAGGACAGCATTCTCTCTCAAGTCTACGTCGACAAAAACAAAGTCGCCGGTGTGAACATCGACGATCCCAACGAAAAGCAAATCATCTACGAGCAATATCTCGAAGCCTTCAAAAAAGGCGCCTACAACTACATCAAAGAAGAATACGATCCGGCAACGCAAGAAACCATTCCCAAGAAATATTTCTCGGGAGGATTTGCGGCGAATAAATTGGTGCTGGGAATTAGCCGCGATGAAAACAGTTTGTCCGCCTCATCATCTATCGAAAACGGGAAAGGATTGCAAGTTATCCTTGAGTCAACAGATAGAATCGACAATCAATCTCAGCCTGGAGAAACGCTGTCCGCGGATAAGTCAGCAAAAGACGCCATGGCATCATCAGCCATTGAAGCAGAACCATTTTTAAAATCGCTTAAGAGCCTTATAAATCAGCTTCCTAAGGGAAAGAATGGACAACCGCCTTGGAAAGTTGCAAGTTTGGATATTAAAAATATAGTCAGAAAAGTCAAGGAAGAGGACGGAAAAGAAAGGGAGGTAGAGGAAAAATTATTTATCGTGAAGTTTAATAATTCTGGTTTTTTTCCGACAATACGGACAACAGTAAAGGTCGTTGTAGAAAACGACAAAATCGTTGATATAACTTTTGATGATACCCTTATTAATTTATCAGAAAGAAATGTCCAATTTATGGCGGTGATATTTATGTGGTTGCTTGATGAGCATATTTTTCCCATATTCACAAGCTGGCAAAAGGTGGAATCAAATGGATCAGATCGAGACTTCATAAGAAAATTGGCAAGAATTTGGAAAGTTTCAGTGGTAACGGAGAAAGGTTTGATAAAAAGTGTAACATCCTTGGGTGGTGACCCTACATGGGCAACAATAGAAATTGATCCGCAGATTTTCGACAAAAATAAGATAAGCGCTTCAATCAAAAATTCTCATCCGTATATAGAGCCCTATGGGCATGGGACCGAAAGAGCAAAACCAAATTCTAAAGAAACCACCGATGCAACCCTCAAGCCGATAGAAACTCCGGGTGCAACTCCCACGCCGGAAGGAACCACAGGTGCAACATCCACGCCGGAAGAAACCACGGGTGCAATCCCCGATTCAGAAAAAACCAAGGGTGGTATCGACTTTAATGCGGCTAAGTTGAATGTAGAAACAAAAACCACCGGAGGAGAAATAAATTTTGCCGTGGATCCACAGCAATTGCTCGAATTACAAAATGTTCCTGGCTTTACGCCGGTCATTATTCATATGCAACCTACGATCAATGTGCGAATATTTTTAGGATTAAAGGAAATGGCTGACAATCCTTTGGCTATTTCTAAAGTTCCCTAACAGGTAAGCCAGTACTTTAAATGCTGGTTTAACCGGGCATTTCCAACGATTGGTTTAATAAATTCCCCCTTTTTGCAGTAAAACACTTGTCCGTCGAAAAAATCCCCAATTATTGATGGGTACGACCCCACCGCTGATGTAGGAGTTCATGGTTTTGGTTTGCATCTGTTGGGACAAGGTCGCATCACCTTGGATAGCCGCTGCAAAACCGATCAGCATCCAAGGGTCGGTGTCGTAAGCAAAGGTTTTATAGTCCGGGAAGTGCTCCTTTAAGAATTTCCATCCCGCATCATAATACGGTTGCGGTAAACCCAAACGGTAGGCTTGAGGAAATATTTGTGTTACTGCATCGGGATAAAATTGCAGGGGAGAGTTTAAAGGTTGCGCAGGTGAAGAAAAAGCGGCCGCGTTTCCCCAATAATAATAAAAGCCGCCTTGATTGAGCAATTCTTTGCCGGAACGCA
The DNA here is from genome assembly GCA_031423615.1 of Candidatus Omnitrophota bacterium. GTDB lineage: Bacteria > Omnitrophota > Gorgyraeia > Zapsychrales > JANLHA01 > JADLGJ01. Next base: position 7,435 of record JANPFV010000129.1, read on the forward strand.
AATTGCCGCTGTACATCATCGAAGCCATCGCCGCAGAAATTCTTTCACCGGCGGCACGATAAATTTTTGCTGATGGATCCTCAAGCGAGTCCAAAAGATCGGCCAAATCCATTAATCCACGAAACGCTTCTGCATTATCCTCCGTGTAAGCAATATAATAAGCTGGCGCGCTTTGAAAAACGTGTATCAAGCCATTAGGCCATTGCGAATTGAGTAAATTTTTTGTGGCGATTGATTTGAGTGTTTCTAAAACGGTCATTTTTGTGGATGAAACCGTCGAATTTAACCATTGCGCATCACACGTCACATGATAATAACGCGCGGCCAGGGAAAGGAAGGTTGCAGCATAGGAGTCATCACTATCGGAAAATTCTCCGGGGACGGATTGATGCCGCTCAGGGGAATTAAAGTCGATGCGATGATCGACAATTTTAAAGTAAACATCATCAATACTAAAGTTGGGATTCAGATGGGTCAAATAAAGGTTAAGATAGGTTTTGACATCCCCAGGAATTTGATCGACAAATCCCAATAAGGCCAGATTAGAAAAATACCATACCAAGCGGGAATCATTTTCCGCTACCGTATATCCGCCCGTAAATAACCCTGTCTGAATTTTTGCTTTTTGCAATGCGGGTGAAGCATCATATCCGGCCAGAAGAATAGGCGCAATCGGCTGGCATTTTTTTTGGGGTGGTTTTGGGTCATGAGTCGGCAATAATGTTAAAGAAAATTTTTTTGTTTGGACAATGGTCCAACCCCACCGGGTATATTTTAGAATATCGATCCTAAAGTCTTTGGACGTTTTGGTTGCAAAAAGTTCTTTCGAGAACTGAAATTGCAAGGGAGCAGCAGATGTATATTTCGCCGCGTGAGTAGGGATGCCATCTATGGAAACAAAGTAACCGGTAGGGGCCGAAGTCTTTTTCAAAATAAAATTTAGTACACCCGTTTCACCCGCTTTCATTTCAATGGGGTATGACTCACCCTTTTTTATGACAACGGACTTGCCGTCCTTCCCCATGGAGAGAGTAAGGCTTTCTAAGATGTTCTGCTGGCTTCGCGGGAGTTGATTGTAGGTTTTACCGTCTATTGAGGGTGTATAAGACGAAATTACCGGCTCACTACTTTGCGCGCTTATCACCATACAAGCGAAAAGAAGAATCGTCAAAAGTCCCATATAAAGTTCGGATACATACCGCATTGATTTTTTTCTCATAAGTGTCCTTAGTCATTTTAAATTATTTTTTAAAAGTATGCCCCAAGAATAATAAAATAGCAACATGACCCCTGCCCCGCAAGAAGGAAGACCAAACTCCCCAACAAGAACATTTTTTTTGCTTTTATCCATTTTAAATGTTATAAATAAATAGTTAATTTGTATGTCCTGTGTACGCTCTGTACGCTCTGAAATCAAATTCATTTAAAATCTAATTAAAATTCATTCCAAGGCGCATGAAAACTTTATTTTGCCTTCCCACACCACTATTATTCCGTAAAGCCGTAAGCACAACGGTTTTGATGGCTTTTGGTTTGTCCATTATCGCGTCACCGACCGGAGCCCAGATTTTGCCAAACCTTCCGCCGGTGGGACAATCGATTTGGCTGACGCCGGTATTTGAACCACCTATCTTGCGGGGCATGACCGTGCATGCGGAAAATCCCTTATTGTTTGATTTTATCGTCGATCGCGGGCAGGACAATATCGATAATGCGGCCCTCAAGGAGGAAAGCCTTAAACTGATCAAATATTTCCTCGCGTCTATGACCATTCCTGATAAAGATGCCTGGGTCAACCTTTCCCCTTACGAAAAAGACCGGATCATTCCCGACGCTCTCGGCCAAACTGAAATGGGCCGGCAAATGCTTGAGCAGGATTATATTTTAAAACAACTTTCAGCATCACTGACTAATCCCGACAAAGACTTGGGACAGAAATTTTGGAACGAAGTCAAAACCCGCGCACAAAAACAATTCGGCACAACGGAAATTTCCTTGAATACTTTTAACAAAGTCTGGATCGTTCCCGATGGAGCAACGGTAGTTGAAAAGGACGGCTTTGCTTACATCACGGAAAGCCGGCTCAATGTGATGTTGGATGAGGATTACCATCTGTCATCTCAAGTGTCATCCAAAGGAACTGCGCTGGATGACAAAGGGACGGTCCCGGATTTATCCAGCGACGTCAGAAAATTATCCACCCAGGTCTTTCGTGAAATGATTTTGCCTAAACTTATTGAAGAAATCAACACCGGCAAGAATTTCGCCCAAACCCGTCAGGTCTATCAAAGCGTCATCTTGGCCGCATGGTACAAAAAAACCATGAAGGATTCTTTATTAGGAAGAATTTATGCCGACAAAGCAAAGATTGCAGGTGTAGAGAATCAGGATAAGGACATTAAACGAAAAGTATATGACCAATATCTTGAAGCCTTTAAAAAGGGAGCTTATAACATTATTAAGGAAGAAATGACTGGAGACGAAGCTATTCCACGCAAATATTTTTCCGGCGGACTGCAATTGGAAATGTTTCTCAATTTAGATCAATTAAAAATTGAGCGCGCTTCATCCGCTCTGCAGCGGGTTTCAGATGTCATTAGTAAACTTGGCAAAAAGATAGCTTCTTTAACCTTACTGTTAAAAGAATCCCCACGGGAAGAGAATCCCAACGAAAGTGAGAGTAGTCCTTTTGGAAGCCCGCTGCCACCTAGACATGCTGTATCTTTGGCTATCCAGTTGGCAAAAGCGGTCCAAGAAATAAGCTCCGAAAAACCAGCCGACGTAAAAAAATACACCTTGACTGCTTATTTTACAGAATATAAAGAAAAATATAAGGTTAAAAATGCGCAAGGAAATGCGGAAATTAGTGATCCTTATAAAATCCTTTTATTATGGACGTACGGTTTTGATAATCAAAATAATCCATTTCCGGTAACGGAGTCCGAACTCGTCGCTTATATCGGTAAGGTTCTTCTCTCCACGATGGGACTTAACCTGCCGCAAAATGGCGGTATGTTCGATTTATCGGCCATACGCAGCGATCCGGAACTTGCTTTTTTAGAAGCGACCATTCGAAGAACAATGCCCCAAAGTCAAGGGGCTTTTAAAAGCCTCGACGAGCTTGATTCAGCTTTAAACGTTCTTGACGAGAAATATGCTATAGGTGATATCCTGTCTCCCCCAAAGGTGGTCCCTAGGGCATCAGCTAGAAAAGCCTTGATGAAAATAGGAATTGCCAGCCTTGTGGCTGTCGGGACGATGGCGGCGATGCCCGCCGAGGGGAAAACGGGAAAGCCGGGAACTCCCTTACTAACGGGGCCGATCACAAGTATAGAAATACCCCAGTCTGATATCCCCAAATTAAATTCTACTGATCCAAACTTTATTCTGCCCGCCGATGTGCAGAAGTTAAAACAAGAACTCACTGGATATTCTCAACAAAATTCCCAAAAACAAGATATAACTTATATTAGTAATTTATTTAAACTCATTACCGAGGCTCAGAAATCGATCGAGGAGAAGAGTGGGCAAGCTGGGCCTCTTTATGATCAATTGACCAATATTATTTACGGGGCGATGTATTTAATAATAAATGATCTTAAATTGCATCTGAATAACATTGAAAAGGCTTTAAACGCAGATGAAGAAAATATTTCGCGCGTCCAAATCGAATATAATGAGATTTCTTTAAAGTTTGCAAAATTAAAGCAGGCCCTATCGGACACCCCGGCTCCGTTGCTCTCAGATATAGGCGCGACACTGCCAAGAAATAAAATAGATAGGGCCGTGAGCGTTCTTGAAGCTTATCGGGATTCCGTTGGGAAAACGTTGAAATCTTATCCATTAGTCCAAGAATATAATGAGGATATAAAAAATTTAAAGAGGATTCTTCAGGTAGCGGTTGATGATGCTTATGCGGGGAAAATCGCTCAAGCCAAAAAAAAGTTAACGTTATTTCAAGCGGAATTCAGTAAAGTAAAAAATAAGAATACAAAAAATTTTCAGAGTGTGCCTTTAAGCATAGAGTTGTTTAATAAGGATACTGGGGGTTCTTTTGATCCACTGTCAAATTTAAATTTCCTTATGGAAACCGGGGTTGAAGCAGCCCAGATTGTGGAATTTAAAGAAGATGAGCTATATGTTTATAGTTTGGTCAATCGTGCAACCAAAATCAGTGAGGATGAAAGAACAAAATTAAATGATATTCTCAGGCGAATGGAAAATAATTCTTCTAATACGAACAATAAAGATCTAAAAATCGCCTATAAAAATTTAAAGGAAATAATCGAGCTTCTTGTTAAATCGGAAAAGCGAAGTTCCGAGAACGGGTCACAATCCTCTTACGGCGGTATCGACTTTAATTCTTCCAATCTCAATTTGCAAATCAAACGCGACGGACGCGGTGTTCCTCTGCCTTTGCCGCAACAGAATTGGGAAACTATTAATATTCCCGGTCTCTATCCCGTCATAATCAATATTCTGCCAGTCAATCCGCAAACCGTACCAATTCTTGGCCAGATCGACTCATTGCCCAACGTCACTTTATCAAAAAGTTAAAAACCCTGTAAAGTCTTGAATAAAGAATTCCTTCTTTGTGTTAGGATACTTCTGCCGAAATTCGGAAGAAATGCAAACGGTCATCTGAGATTAACATCGCCAGAGGCATACAGAAGGACAAAATGAATAGTGTACTGAGAAATCGCGTTCCTCATATTCTTTTTTTATATTGGGTCATTAAGATGGCCTCAACGACTTTGGGAGAAACCGGGGCGGATATGTTTTCCATGACCTTTCATCTGGGTTACTCAACAACCATAATGATTTTTTTGATTATATTTCTTGTTTTCTTAATTATCAAACTTCTTTTAAAAGGTTATCATCCCATAGCTTACTGGTTGACATTTACCGCTTCAGCTATCCTCGGGACGGCCATATCGGATTTTATCGATCGCACCTTGAAACTGGGATACGCTGGCGGCTCAGCGCTTTTGATTTTGCTATTGCTGGCAACTCTCGCCGTATGGTATATCAAGGAAAAATCCATTAATGTCGAATATATTACCAAGCCCTCGATTGAAATTTATTACTGGATAGCATTTTTGATTGCCAATACGTTGGGAACAGCCGCTGGGGATTTCATGGCTGATAATTTGGGATTGGGTTTTATCCATAGCGCGATCGTCATTTCATTAATTCTCGCGCTCATGGCTGGTTTGCATTACTTCACAAAGGTCAACAAGACATTTTTATTTTGGGTCGCTTTTGTTCTCACCCGGCCTTTTGGAGCGACCTTCGGGGATTTCCTCACTAAACCTGCAGAAGCGGGGGGAATCCACGTTGGAACCATATGGTCTTCCGTTTTCTTTTCCGTCATTTTAATTCTCGCGATCGCCAAAGAAACCAGATTGGAAAAGCAGGCCATGAGTTCTCCCGCGAAAGTGTGACATATGTATCCGCGTCGGCTGCAGTGAGATATCAACGGCCTCTTATTATTTAAAGGACATTCAGCAGGTCACCCGCTTTTTGAAGGTCATTTTAGATTCCAAAGTCAAGCTTTAAGGAGACCCCAAATGGATCACGCTGTTATTGGAAATTGTACGAGTGCCGCATTGATCAGTCCGGAATGTTCTCTGGATTGGCTGTGTTTGCCGTTTTTTGATTCCCCGTCGGTATTTGGCCGCATTCTTGATGAGCAAAAAGGCGGATATTTTCGCATTTGGGCGGAGGATATTATTGAAGTCAAACAAGAGTATGTCCACCACACACCCATTTTAAAGACACGGTTTAAAACGAAGGACGGCATTTTTGAAGTGATGGATTATATGCCGCGTTTTTTGGCGCACGATGGGGAAGTCATTTGCCCGCCGGAAATTCATCGCAATATTTATTTGATATACGGGAAACCGCGCGTGACCATTGATTTTAAGCCCTGCCCGAATTATGGATTGTCGCCGGGAAGTCTCGCCATATCCCCGGAGCATCTCAAAGTCAATTCCACCCAGGGAAAATATACCAGCTTCTATCTATATTCAAATTTAAATTTTACCGATGTCTTGGGCGGCAAGCCCATTGAATTAAAATCATCCAGTTATTTTATGCTTTCCTATCATGAAAAATTGACCCCGGTCATCCAGGAAAGAATTTATTTGGAATACGAAAGAACAAAAAGCTATTGGATGGATTGGGCCTACCGGGTCAAGGCCCCCGAAAAATATCGGGAGATTGTGCTACGATCTATTATTACCCTTAAACTTTTAATGTTTCAAAAGACTGGTGCCTTCATCGCCGCTCCGACGACATCCCTTCCAGAAATTGCCGGGGGAGAACGCAATTGGGACTACCGGTTTTGCTGGGTTAGGGACGCGAGCATGATCATCGACCTTTTTGCCCGCATCGGACACGTTATCGCTTCGGAAAATTTCATCAAATTCATTCTCGGCCGGATGCTTTTAAAGACCGAGAATATCGCCGTCATGTACGGTATCAATGGCGAACGCGATATTGAAGAGCATATTCTCAGCCATCTGAAAGGGTATGAAGGTTCAGCTCCGGTGCGAATCGGCAATGCCGCATATAAACAGCAACAAAATGATGTTTACGGCGAATTGATCGAAGCGATTTATTCTTACTACATCATCAACGCCCGGAACCGAAAGAACTTTGATGAGGAACTTTGGACGGTGGTTCGTTCTCTCGCCAACCGGGCTATGGAAGTCTGGAAAGAACCGGATTGCGGAATTTGGGAACGACGGGGACCCACCCAGCATTTTGTGCATTCTAAGATGATGAATTGGGTCGCTTTAGACCGCGCGGTCAAGATCAGTAAATTTGTAGGAAAAGAAAACCATGTTAAGCGCTATTTGGAAGTCGCAGACGAAATCAAAAAAGATGTTTTAAAAAACGGTTGGGATCCAACCCTCAATAGTTTTGTGATGTCCTACGGCTCCAAGGATCTTGACGCATCGAATCTCCTCATGCTGCATTATCGCTTTCTTGACGTTACCGATCCCATGATCGTGGGGACCGTCGAGGCGTCCTATAAAAAACTTCTGCGCGATGGTTTTGTCATGCGTTACACGACGGAGGACGAATTCGGCGTGCCCAAAAATGCTTTTATTGTCTGCACATTCTGGCTTATCGATGCGCTCTATTTAATTGGGCGAGAGCAGGAAGCGCGGGACATGTATGACCGCCTCATCGGCTATGCAAACAAATTCGGGCTGTTGTCGGAAGGCATTGAACCGGAGAACGGCCAATTGAGAGGAAATTTTCCCCAAGGGTATTCGCATTTGGCCCTGGTCCAAACAGCACTTTTATTAGAAACAAATTATCAGTGGAGCGATGAGAATCGGCTGCCCAAATGGCAGAAACCGGACACTTAGATCTTTTTGTTCTTTAGAAAATAACGGTCACCCAACTTTATGCGTGCATTGGCGTTACAAAGTTTTATAGTTTATACTTTGGGCGTATAAATAACCGGACCGTTCTATGATATCGCTTGAACAGATATTGAGTGCACGCATTTTAATCATTGATGACCAGAAACTGCATTCTCTATTTTTAAAAGAAATTTTGCAGCAGGAAGGTTATCAAAATATTTTCTGCTTAATGGATCCCATCCGAGCGATTCCTACCTGTAAAGAATTTAAACCGGACCTCATTGTTTTAGATATTCTTATGCCGCATATTGACGGCTTTCAAGTCATGGAACAACTCCATGCTTTTCGTCTTGAGCATTATCTTCCGATTTTGGCTATTTCCGCCGATAAAAGTTCCCCTATCCGTTTGCGGGCTTTGCAAAGCGGAGCGACTGACTTTCTGAATAAACCTTTTGAGAATATCGAAATTCTCATCAAGATCCGCAACATGATCGAACTGAGAATTCTGCACAGCCAGATTTCAGACCAGAATAAAGTCCTCGAATTCAAAGTCAATGAACGCACAAAGGAATTGCGTTATACCCAGTATGATATTATTCGCCGCTTAGCGCAGGCGGCGGAATTTCGGGACGGGGACACGGGGATACACATTATTCGGATGAGCCAATACGCTATGAAACTCGGCGAAGCTTTGGGTTTAAGTCCAACCGATACCGACCTTTTACATCACGCCAGCCCCTTACACGACGTAGGAAAAATAGGTATTCCTGACGCCATTCTTTTAAAGCCCGGCAAATTGACTCCCGAAGAATTTGATATCATGAAAACTCATACCACAATCGGGGCCAAGATTTTGGCCGGTTCAGATTCACCGGTCATGAAAATGGCCGAAGTGATTGCGCTGACCCATCACGAACGCTGGGACGGCAAAGGTTATCCTTATGGACTTAAAGAGGACACCATTCCCTCTATGGGACAAATTTGCAGCGTGTGCGATGTTTTTGACGCCTTAACATCCGAACGTCCTTATAAAAAGGCCTGGAGCACCGAAGCGGCTATCGCCGAAATTGAACAGATGAAGGGAAAGAATTTTAATCCTAAAGTTGTGGATAAATTTCTCGAAATCTTGCCGGCCATACGAACGGTCAAGGCGAAATTTCAAACCACGGCATAAAATTTATTCAGCCGGTCCGATACCGCAACGAGGATTCATCTTTTAAAAAAAGTTAATGAGCTATGCAAATTAAGTAATACAGTACTTTTCACTGATAAAGAATAGTGTTATATTAAGCTTCAATTAAAATAATTAACTCAAATGTTCTTTAGCGATGACAAATCCTGAAGCAAAAGACTTTGCCGCCCAAATCCCCATCCTTGATCTGTCCGAAGGGACAGAAATGCTCAATGATTTCTCTCGGGAAGCCCAGCGTCACTTGATTTCGGCCCGCAATTCACTTCTCGTCTTGGAATCTGTTCCCACCGACAAAGAATCGATCGAAAATGTTTTTAAAACTTTTCACACCATTAAGGGTTTGGCTGATTTTCTTAAACTCCACGATATATTTTGGCTCACCGGCAAAATCGAAATGATGCTGGACATGGTTCGCAAAGACCTTTTAGAGTGTGAAAGCCAGACGGTGCACCAGATCACGGAGGCTGTTAAATCATTGCAAAAACTTCTTGAGCTCTTAGATGAACAGATCGCCCACGATGGGAAATTAAAAAGCCCTTATTTGGACGTCGGACCGCTTATCAAATCCATCCAAGCCGTTTTAGACAGCAAACACGGAGCGGCGTTGGTCGTCAAGACCGCGATAAGGATTGTCCCCAAAATCAATTTTGAACCGGACATGACTCTTTTTCAAAAAATTGACGATGTTGTCAAGGCCGCACCCGCCGATGTCGTCATTGAAAAAACGCTTTTAAAGGAACTGCTTAATAATTTTCAAGACATCACCAAAGAATTGAGTGAAGCCCAAGGCAAACTTCATGAGCGCCAGCGTGAATTAATCAAAGAACGCGAGTTGGCGATCAAGCTGACTCATCAGGCACAAACCGAAGCGCGCAGCAAAAGTGAATACCTGGCCAATATGTCCCATGAAATCCGCACACTGATCAACGCGGTTTTAGGTTTTGCGTCGCTTTTACGGGAAAGTCCGCTGTCCGATAAACAAAAGGACCATTTGCAGACCATCAACGTGAGCGGCAAAATGCTTCTGGAAATCGTTAATGATATTCTTGACTTTTCCAAAGTTGAAGCCGGGAAATTGAAATTGGAAAGCATTGAATTTAATTTGGAGCATATTACCGAGGAAGTTTTCAAAATTCTCCGCAGCCGCATTGCCGATAAAGCCGTAAGTCTTTACCTTATTATCACGGAAAATACTCCTCTAGTGCTTTGGGGTGACCCCATTCGCACCAAGCAAATTTTTATGAATCTTCTGGACAATGCGATCAAATTCACGGAAACAGGGGAACTCGGCATGACAATTTCACGCGCCGATGACGTCCTGGCGCGCGAAGGATCGGTCTGGATCCGGTTTGTGGTCAAGGACACTGGGATTGGTATTCCGGCGAATCGCATCAATTCTCTTTTCCAATCTTTTACCCAGGCCAGTGATTCTACAACCCGGCTTTACGGAGGAACCGGCTTGGGTCTCGCTCTTTGTAAAACTTTTGTTGAAAAGATGGGGGGGCACATTGATGTCGAATCCATTCTCGGCAAGGGGACAACCTTTACCTTCTTGATTCCTTTTGGAATTTCACCGCAGTCCAAGCCTCATGAGGACACCTTTAAAAATCTCGTGCCCCCGGGTTTGGATCTTATGCTGGTGACGGCCCATGATAAAACAACGGAGACTTTTATCTCCAATGCCAAAAAACTCGTCGTAAAAAATGTTCTTACCACAACGACAGCCAAACAAGCCACCGAAGCCTTGCTCAAATATGAATCGGACGCCCAACCGCTGCCGGCTTTGATTTTTATCGATACCATGCTTCCGGGCAAAGAAGCTTTTATGTTGGCCTACAAAATTCGCCAACAGGATCGTTACAATAAAATCCATCTTGTCGCTATAGCCTGTGACGGACGTATCGAAGTCCGGGATGATTATCAGCAGGCCGGTTTTATATCCTCCATGATGAAGCCTGTCATTCGTCAAGAATTGGCGGAAACAATTTCCCGGGTCTTGGCGCAAAAACCGACGGACCATCGCGTCATCGCCCCCATGGTCTTGCAAAAGATTTCCTGCGCGGGTGTACGCGTCCTTGTCGTGGAAGACAGTTTACCCAACCAGGAATTGTTAAAAATTCATTTAGAATCGCTGGAGTGCGTATCTGATTATGCTCTCAACGGCAAGGAAGCAATCGAACAGTTAAAAAAGAATAAATATGATATTTGTTTGATGGACTTGCAAATGCCGATCATGGGCGGAATCGAAACGACAAAGATTATCCGTATGGAATTAAAAAATTCTGTTCCTATTATTGCTTTGACGGCCGCAGAAATTCAGGAAGAACGGGAAAAATGTTTCACGGCTGGCATGAATGATTATTTGGCCAAACCCTTTGGAATCGACGAACTTAAAGAAATTATTATTAAATGCACAAAAATGTGAGAGTCTATGCCAAATTCAACAGGGGGTGACAAGATTTTAGTTGTCGATGATTCGGACCTCGAGAGAGAACTGCTCATTGAAGTTCTCAAAGGCGCCGGGGTTCAAAATGAATTTCTTCAGGCCCGAACAGGAGAAGAGGCCATGGAGTTGTTGGGAACCCGTTACAAAGAAATTGCGCTTATTTTGCTCGACTGGCAAATGCCCAAAATGTCTGGAATGGAATTTATGGAAACGGTGATGAAAGTCCCCCCGGTGGCAAACAAAATGATCGTTATGATCACCGCTTCGGGTACGGATGAAAACAAAAAGAAAGCCAAAGGAGTCAATCCTAATCTGGCTGGATATGTTGTTAAACCGTATACGCCGGAATCGCTTTTAGAATCCATCCGTTCTCACGTAAAAGTCAAAACCACTTAACAAAGGACAGGATTGTGGGAGCTAAAAACCCGGATCTCGAAAAATTTGCGAACTTATTGATTCAGGGCATGGAAGGACTTTTTATGGAGCGCGGCGAAATCAAATTTACCAAACCGCCGGAAAAAATCCGCGGGACCATAGTTGAATATCAGGGTAAAATGCAGGCCGACGGAATGGAAAAATTCAATAATGAACCGGCGTATGTTTCGGCCGTGAATTATTATTTAACGGCCGCCGACATGGCCAAAAAAAAGGCGGTCGGGGCTTTGATCGTCTATATCGAACAAAATTATATGGCGCGCCTGATGAAAAATCTTAAGTATCCTCCGGTCGACGACGAAAGTGAAAATGCCCTCTTGGACTCGTGTGGGACGCTTTGCAATATTTTAGCCGGCCGTTTCAAGTCTGAAATCGCGTCCGCCGGCTACATCGAACTGGAAATGTCACCTTTTCTAACCTATCGCAATTCCGCGGTGCCGGGAGTGGCTTTTTGCGCAAATGAATTTGACCTTTACACAATTAATTTTATCATTGACAATGTCAAGCATATGGTCATTGATATGACAATGGGTATGATACCGGCGAGGAAATAAAAAATGCTCCTTAATCCCGAACAAAATGCGGACAGTTTAAAAATACCCAAGGACAGTTATTTAAGGATTTTGGGGAAGGCCGTTTCTCAAACCCAGGTGGATATTAAAGAGATGGAAGCCGCCTTGCCTTTTGCCGATTTTGAAAAAGTACAATCCATTTCACATCGCTGGAAAGGTGATTACGACAATATGCGGATCACAACGTTAGCCCTATTGGCCAAACAACTCAATCAGGAAGTGAAGACCGGCCGTGATAAAGAAAAAATTATCATGGCTTTGTCCCAGTTTAAAGATATTTTTTTTCAACTGGAAAGCGAACTTACCGATTTTTTAAAAACCTAAAGGAAGGCCTTATGGATAGTAGCACTCCTATTTCCATTGATGTCAAGCAAGTCAGTGAAGAATTGCGGATCCGGCCTGAGATGTATGTCAAGATTGCTTCCAGTTTTGTGAACAGCCTTTCCGGAAAACTCAAAATCTTAAGCGATGCAATGTCTATCGATGATCGCGATCAGATGCGCATGACCTTGCATGAGATCAAAGGAACAGCCGGCAATTTGCGTTTACGAAATCTTTCGGCCGTCGAATCGGTGATGCACGAAGCGCTGAAGGCTGGCGAATCGCAATCGCGTTTGACGCAATATTTTGAAGCTCTTCGGCGGGAAAGTGAAAAATTGCAGCTATATATGAATGCGTTAAGCGCCAGGAATTAACGGAGACCTTTATGCATAAAATTTTAATTGTGGATGACAATTTTGAAAACCGCATGCTGCTCGCAGAAATCCTGCGCGAAATCGCGGTCTGTGATTTTGCCGCGACAGGAAAAGAAGCCATCGAGGCGTATAATATGTCTACCACCCGGCAATCACCCTACAGTTTGATCTTGCTCGACATTGAATTGCCGGAAGTTAATGGTCTGGAAATTTTGTATCGTATCCGGGAAAGTGAAAAGGCGGCGGGCATTGCTTTAGGCGATGGCGTTCCCATCATCATCGTGACCGCCTATGAAAAGCGTTTTGTCGAAGCCTTTAACAAAGGCTGTGACGATTACATTCTCAAACCTATTGATACGGATGTTTTATTAAATAAAATCGCCGCGATCCTCGAAAAAAATGATACGGCCTGAGTCTCTCCGGTAAGTTTTTTCATTACAATACGCACATTCCGTCAATAAACTTCTTCAATTTCTCCCAAAGTCAGTATATAATACGGCGTTTACAAAACTTTAAATAGGAGTCTGCATGGCGGAAAATGCCAAAATGATCATTGAGGGAAAAATTTATGAATTTCCCATCGTTGTCGGAACTGAAAATGAGAAGGCCGTTGATATTTCCACCCTTCGCAAGAATACCGGATATATCACACTCGACAATGGTTTTGCCAATACCGGCGCCTGCAAAAGTGCCATTACTTTTCTCGACGGTGAAAAAGGCATTTTAAGATACCGCGGTATCCCGATCGAAGAGATCGCCCAACATTCCACATTTCTTGAAACAAGTTATCTTCTGATTTATGGTGATCTTCCCAATAAAAAGCAGTTGACCTTTTTTTCGAAATCCTTCACCCAGCACGCCGCGATTCATAAAGACATGAAGAAATTCTTTGAAGGTTATCCCGCTTCCGGACATCCCATGGGAATCCTTGCGGCCATGATCGTTTCCTTGGGCGCCTATTATCCCGAACTGATCAAATCCGAACCCAGCCAAAAAGAAATTGACCTGATCGTAGTAGAACTTTTAGCGAAAGTCCGTACGATTTGCGCTCATTGCTATAAAAAAGTTATCGGCAAACCTTTGATTGAGCCGCGCGATGACCTGCAATACATTCCCAATTTTTTACATATGATGTTTTCGACTAAAACCAAAGAATATAAAATCATTCCGGAAATGGTGGACGCTTTGCAAACGGTCCTCATTTTGCATGCGGACCATGAGCAGAACTGCAGTACATCGACGGTGCGTATGGTCGGCAGTTCCTGGGCCAACTTGTTCGCTTCCGTGTCGGCGGGAATCTGTGCTTTGTGGGGACCGCTTCACGGCGGGGCCAATCAGGAAGTTGTAGAAATGCTGGAAGCCCTTCAAAAGGATGGAGGCAACATTCAAAAATGTATTAATAAAGCGAAGGATGCCAAGGGAAATTACCGTTTGATGGGCTTCGGCCATCGGGTTTATAAAAATTATGACCCTCGCGCTAAAATCATTAAGGCCCGCGCCGATCAGCTTTTGCATAAATTGGGAATCAACGATCCACTTTTAGATCTTGCAGTCAAACTGGAAGCTGCAGTCCTGAAAGACGATTATTTTAAAGAAAGAAAACTTTATCCCAATGTCGATTTTTACAGCGGGATCATTTACCGGGCCATCGGGATTCCGACAAAAATGTTTCCAGCTATGTTTGCCATCGGGCGTATGCCGGGTTGGATCGCCAATTGGAAAGAAATGAAGGAGAGCGGCGACACTCGCATCGGTCGTCCGCGCCAGATTTACGTCGGAAAACGTACACGGGATTATCTTCCCGTCAAAGAGCGATCATAAAACTTTTAAAATATTTTTAAATTCTTAGAAAGGGGTTTATCGTGATTCGTTTTCAATCCTCCGCCAAATTTGATAAAGCCGCAACCATTATTTTTTTGGATAAACTCCAGGCCTCCAAGAAGAATTTTACGTTCATTACAAATACTTCCGTCCGTGACAGCGTTAAATCCGTCATTGACGCCGGGCAATTCCATGGGGAGGAACGGGAAATTTTTCCCCTTATCCTTAAAAAAAGTTTGATTTTACTCGTCGGAGTAGGAGACCTCAAGCGGACCAATGGCACAGCTTTGCGCAGTATTGTCCGCTCTGCGGCCCTTTCGCCATTTTTAAAAAAGTGCAGCGAGATTGAAATCATTCCGCAAAATCACGATGCCCCTGTCATTCTGGCGATCATTGAAGGGATTTTGATTGGAACATATTCTTGGGACAAATTTCATAAACCCGTAGAAAAGACGGTGCGTCCTCTTGATAAAAATTATATTCTGGCCGTTTCCCCCAAAAGGGAATATGAGGAAGCGGTGATGACCTGCCAGGGTCTGACCTTAACGCGCAATCTTATCAATGACAATGCGGATACGGTTGATTCGACTTTTCTCGAGACCACAATCCGCGGTTTGATCCGTGACAAAAGAAATGTTTTTCTTGAAATCTTAAACGCAAAGGAAATGAAATCCAAGGGTCTTAATTTGCACTTGGCGGTCAACCAGGGCAGTCCTAAGGAACCTAAATTAATCATTGTCAAATATTCCGGCGGCACAAAGTCTCAGGGATATACTGCCCTCGTTGGAAAAGGTATTACCTTTGATACGGGAGGACTGAACCTCAAACCCACCGGCCACATGGAAACCATGCGCTCCGACATGAGCGGGGCGGCGGCGGTGATCGGAACATTAAAAAATGTTTTGGCCATGAATTTAAAGACTAATATTATTTTTGCCGTGGGGATCGCCGAAAATTGTATTGGTTCCATGGCTTTCAAGCCGGGTGATGTTTTTCGCGGATATAACGGAAAAACTGTGGAAATTCTTAACACCGATGCTGAAGGCAGACTGGTTTTGGCCGATGCTTTAGCGTATGTTGAAAAAAATTATAAACCCGCCCGTTTTATCGATCTGGCGACATTGACCGGGGCCTGTGTTGTCGCATTGGGTTATGATTTTTCTGGACTGGTTTCTAATAATGATGCTTTGGCCCGGGAAATTCTTGAGGTTTCGCAAGATACGGATGACCGCGCTTGGCAATTGCCGTCCTATTCTGAAATCAAGGAATACGTCAAATCCGAAATAGCGGATTTAAAGAACGTCGGCCTTCCTAAAGGCGCCGGTGGCGCTATTACCGCCGCAGAATTTTTGCGTAATTTTGTCAATGACACACCGTGGGTCCATCTGGATATCGCGGGAACGGCTTTTGTCGATGGGAAGGGCCGGCATTATTACGGCCATGGCGCAACTGGAGCTGGTGTCCGTCTGTTAACACAATATTTAAAAAATAAAGTATAGGGAGTCTTTCATGTCCTATCGTATGGAAACTGACAGCATGGGTGAAATCAAGGTCCCCGTCGATAAATATTGGGGGGCACAAACGGCGCGATCGATTGAAAATTTTAAAATCGGGACGGAAAAAATGCCTCATGAGCTAATCCGGGCTTTTGCGATTTTAAAAAAGGCCGCTGCCATGGTCAATTGCGATCTGGGACTTTTACCGGCTGACAAAGCGGCCCTGATTGTTAAAGCCGCAGATGAAGTGATCTGTGGGAAATTGCGTGACCATTTTCCTCTTGTCATCTGGCAAACGGGAAGCGGCACCCAGACTAATATGAACGTCAATGAAGTCATTTCTAATCGCGCCATTGAGATGGCGGGCGGCCAAGTGGGTTCCAAAAAACCCATCCATCCCAATGACGACGTCAATAAATCACAAAGCTCTAATGATACTTTTCCTACGGCCATGCACATTGCGGCAGTAGAAAGTATTCACAATCAATTGATTCCTGCTATCACAAAATTGCGCGACGCTCTCCAGAAGAAATCCGCTGACTTTTCCGGCATTATCAAAATCGGCCGCACGCATTTAATGGATGCGGTGCCTTTGACTTTGGGACAAGAATTTTCCGGATATGTTCAGCAATTGACGAACGGTCTGGCCCGCATTCAATCCGCTTTGCCGCGTTTGCATGAATTGGCTTTAGGAGGGACGGCCGTCGGGACCGGGCTTAATACGCATCCTTTATTTGCCGAAAAGTCGGCACAAAAGATTGCCGAACTGACGGGACAAAAATTTGTGACAGCGCCGAACAAATTTGAGGCTTTGGCCTGTCACGATGCCTTAGTGGAATTCAGCGGAGCGTTACGAACGCTGGGTGTTTCCCTCATGAAAATCGCCAATGATCTGCGCTGGCTCGGTTCTGGTCCGCGCTGTGGTATTGGTGAAATAAAACTTCCTGAGAATGAGCCGGGAAGTTCCATCATGCCGGGCAAGGTTAATCCAACCCAATGCGAAGCCATGACAATGGTCTGTATGCAGGTTTTTGGAAATGACGCCTCCGCAACCCTGGCGGGCGCAAGCGGGAATTTTGAGCTGAATGTTTTTAAGCCATTTTTAATCCATAATATTTTACAATCCATCCGCCTTTTGTCCGACGCCTGCCAGAGTTTTACCGATCACTGTGTCGTTGGCATTCAAGCTGACAAGATAAATATTAAAAAGCATTTGGACAATTCCTTGATGCTTGTGACCGCTTTAAATCCGCACATTGGATACGACAAGGCAGCCCAAGTCGCAAAAAAGGCGTATGAAGAAAATATTACCTTGAAAGAATCAGCTCTCACTTTGGGATTTATGTCGGCAGATGATTTTGACCGTTGGGTCAGACCCGAAGACATGATCAGGCCCGGTTTATAAATCTCTTCTTCTCACCGCCTGGGGTAATAAATCCCAAAGGGCTTGACGAATCAACAATTAGCATATATGCTTTAGACATCTGTCTTTTATCAACTTATTGGAAAACATATGGTTAAACAGGCAACAGAAGAACGTCGTCGTGCTGTCCGCGCCCAAAGGATATTAAGTATCCAATACCGCGTCGTTTCCACAAAAACCCGCAATTCGGATAAGCATTGGCATTTGTCCACAACGCACGACATGAGTGCGACCGGTTTATCTTTTCTTTCTGATATTGTGTATAGAATTGATGATGTTTTGGAGCTGCAGGTCGTTATGTCGGGTGTTTTGGATGTGTTTAAAGGTTATGGGCAGGTCGTGCGTATAGATAAGAAAGATACAGGTTCCTTTTGCTTTATCGCGGTAAAGTTTGTCAAATCCCCGCGGGCCGAAAGGGCACCGCGCAGCGGTAAATCAGTTTTAAAATCTCCCAAGCGTTTTAAAAAGTAATCTCCCTAATTATTAAAATTTATAAAAAAATATCTGCGCCCATTCGACGCAGATATTTTTTTGCAGAATGCTTTGTTTCTAAATTAACATCAAAAAACCTGCATATCATGTAACTTATTAAAAGGTTAAGACGATTTCTTTTGGTAAAAATCCTTGATTTGAGTATTAAAAATAGTTCCATCATGGGTAATAAGACAGCCCTTGAGGATATCGTCCTCAAGACGGAGGGCAAAACCCTTTTCTTTGTCCCAGTACGTTTCAAGAAGATTGACTAAATTGTTGGAATACATTTGGCTGGCGTTGACAGCAATGCGTCCGGGGAGATTGGAAACGCCCAAAATTTTTACACCCTTCACATCAACTTCCTGATTCAACACCGAACCTTCGACATTGCCGCCGCTTTCCACGGCCATATCCACAATTATACTTCCGGGTTTCATCTGGGTTACCATTTCCTTGGTAATAACAATGGGGGCCTTTCGTCCAAAAAGCTGGGCGGTCGTGATCACAATATCCGATTGACTGCAAATTTTGGCCATACCTTGTCGCTGTTTTTCTAATTGTTCGGGAGTCAAGGCCTTGGCGTATCCGTCCTTGGTTTGTCCCGTTTCACCCAAATCTATTTCCACAAACTTCCCGCCTAAGGACTGAACTTGTTCTTTTACGACGGGGCGAGTGTCAAAAGCATCGACACGCGCACCCAAACGCTTGGCGGTGGCGATGGCTTGCAAACCGGCCACACCCGCACCAATAACAAAAACCCTGGCCGGAGTTATCGTTCCCGCCGGCGTCATCATCATCGGGAAAATTTTATTGCTTCGCTCGGCAGCAAGAATGACTGCGGCATAGCCGGCTAAATTTGCCTGGGAACTGAGGGCATCCATTTTCTGCGCAATGGTTGAACGGGGAATCATCTCCATACTAAGAGCACTGACATGCTGATTCATAAAAGCATTGATCAATTCTCTTTCATTAAAAGGATCCAGAAAACTGATATAAATTGACCCTTTCTTTAAAAGAGAAATTTCCTGCAAGCTCGGTTTGCAAATTCGCAGGATAATGTCGCTCGTACTCAAAATCTGGTTATGGTCACCGGTCTGAGCCCCCGCCTTGGTATAATCTGTGTCGGTTAATTGAATACTTTGGCCGACACCGTTTTCAACCATGACCTTAAAACCTTTTTTGATCAACCTCTCGACGCTGGTGGGGATAAAAGCGACGCGGGTTTCAGAATTCAAATTTTCGAGGGGAACGCCAATTTGCATAAATGACTCCGAAGATTTACAAAAAATATGATCAGTAAGTAATTACGGTCTACATTAGCAAACCCTATTTCAAAGTCAAGGCTAAACTCAAATACCTCGGCAGCCCAAAAGCTGCCGGTATTGATGCCGAGCTCCTGCGACGGCGCAAATAACCGCTTGACACGGATAGACGCAAGGTTATAGTAGAAAATATATCTAAAGGAGATTTTATGGGTTTTATTTTAGGCAGTGTTCAACGGCCGCTGCGGGTTGCGATTGTAGGCAGCGGGCCGAGCGGATTTTATGCTCTCGATGCCTTATATAAATCGACGCTCAAAATTGAAGTCGACATGTTCGACCGTTTACCTTCCCCCTTCGGCCTGGTCCGTTACGGTGTTGCTCCCGACCATCCTAAAATAAAAAATGTCATCAAGATTTATGAGAAAGACGCGCTCGATCCCCGCTTCGCTTTTTTTGGCAACGTCCATGTAGGGCAGGATATCCGTGTGACGGAAATGCAAAACTTTTATGACGCGGTCCTTTTTGCCTGCGGCGCAGAAACCGACAAACCCTTGGGCATTCCCAATGAAACCTTACCGGGAAGCCACACAGCGACCGAATTTGTCGGCTGGTACAATGGCCATCCCGACTATCAAAAGCGACACTTTGATCTTTCGCATCCGGTCGCAGTGGTCATCGGTCTGGGAAATGTCGCCATGGACGTCGCGCGTATTTTGGCTAAGACGGCCGAGGAATTAAAAACGACGGACATAACCACGGCGAGTCTTGATATTCTGCTGCAAAGCAAAATTAGAGAAATCCATATCATCGGGCGGCGCGGTCCGGTGCAAGGCGCATTCACTCCGGCGGAAATTAAGGAGTTTAATGAATTAAATCACTGTTCGCCGTTTGTGAATCCCGATGATTTAAAGATCAATGAGGCGAGCCAAAAGGAATTGGATAATTTGCGCTATCCCGTCAGAAGAAAGAATTTAGAAATCCTTAAGAAATTTACGGCTTTACCGGGAACGGTCAAAGAAAGAAAAATAATCTTTCATTTTCTAAAGAGTCCGGTTGTCATTACGGGGAAGAACAAGGTCGAAAAGATTGTGTTGGAAAAAAATATTTTGTCCGGTGAACCCGAAAAGCAAAGCGCCTTAGGAACGGGCGTTTTGGAAGAATTATCATGCGGTAATATTTTTCGCAGTGTGGGTTACCGCGGTGTCGCCATTCCCGGAGTGCCATTTGACGAAAAAAAAGGCATTTTTCCCAATGAATTCGGACGCATCATGGATCACAAAAAAGTTCTGCCAGGCCTTTACGCCAGCGGCTGGATCAAGCGCGGTCCAACAGGCATCATTGGAACAAACAAACCCGACAGTGAAGAAACCGTTCAAAGTCTTTTAGCCGATGTCATCCATTTAAATCCCTGTGCTTCTCCAGCCCGCCAAAGCATCATTGATTTTCTCAAAAGAAAAGAAATACGCTTTATAAATTATCCCGAGTGGCAAAAAATCAATACCGCCGAGATCGCCCGCGGGCAATCTCTCGGCAAACCGCGCGAAAAATTTACCAACATCGCGGACATGCTCAAAGCGGTCTAAAGGTTTCCCGGCCCAATATTATTCCATTACACAATCTGCAGGAAAAGGTTTTTGCATCATGGCCGTCGTGGCAGGATTTTCTTTGAGGTAGGCAATGATCGCTTCTGCGCCGATGCGTCGGTGATAGGCACCCATTCCTTCACCGGCTTTGGCGTTGAGTTTATAAAATTTAAAAAGCGCATCGATAATGATCGTGACCTGTTCGCGGGGAATGGAGCGCAAATACATTTGCTCTCCATCAGATGTCATTAAAGGCCGGCCCTGAAATTTGGCTGTTTCATCTCCGAAAAGTTTGAACATGTAACGGTCCAAACCCGATCCGACAAGACCGATCGTTTTAGTGCCGGGACGAAAGCACTGGCGTTCGCACCCCGTGACACCGATGGATTCCGCCATATCAGCCCAGCCTAATTTCTCCAGTTCATCAATGAGTTCCGGTTCAAAACGTTCTGAATCGGTGTAGGTCAAACGGCAAGTATCACGACCGACGCAAGCGCCGGACAAAGTGCGGAGTTTTGAATATGGTTTGCCGTCGCGCTGACCGTAACCGTAACTTTTCATTTTATTTTCGAATTCTGCTTTTGCGTTGACGGGGATATTGGTGAATAAAAGATCCTGATTCGGTGTGACCATAAGTTCGATGGGATATTCATTCATCAGATCGCGGACCATGGTTTTCAATTTGCCATTGGAACTGGCATCGGTAATCCGGCCGGTTTCAATAAAAGCCCCATAGGTTAGCAGACCATTATCCGGTTGTTTATGCCAGCCATAATGCAAATGCCGAGGACCATAATCGTAATTTAAATCCGCCGCGGCCAGCGGAAAATCGACCAGCTTTTGCACTTGCTCACGGTACCAGGCCATGCCCATCTTTTTGATAACATATTTTAAACGGGCCCAGACCCGGTTCTGGCGGTCACCCCATTGCTGATGAACTTGGACAACCGCATCCATCGTTTTTAAAAGTTGAGCTTCCGTGACAATGGCCAAAGGCTGGGCCAGGGTGGCTAAGCCGGGCTTTCCGTTGCGTTCTCCTTGACCGCCGCCGACATAAATCTGAAATCGAGTAACTTTGCCATTTTCAATAATCGGCGCTATTCCCATATCATTGGTTAGCAATTCAACGCAATTGTCCACAACGATCTGGCCTGTTTTTTCGTCACGGTACGCCGATGAGAAACCAATTTTGAACTTGCGGTTTAAAAGATTTGGCCCATAGGCAAAAGATTCTTGCGGTTGGTGCATATATTGAGGATCAATGGCAAAAATTTCCATGAACGGCGCCAAAGGAAGTTGAAAATAATCCGCAATTTTTTGTGACCATTGAGTGCCATTAAAAATATCGGAATGGTGACCCAAGGGGCAGGCCATGACGTTGCGAGTATTATCCCCACAGCCGTTTATACTTTTCATATTGTGCTCAGCCAAGGTTTTGACAATTGCAAGAACGCCAGGTTTTTTTACCCAATGGAATTGAATATTTTGCCGGGTGGTTAAACGCAAGGAAGAAACGCCTTGGGGATCAATCGCATACGTGGAAGAAAGTTCATCAAAAAGATGCCATTGCTTACGGCTGATGGGGCCGCCGCCTGGGATCCCGACGCGGATCAAATACATCCAGTCCTTTTCCGTGCCCGTGATGGCGCGATTGAATTCCAAATAAACTCCGCAGGATTTGGCCAGTTGTTCCGCTTCCCAAGAAATGTCGGGTTTGGCAAAGTCACGAAATTCCTCCCCCAATGTCCCGCGCATACCGTTGGAGGCAAGTTTGTTCTTTTCTTCTGGAGAAAAATTTTCCGGTTTTGTATCTAAGTCGGGTGTGAATGGCTTTTTCATAAATTTTTTAGTAGAATTGTTAGGTAGAAAGTTGATATTATAACCCATACCTCAATTGTGTCAATAAACTAATAGTTTTACCGGAGTGGAGAAAATCATATCATGCGTCTTTTAAGTTGGAATGTGAATGGCCTGCGGGCCGCGGATAAAAAGGGATTTCTTAATTGGCTCGCCCGGGAATCTCCTGACATTCTTTGTCTGCAGGAAACAAAATGTCATCCCGGCCAACTAGGCGGACACTTGATCAACCCCCCGGGGTATAAAACATTTTGGTCCTGTGCGGCCAAAAAAGGATACAGCGGCGTGGCTATTTTTACAAAAAAAGAACCGCTCGACGTGAAAGATGGACTGGGACATCCGGAATTTGATCTTGAAGGCCGGACTTTAATGGCCGATTACGGAGAATTTGTACTTTTTAACATTTATTTTCCTAATGGCGGAGCTTTAAACAAGCGGGTGCCATTTAAAATGGAATTTTACAATAAATTTTTAGAAAAAACCAATACACTTTTACAAAATGGACGTAGAATTATCATTTGTGGTGACGTGAATACGGCCCACCAAGAAATAGACTTGGCCCGCCCTCACGCCAACCGGTTTAATACCGGTTTTTTGCAAGAAGAACGGGACTGGATAACCAAACTGATTGAGCACCGCTATATTGATACGTTCCGGCATTTCAAAAAGGAAGGTGGACATTACAGCTGGTGGGATTTAAAATCGGGAGCCAGAGCAAGAAATGTGGGTTGGAGAATAGATTATTTTTTTATCAGCGATAATCTTCTGCCGCAACTCAAAGATGCCTATATAATGAAAGACACCACCGGATCGGATCATTGTCCGGTGGGAATTGAAATAACCTTATGAGGAAAGGAAGACCTATGAAAAAAATTATTTTTGCTTTATCGTTGGCCGTTATGCTGTTTCTCTCCCAAAATGCTTTCGCCCAAAATGCGTCGCTCACCGGTTTGGCGGTCATAAAAGGCACCTCCCCGGATTCTCCCATCACCGGCACGGTCAAATTGACTGAAACCGGGGAAGGACTGAAGGTCGAAGCGGACTTAAAAAATGTCCCCAGTC
Source organism: Candidatus Omnitrophota bacterium (assembly GCA_031423615.1). Taxonomy (GTDB): domain Bacteria; phylum Omnitrophota; class Gorgyraeia; order Zapsychrales; family JANLHA01; genus JADLGJ01. The sequence goes on from JANPFV010000129.1 coordinate 31,132, forward strand.
CCGGACCGCACGGTTTTCATATCCACGAAGTGGGAAATTGCGGCGAAATGGGAAAAGCCGCGGGAGGGCATTTTAATCCTGACAAAGTCATGCACGGCATGGTCATGAAGGACGGAACGGAACATGCCCATCCCGGGGACATGGGTAATATTGTCGTCGATGCCAATGGCACGGCCAAATTGTCCGTGACCTTGCCCGACGTTGGTTTAACTAATTGGCATTATAGCGTCGGCGGGCTATCCATTATTCTTCATGAAAAGGCCGATGATTTTACCCAACCGACCGGGAATGCCGGCGGACGGATCGCCTGCGGGATCATTGAAATTAAAAAGTAATGTTTTCTATCCCCAATTCCTCTTTGCTCATAATCGATGTCCAGGGCAACTTGGCAAATTCTATGCACGGTGCGGACCAGTTATTAAACCGTGTCGGACTGTGCATTAAAACCGCCAAAATCCTCGAACTTCCCATTCTCCATACCGAACAAGTTCCGCAGAAATTGGGAAGAACAATTCCGACCCTGGCGGAACTTTTGCCGGGATTAAAGCCCGTTGAAAAAGCCACATTCAGCTGCTGGGAAAATTCGGAGTTTGTCCAACGTCTCAGCGATTTTAAACGTCAGCAAATTTTTGTCTCCGGAATTGAAGCGCATGTCTGTGTTTTTCAAACTGTTTCCGATTTGCTAAAAGCCAATTTCAAAGTTCAAATTGTGACAGATGCGGTCTCTGCGAGAACCGCTGAGAATAAAAATGTTGCGTTTCAGAGGATGCAGGGAATGGGAGCGATTCTCACGTCGTCAGAAATGATGGCGACCGAACTTTTGCGGACTGCGGAGCATCCAAAGTTTAAAGAGGTCCTTTCTTTAATCAAATAGAGGAGCGTGGCCGTGCAAAATCCTGAAAAACAAACCTCACCGCAACTTTCCGATCTTTTGCAAGAGTCCCGCATTTTTTCTCCTTCCAAAGAATTTATTCAAAATTCGGTTATCTTAGGCGATCAGCTTTTTCAAAGCGCCGCGAAAGACCGCCTGGTATTTTGGGAAGACTGGGCAAAAAAGCTGACCTGGAGCAAGCCCTGGACCAAAATTCTTGATTGGACGGATGCGCCCTTTGTCAAATGGTTTGTCGGCGGGAAACTCAATGCCTCGGTCAATTGTCTCGATCGTCATATTAAAGCGGGCCGGGGCGACAAGACCGCTTTCATCTGGGTAGGCGAGAATGGAGAGGAACGCACACTGAGCTATGCGCAAATGTCCTTGGCCGTCAATAAATTTGCCAATGCCTTAAAAAATCTGGGCATCGGAAAAGGAGACCGCGTAGCGATTTATCTTCCCATGATTCCCGAAGCCGTAATCAGTATGCTGGCTTGCGCCAGAATCGGTGCGGTCCATACCGTGATTTTTGGCGGATTCAGCGCAGAATCTTTACAAAATCGCATCAATGACTGCCAGGCCAAATTATTGATCACCGCCGATGGAGGTTATCGCCGCGGCGGCATTCTTCCTTTAAAGGAAACCGCCAACAAGGCCGTGTGCGGTTGTCCTTCCATTGCCCATGTTGTCGTCGTGCAACGAACAAAAGACAACATCGAAATGACATCCCACGATCATTGGTATCACGAACTATTATCCTCAGCCCCGGACTTTTGTGTCCCGGAAGAAATGGACGCGGAAGATATGCTTTTTATACTTTATACATCCGGCACGACGGGAAAACCCAAAGGGATCATTCATACGACGGGAGGTTATCTCACCGGAGTCATGGCCACGACCCAATGGGTTTTTGATTTGCAGGACAAGGATATCTACTGGTGTACGGCCGACGTAGGATGGATTACGGGACACAGCTATATTGTTTATGGCCCGATGGCCAATGGCGCAACCCAGGTGATTTATGAAGGCTCTCCTGATTTTCCCGAGCGTAACCGTTTTTGGAAAATCATTGAACGCCATAAGGTCACTATTTTTTATACCGCCCCGACCGCGATCCGGTCTTTTATGAAATGGGGAAACGCATGGCCGGGAGGCTGTGACCTTTCTAGTCTGCGGCTTTTAGGAAGTGTGGGAGAACCGATCAATCCCGAAGCGTGGATATGGTATTACCAACAGATCGGCGGAACACGCTGTCCCATAGTTGACACGTGGTGGCAAACGGAAACCGGAAGCATCATGATCGCCCCTTTGCCCGCTACGACGGAGCTCAAACCCGGTTCAGCGACCCGGCCACTTCCCGGCATTACCGCCCAAGTCGTTAATGAAGAGGGTCAGAATGTTGAAGTCGGCGGAGGTTTTCTTGTTTTAACCCAACCTTGGCCTTCGATGTTACGCGGTATTTATGGGGACCCTGAGAGATACAGAAAAACATATTGGGGACGCTGGGAGGGGAAAATGTATTTTACCGGCGACGGCGCTAAAAAAGACCAGGATGGATATTTATGGCTGTTGGGGCGTGTCGACGATATCATGCTCGTAGCCGGACATAATATTTCGACCATGGAGGTAGAAAGCGCCCTAGTGGATCATTCCGCGGTTGCGGAAGCGGCCGTGATTGGAGCGACGGATGAAATCAAAGGCCAAGCCATTGTGGCGTTCGTGACATTAAAAGAAGGACAACCGTCTTTGACAAAACTGGATGAAGTCTTGAAAGATCATGTGGCCAAAAAAATCGGGGCCATTGCCCGTCCGCGCACCGTCATTTTTACCGCCGATTTACCAAAAACACGCAGTGGAAAAATCATGCGCCGGCTTTTACGCGACGTCGCCGAAGGACGCGCTTTAGGTGATATCACGACACTAGCGGATAGCAATGTCGTCGAAAGTTTAAAGAAAAAATATGAGCATATCGAATCTTGATGATCCTCTTGACACCAAGGCCAAGGAATGCGCCCAGCTGATAAAAAAAGCAAAAAGTATCACCGCCTTAACTGGCGCGGGGATATCGACCAATGCGGGTATTCCGGATTTTCGCGGCCCCAAAGGACTCTACGTCACTAAACAATATGATGCCGAAAAAGTTTTTGATATTCAATATTTTTCCCATGACCCAAAACCTTTTTATGATTTTGCCCGGGATTTTATTCCTCTGGCAGATAAAATCAAACCGACCAAGACCCATGAATTTCTAGCCCGACTGGAAACGACCAGAAAAATAACAGATATCGTAACGCAAAATATCGATTCACTGCACCAGCGGGCAGGCTCCACCAATGTTCTTGAAATGCATGGCAGCTTTGAAAAGAGCTATTGCTGTGTTTGCAGAAAAATGTTTTCGTTCCATATTTTAAAGGAAAAAGTCCAGACCGAAATCGTTCCTCAATGCGATTGCGGAGGAATTCTTAAGCCCGACATCGTTTTTTTTGGCGAGGATGTGAAACATTTTAATGCAGCGGTGGACCTCGCCGAAAAAGCAGACTTATTTTTTATTATCGGCACGAGCTGTGTCGTCCAGCCGGCCGCACAAATCCCCGGCTTTGCCCAAGGCGAAATTGTCATTGTGAATCAAGGGAAGGTGGATCTGGACCTTTATAATATTTCTCTGCGTATCAATCGTGACGCCGACGAATTTTTTGAAAGAGTAGAGTTTTACCTTTAAACGGGAAGGGATAAAAACCGGCGGCGGATTTGTTATCTCCTGGGATTCATTAAACCCCAAAAATATCGGAAAGTGGTAAGCCAACAAAATTTCTTGTGATATACTGACCATCAGGAAATTTAAATTTATTGACCGTGAATGATACTTTTATTTTAACAATGCGATTTAAATTATGCTCAAGACCGTAAAAAAATATCAAACATCAATCGGGCGCAAGCAAGTCGTTGCGCTGACTGGCTTTCTTCTCATCATTTATGTTGTCTTTCATCTTATCGGTAATCTTTTATTTTTCGCCGGCCCCCAACTTTATAATAATTACGCTGGATTTTTAAATAATCTTCATCCGGGACTTTATGTGATTGAAGCTATTCTGGCTTTGATTGTTTTGATTCATATTTTTACCAGCTATTATGTCGTTTATAAAAACATGACCGCCCGTCCGATAGGATACCGGATTATCGCCCAAAAAGGGGAACGTTCCTTTGCCGCGCAAATCATGCCTTACACTGGGACCATAGTGCTGGCGTTTATTATTTATCACATTTGGGATTTCACCTTAACACCGCACAATGGCAGTCAAAGCATTTTATCCGACGGAAAAAATTACGGCCTTTACGGTCTCGTGTATAATTCTTTCAGTGACTGGCTGCACAGTATTTTTTATATCATTGCCATGTTTTGTGTCGGTTTTCATTTGAGTCACGGTGTCGAAAGCGCCATGCAGACCTATGGATTTACCCATCCCAAATACATTATGCGTATCCGCATTTTTAGTAACTTGATCGGGATATTGGTGGGGTGGGGGTTTAGCATGATTCCTATTTTTGTTTTGTTTAAAAACTTGTCCAACTACTAAAATTATGCTTGATTCAAAAATTCCACCCGGCCCGCTCAAGGAAAAATGGCAAAACCATAAACTTCACGTTAAATTGGTCAATCCCGCAAATAAGCGCAAATATCAAGTCATTGTCGTGGGAACCGGTTTGGCAGGAAGTTCCGCGGCCGCGACCTTAGCCGAGCTCGGCTACCGGGTCAAAGTTTTTTGCATCCAGGACAGCCCGCGTCGGGCCCACAGCATTGCGGCCCAAGGCGGGATCAATGCGGCGAAAAATTATGCAAATGACGGCGATAGTATCGAGCGTTTGTTTTATGACACAATCAAGGGCGGAGATTTTCGGTCGCGGGAAGCCAATGTTTACCGTCTGGCCGAAGTAAGCAATGCCATTATTGATCATTGCGTAGCCCAAGGAGTTCCCTTTGCCCGGGAATACAGCGGTTATTTGGACAACCGTTCATTCGGAGGTGCTCAGGTCTCGCGCACATTCTATGCGCGTGGACAAACCGGCCAACAACTTTTATTAGGAGCTTACAGCGCCTTGATGAAAGAAGTAGCACGCGACAATGTGGAACTTTATCCCCGCACGGAAATGCTGGACTTAGTCACAATTGACGGTGTGGCCAAGGGCATCGTGGTCCGAAATCTTTTAACCGGAAAAATCGAATCGCATTGCGCCGACGCTGTAATTATGGCGACGGGCGGTTATTCATCAGTTTTTTATCTTTCCACCAATGCCAAGGCCTGTAACGCCACGGCCATCTGGCGGGCTTACAAAAAAGGGGCCTATCTGGCCAACCCGTGTTTTACCCAAATCCATCCGACATGTATTCCTGTGCACGGCGATTATCAATCGAAACTGACCTTGATGAGCGAAGGTCTGCGCAATGACGGACGGATGTGGGTCCCCAAGAATGCCAATGATAAAAGATCACCTTCTAAAATCCTGGACCCGGAACGCGATTATTTTTTGGAAAGAAAATATCCCACCTTCGGTAATCTCGTCCCGCGGGATATTGCTTCTCGCAGTGTCAAGGAGCAATGTGACCAAGGCCAAGGGGTCGGAGACACCGGAATGGCGGTTTACCTGGACTTATCTGATGCAATTAAAAAGCTGGGTAAAGAAAAAATCGCTGAACGCTACGGCAATCTTTTTGAAATGTATCAGCAGATTTCCGGGGACAATCCTTATGAAACTCCCATGATGATCTACCCTGCGCCGCATTACACCATGGGAGGATTATGGGTGGATTATAATCTTATGAGTAACATACCGGGATTGTTTGTCCTGGGAGAAGCCAATTTTTCGGATCACGGCGCCAACCGTCTGGGAGCGAGCGCTTTAATGCAGGGTCTAGCGGATGGATATTTTATTATTCCCAATACAATCGGCGATTATTTGGCCCAAATCGCCCCGCTGGAAACGGACATTTCTTCCGTTTCATCTTTTAAAGAAGCTGAGGGCCATGTCGTACAAAAAGTAGACCGGTTGCTTAGCGCCAAGGGTCAGCGCACAGCTGATGATTTTCATAAACAGTTGGGAAAACTTTTGTGGGACAAATGCGGAATGTCCCGTGATGAAAAAGGCCTGCGCGAGGCCCTCGATCAAATTCCGGCGATCCGCAGCGAATTCTGGGAAAATATCAATGTCCCGGGAAGCGGAGAGGACCTCAATCAAAGTTTGGAAAAAGCGGGAAGAGTCGCGGATTATCTGGAGTTTGCCGAACTTTTGGTCATGGACGCCTTGCACCGGAAAGAATCCTGCGGGGGACATTTCCGAGAAGAGTATCAGACGCCTGAAGGCGAAGCCCGCCGAGACGACGACAACTTTTCATATGTTGCGGCCTGGGAATACGTCGAAGGTTCGACCCAACCCCAGATGCATAAGGAAACACTGAAATTTGAAAATGTCAATTTGACCCAGCGAAGTTATAAGTAAGGAAAAACAATGGGAAAAAAATTAAATTTAAACTTGATCATCTGGCGTCAAAAAAACGCCAAAGATAAAGGCGGCTTTATTTCTTACAAGCTCACCGGCATTGATACGGCGATGTCCTTTTTAGAAATGCTGGATGTTTTGAATGAAAAATTGACCACAGAAGGACAGGAACCGGTCGCTTTCGATCATGATTGCCGCGAAGGGATTTGCGGAGCTTGCGGAGCCATCGTCAATGGCCAGGCCCACGGCAAAATGAAGGGCACGACCCTTTGTCAACTGCACATGCGTCATTTTGAAAATAATGAAACTCTTGTCATTGAACCGTGGCGCGCCAAAGGTTTTCCCGTCATCAAGGACCTTGTCGTTGACCGCACGGCCTTTGACCGTATCATCTCGACGGGTGGATATATTTCCGCCAAAACAGGTTCTGCGCCTGACGCCAATGCTATTCCTGTCCCAAAGGAAAATGTGGAACAAGCCATGGACGCAGCGGCCTGTATTGGCTGCGGAGCCTGTGTGGCCGCGTGTCCTAACGCGGCGGCCATGCTTTTCGTCGGAGCTAAGGTCACTCATCTCTTTTCACTTCCCCAAGGCAAGGTCGAAAGCCGGACACGGGCGAATCACATGGTCCGCCAAATGGACAAGGAAGGGTTCGGCAATTGCTCCAATGAATACGAATGCGAAGCCGCCTGTCCCAAGAATATCAGCATCAGCACAATCGCTATCCTCAATCGCGAATTCATGCTTTCCAAGCTTTCCCGCAGAGAGTAGACTTGTGGTAGAATGATTTTTTCAAAAACCAAAGTCTATGAAAATTGACAAAGCCATAATTTTAAAATTCGACAAACCGGGCCCGCGCTACACCAGTTACCCGACGGCGCCGGAATGGTCTAATCAAGTCAATGCTTTGACCTATCAGGAAAAACTGCATCAATTCGGCCAGAGTGGAAAGACGCTTTCTTTGTATGTCCATATTCCTTTCTGCGAATCCCTGTGCTATTTCTGCGGCTGTACCATGAATGTGCGTAAAAATGAACACAAATACGGAGACGAATATCTCGACTACCTCGAAAAGGAAATCACCATCATGGCCGCGCATATTCGCCATAAAGCGACCATTCGCCAGTTGCACTGGGGTGGAGGAACGCCGTCGTTTTTAAGCGAAGAACAAATGACCCGGTTATACCGAAAGATTGCCGCTACTTTTCCCATTGATCCGACGGGAGAAATCGCCATTGAAGTGGATCCTCGCCGAGTAACCGAAAAAAAGGTGCAAACCTTGCGCAACCTGGGGTTTAACCGCATTTCTATCGGTGTACAAGATTTCGACCCGGTCGTGCAAAAGCACGTCAACCGTATTCAACCGTTTGAAATGGTACAAACTTTTAATCAATGGTGTCGTGATGCCGGATTCACGTCAATTAATTTTGACCTGATTTATGGTATGCCCTATCAAACGCAAGAATCCTTCGCCAAAACGGTCAAGGATGTTCTTACGCTTTGGCCGGACAGAATAGCGCTTTATAGTTTTGCGTATGTGCCTTGGCTCAAAAAACACCAGAACAAACTGGAGAAAAGGCATTTGCCCAGCACCGACGAAAAAATGGAAATTTTTCTCAATAGCCGCGAAAGTTTTTTAAGCCATGGTTATGAGGCGATTGCTATGGACCACTTTGCGCTCAAGGATGACGAATTGAGCAAGGCTTTTCATCAAGGCACATTGCACCGGAATTTTATGGGATATACGGTCAAGCCCGCCGATGAATTTATCGGTGTAGGAACATCCGCGATCGGCTTTTTGGAAAAGACCTTTTTTCAAAACGTAAAAACTATTCCCCAATATTATCGCTTACTAGAAAAAAATGAACTTCCTGTTGAGCGGGGCAAGGAACTGTCCTTTGATGATGATATTCGGCAATGGGTGATCAAGTCTTTGATATGTCAGTTTGAGGTGGACAAACAAACTTTTGCAAAGCACTTCGGCCTAAAATTTGATGACTATTTTTGCGCGGAACAAGATCATATTGCCCAGTGTGAACAGGATGGGCTTTTGACACGGACGGACAAAAAAATCCTGGTCACCGATTTAGGAAGGATTTTCGTGCGTAACATTTGCATGGGCTTTGACTGGTACCTGCGCCAGCCTAAGACTCACAAAAGATTTTCCAGAACCGTTTAAATATTTAAATTACGCCCAAGCCGTCTCCTTACATAATGTCAAAATCTCTTTTTCTGGAAACTTTTCACGGTAAAAATAAAAGCATCCCTGTATGGTTCATGCGGCAGGCGGGAAGATTTTTGCCGGAATACCGGAAAATTCGCAACACTCATACTTTGGATGAAATGTTTCGTGACCCCGAGACCGTGGCCCGGGTGACCTGTCTTCCCGTTGACATTCTTAAAGTCGATGCCGCGATCCTTTTTGCCGACATTCTGACCTTGCCCATGCACCTGGGATTTCAGATTACCTTTGATCCCCTGCGCGGCCCTTTGATCCATAATCCTTTTACGGCACCGTCGGATTTTAAAAAACTCCACAACCTTGACGATGTCCCGCACCTTAGAAAGGCGATTCCCTTGATCAATCACGCTCTGCCGCAAAACGTACCGCTGATTGGTTTTGCCGGGGCCCCTTTCACTGTGTTGTGTTATCTCCTTGAAGGCGGATCATCCACCAATTTTCGCAAGGTTTTTAAATTTATGCATGCGAACCCCAAAGAATTTTCACGTTTGATGAAATTTCTTACCTTAAACACCCTGGCCTATCTTAATTTGCAGAAGAAGGCTGGTATTAAAGTTTTTCAGCTTTTTGATTCCTGGGGCGGAATTTTGAGAAAAGAAGATTATGAGGACAAAGTTTTACCCTCCGTGCAAGAAATTTTTGATAATGTCAATTTGCCGTCGATATATTATTTGAAAAATTGTTCCCATCTTTTGCCATCCATGGACAAAAGTCGCAGTGATTTTCTTTCGGTTTGCGAGACCGTGGACTTGGTGACCAACCCGGTCTTAAAGAAAACGCGCAAAGGCATTCAAGGAAATTTGTTTCAGGGCCTCTTGTATAGCCCGGATAAAATTCTTAAGAAAGAAGTGTTGAATATTTTAAAAACAACGCGGGGCTTCAAAAAATACATTTTTAATTTAAGTCACGGCATCCAGCCTGACGTTCCAGTCGAAAAAGTCAAACTCGTCGTCGATCTTGTCCATTCCTTCCAGCGCTAATTCTATGAGTAAAAGCATTCTTATCATCGGAGGAGGAATCAGCGGTTTAACCGTCCTGCATTATCTTAAACAAAAATATCAGAACCGCGCTGATCTCACGATAACTTTGCTGGAAGCCCAGGACCAATGCGGTGGCACAATCCGTACCCTGAGAAAAAACGGATGCCATTTTGAAACCGGCCCCAATGGTTTTCTTGACGACAAACCCTCTGCGCTGGAATTGAGCCGGGAACTGGGTCTTCTTGACCAACTGATTTTCTCCCGTCCCGAATCTAAATCCCGCTATCTGTGCGTTAAAAACCGGTTGTATGCTTTGCCAAAAAACTTAATGGCGTTTTTATGTTTTCCCTTATTAAGCTTCCGGGAAAAGATGCGCTGTTTTCAGGAAATTTTTGTTAAAAAATGCACACATTCGGAAGAAACGATTTATGAATTTGGCGTTCGCCGATTGGGAAAAGGTTTCACCCAGATATTTCTCGATCCTATGGTCAGTGGAATTGTAGCCGGAGATATCCAGGAATTGAATCTCAAATTTACTTTTCCAATCCTTTTCGAGCTTGAGCAGACCTACGGTTCCCTTTTAAAAGGTCGGCGCAAAATGAAAACTAAACAACGCCTTTGCTCATTTAAGAATGGTATGGGCCAGATGATTGCGGCTTTAGAAAATAAATATAAAGATTCACTCAAAAATAATGTGCCGGCTATTCGGATCATGCCCGAGAGTCAAGGTTACAAGATTGAAACGCCCCAAAAAGATTATTTTGCTAATGAAATAATCCTTTCCGTTCCGGCCTTCACAGCCGCTGATCTTTTAAGCGATTTTGATAAAAATCTCTGCGCTAATTTACGGAAAATCCCGTATGCCTCATTGGCGGTCATAGGCCTTATTTATTCAAAAAATCAAATTCCAAAATTACCCCAAGGGTTCGGTTATTTAAGACCCACCCACGAACAAAAGGAAGTCTTGGGTGTCCTTTTCAGCAGTGAAATTTTTGCGGGCCGCGCGCCCGACGATAAAATCCTTTTACAAATCATGATGGGTGGGGCAAAAAATCCGGACACTGTCATGCGCCACGATGAAGAACTTTTTAACATGGCGCAAAATGAAATCCAAACCGTCCTGCAGGCTAATGGAAAACCGCAAGATCAATTTCTTGTTCGTTGGAATAATGTCATTCCCCAATACAACCGCAATTATCCCGCCATTGATGCTGAAATAAACCGTCTTTTGAAAAGACATCCCCATTTGCATCTGCTCGCCAATTATCGTAACGGGGTAAGTCTCAACGATTGCACCGCCAATGCCAAAAAATTGGCGCAAATGATAAAAATATAACTTTAACCGGCATTTTTAGTTTGCTTAACCATATTCCCTTTGCTATATTCATACTTTCATTGCCGGGAGAAATAATGAACCTACGCTGCTTAAATATCGTTTTAACCTTTTTTGCTGTTGCCTTTTTAAGTTCCTGTGAAAAGCAGGAAGCTCTACGCACTTACACCGAAATCACCGTTGACGCATCGGAGAATATATCGCGCGATGAAGAAACGGATCCACATGCGGGATTGAGCAAAGACCAACTGGCTAAAATGCTTCTTGAAACAGTTTCTCCGCAATTTAATAATGCTTCCGAAAAGCCCATCACCTGGACGGTTCCTGAAGACTGGATTGAAAAACCGGGAAATGGAATGCGCGTGGCCAGTTTTGTAAATAAAAATGCCCCGGCGGCCATTGATTGTTCGATTGTCA
>JANPFV010000130.1:0-12514 GCA_031423615.1 Candidatus Omnitrophota bacterium
CCTCCATAATATCCACCTCCGCCCTGATAACCGCCGGATCCACCTCCACCCTTACCTGTCATTACAATCCAAATAATAAAAAGCAAAATAAAAATATAAAAAAACCACGGCCACAAGTCATAACTTTGGGGCGGCGGCATAACGTCAGCTCTCTGCACAACTGCGGCTTTCTGCGAAAGCCCCTCGATCTGAACATTATATTCTTTCGCAATTTTTGCCGCAACCGCAATTGTCCCTTGCTTGATCCCTTGCGAATAATCCCCACTTTTAAAATAGGGAATCATGTCCTGACGAACAATTTGCGAACAGGTCACATCGGGCAAAGAACCTTCCAAGCCATAGCCGGTCGCAATCCAGGCGCTGCGATCCTCTACAGCGACGAGGATCAAAGCCCCGTTGTCTTTTCCTTTTTGGCCGAGTTTCCACTTGTCAAAAACCCGCAGGGCATACTGGCCGATTTCTTCGGGATGAGTGGACTTGACGGTTAAAATCGCGATTTGTGCTGTGGTCTTTTCATCCAGTGTTTTGATCAAATGGGTGATTTCGGTACGATCGCTTTCCTTGATCAGTCCCGCGAAATCATTCACATAGGCGTTAAAAAATGGGACATCTAAAAGAGCCGAGGCTATACCGCTTAGCAAAAGCAATACCGCAATAGCTAGAAATATTCGCCGTAAAATCATCATAATTTATTCCATGAGACAATAACCTTCTTGTCAGAGAAATAAGCCCTGACAAAAGGTCATAAGATAAAATCAAAAAACAATTAAGTTAAATGTAGGACTTTGCGCGACGCTTTGGGGTCGCCGCGGGTAAAGAGGCTTCCGATTGTTTCACTTGCAACGCAGGTTCAACCTTTCGTTCCTTCGCAATCGTCTGCGGCATGTTATAATCTATCCAAGCTTTCGAAAATTTTTTTAACCAATCCTCTTTCGCTTGCTCAAACCCGATATCCTGTCCGGCTTTTTCACTTTCGATCCATAAATGACGCTTGATCTCTTCGATAACCCGTTGATCTTTAAGCAACTTTTCTGCATCACTGTTATTTAAAGCCGCCATAGCTCTCCCCCTTGGTCACCCATTATAGAACGAGAAGTTTATCAAAACGAATGAATTCATTCTACGTTGGCAAAATTACAATGTCAAAATACTTTTTGACAAACAAACGGCCTTATCAGGAATAGACAAGGCCGTTCATAGTTTAATTTGTAATTCTTTAAGCGATGGTGACCGCTTTGTCCAAATAAACATCTTGGATGGCGTTTAAAAGCCCTATCCCATCTTTCATAGGACGCTGAAAAGCTTTACGTCCGGAAATTAAACCCATTCCCCCCGCACGTTTATTAATAACGGCTGTTTTTACTGCTTCAGCCAAATCGCTTTCACCCGCAGAAGCTCCGCCGGAATTGATCAAGCCGATTTTGCCCATGTAGCAATTGGCCAACTGATACCGCGTCAAATCGATGGGATGATCACTGGATAACTTTTCATAAACCAACTTATGCGTTTTTCCAAATTTCACAGCGTTATAACCACCATTATTCGTCGGTAGTTTTTGTTTGATGATGTCGGCTTCAATCGTGACACCCAGGTGATTGGCCTGGCCGGTTAAATCCGCGGACGTATGATAATCCACACCGTCTTTAACAAAGGCCGCATTGCGAGTATAGCACCAGAGAATAGTAAACATCCCTAACTGATGCGCGCGGTGAAAAGCTTTTGAAACTTCGATGATCTGACGGGCACTTTCTTCCGAACCAAAATAAATTGTCGCCCCCACGCCGGCTGCACCCATCTCGGCGCATTGTTCTACGGTCGAAAACATAATCTGATCATACTTGTTAGGATAGGACAAAAATTCATTGTGGTTAATTTTCACAACAAAAGGAATTTTATGGGCGTATTTGCGGGAAGTCAGGCCTAAAACACCGACGGTGGAAGCCACCGCATTGCAGCCGCCTTCCATGGCCAATTTGACAATATTTTCTGGGTCAAAATACGCCGGATTCGGGGCGAAAGACGCACCCGCGGAGTGTTCGATGCCCTGATCAACCGGAAGAATTGACAAATACCCGCTGCCGCCCAGACGGCCATGATTATACATCCAGTTTAAATTTTTTAAAACCGTATTGGAACGGTCAGAGTTGATAAAAACTTTATCGAGATAATCCGGACTCGGAAGCGTCAGAAGGTCTTTAGAAATTGTCTGGCACTTATGGTCCAAAAGACTTTTGGCGTCACTTCCTAATAAATCACTGATCTTGCTCATTTTCCTGCTCCTGTAGTTTTGATTATAAAAATTAAAAAGTCATTATATATCGCGTACTAAAAAATGCAAAAAAAATATTAGGAGCGACGAATCCGCAAAAAATAAAGGCCGGCATAAATTTTGGGATCCACCAGGACTCCCGTGCTACGTTTTTCGTCCAACCATTGATCCACTTGCGCAAGCGGAACTTCAAACACAACAATGTCCTCACCATCAACTCCCCCGCCTTGGCCCACTTTACGCAGCCCTTCCGCACGCACCATGGTCAACATATCCGCGCTGCTGCCACCGGAACTGGGCCCTTCCACGACGGTGCTCATCCTGCGGGCCCGATAACCCGCTTCCTCAAACAGTTCGCGCTTGGCAGCAGTCAAAACACTCTCTAACCTTTTCATATTACGGTCATTGATCAATCCGGCAGGAAACTCAATCACCCGCCGACCTAAAGGTTTACGGTACTGCTCAACTAAAATGACTTTCCTATCTTCCGTTAAAGCCAGAATAATCACGACCCCCGTACAATTTTTACGGGAAACAAATTCCCACCCCTCCGTGGAAAGAAGCCGCAGATATTGACCTTCCTTTAAGACAGTGACCTTGGCAGATTTTGGCATAAAAAAATTATCGCGAATAAATTTGGACCGACGGAGTATTAAAGGTAGGCAAAATGGCTTGAATATAATCTAAACGAACCAATCCTTCCGCATGCTTTGCAAAAGAACCACCTTCCGTGCTCACAACCAGATAAATAAAATTATTCACGGTGCGCATTTCAATAATGCGGACTCCCTTAAAAATAACCGGAGAACTGTTCGCTACACCGCCCAGATAAATATCGTAATTGGTTGATGTATCCAGTCCCAATTCATTGGGACTGTCAGCTTGCGCCGCGGCCGCTATACAAAAAATCAGACTTGAAAGAATTAAAAATTTTTTAATCATAATTATCGGGACGTAGTAACCACGTCCAGCATCCGGTTTTTTTGCAGTTTGACAGTATTGACTTCCATTTCACATTCAATATATTGCAGCTGGCTATATTCCGCCGGCTTTAAATCCACGGCAATGTCCGTCCAAACGCCGGATTCCAAAGCGCCGGTATAAGCAAATTCCGCGCCGGTCAAAGACTGATGCCACTTTTCATAGCTGATATCACCCGACGCTGATTGTGTGGTCGGCCCCCAATACAAACGAAATTTTACGTCTCCATACGTGGCGGAATTGGCATTACCAATCTGCAAATATAACCGGTAACCCTTGTCGATTTTGTCCATACGCGACACGGCCAGCAAGAAAGTGCCAGTATTGGTTTCGATTTTAGAAACTTTCCGCGACAAGGGGTTGATCACGACGACATTGCTTTTTGCGGACTGTAGCTGTTGGTCAACGTTGTGCACAAGACTTTTCGAAAAATCATTGATCCCCATTTGCAGTTTTTGCACGGTGTCTTCTAAAACCGTGACGCGGTTACGCAAATCCTCAATTTTGGCATTATTGCTTTGTTGGGCCGATGCGGTGTCAGCGATGCTAAGGAGAACAAAAAGTAAAATTTGCAATATTTTCATAGACCCAACTCGTTCTGCACGGCTTTTACGAGTGGCGCAATCGTGTCACCGGAAAAATCGAATTTTAAACCGGCGGCGGCAAATAATTCCGGCAACGGACGGCTGCCGCCTAAGCTCAAAGCGTGACGATAATCCGCGACCGCCTTAGGTAAATCTTGTTTGGCCTTAAGCCAAATTTGCAAGGCCCCCAGCTGGGCAATGCCGTATTCGATATAATAGAAAGGCACTTCAAAAATATGAAGCTGACGATGCCAGAGTGTGGCTTCAAATTTTTCAAATCCCGTCCAGTCCAAAAACGTCCCGCCGAAACGTTCATAAATTTCCACCCACTTCGCCTCACGCTCGAAAGACGTATGTTTGGGATTTTCATAAATCCAGTGCTGAAAAGCATCGACGGTAGCCACCCAGGCCAAAAGTTGGATCAAATCCTCAAGGTGCGAATAACAGGATCGGGCTTTGTCATCCGGCGAATAAAATTCATGTAAATGATCATTGGCCAGGAGTTCCATGGTCATGGATGCAACTTCACAAAATTCCATGGGGGCGTGACGATAAGAATAAATGGGTTGGGCGGCTGAGGCAAAAGCGTGAAAAGCATGTCCCCCCTCATGCAAAAGTGTGCGCACGTCATCATCGACTCCCACGGAATTCATAAAAATAAAAGGCTTGCGGATTTCCGACAGCGTGTTTTGGTATCCGCCGGGCGCCTTCCCTTTGCGGCTGGCGAGATCTAAAAGTTTGTCCGTCGCCATTTCGGTAAATTGTGCTCCGAGATCAGGATTGATATTTAAAAAAATCTTTTTTACCCCTTCAATGAGTTCATGGACTTCCGTAAAAGGCTTGAGGGCCGGCCGGCTCAATGAATCGACTTGGGTGTCCCACGGTCTTAATTTCTGCAAACCCATTTGCTCGGCACGACGGGCGGAAATTTTTTGACAAACGGGGACCACAATGTCTTCAATGGAAAGATGATATTTCTTACAATCGACCGGCGTGTAATCAAAGCGGTGATACGCGCGGAATTGGTATTCCATAAAATTGCGGCAGCCGGCATTCAGCGCAATCTCATGTCGCATGTGAAGCATACGGTCAAAAAGATCGTTGAGCTTGTCTTTTTCCTGATACCGCCGCTGGGCCGTGGCCCGCCACGCCGCTTCGCGTAAATCACGGTCCGGTTCCTGCAAAAATTTAGCCATCTGCGGCAATGTTTTTTCTTCACCTTGAAAATTGACCGTCATGGCACCGCAAATTGTTTGATAATCCTGGCTCAAAAGCTGAACGTCGCGCTGAAGCGGCACATTTTCTTTGCGAAAAAGCTCCACATCATTTTTCAAAACGCGGTCATAGACTTCAAAACGTTTCTTATCGACTGGGAATTGCTGACGCAAGGAAAGATATTTCTGGTTTATCGTATCCTCAATCGGCCGAACGGCCGGGATGATCTCTTCGATAAATTTGGTATACGCGGATGCATATTCGGGATTATCGGTTTGACAGGTCATGCGGATGTACAAAACCGATGCCGCCTGGTCCAAAGCCGCTTCCATTTCACTGCGATCCAAAAGCCAAACGTCTAATTCGTCTGACGAAGACACCGGCCGATCGCGAAGTTTTTCATAAAGCGCACCCACCGCGGCTGCGGAATAAAAATCAAATCCTTCCGGCACAAAACGTCGCTTATGATAAGGAGGCAAGCGGCTAATATCAAGGGGTTCTATGGCGGTGGTCATATTTTTTCGTTATCTAATTTTTCTATGGATGACGCGGCGAACTCACAGTACATCTTTATAGACGACTTTCCCATCACGCAACTTTTTATCAGCTTAAGGACGCAATGTATTTTAGATTATAGCAAAATTTTTTTTAAATGCTAACGTTTATAGAGCAAATCTTTTCTCCTTTTAGCAGGATATGATATTTTGACGGAGAGAAGGATAAATTGACTTGGGGCTGGATGCAATGTATATTTCTAATATGTATCTTTACTGTATTTTCCTTGAGTTTTAATTTTCCCTTGAAAAATAAGAGGCCTAAACCTCCTTTAAAACGAGAAAATTCTTTTATGAATGAATCCTTTTGCCCTAAAAAAACATCCTGGACAAAAAAAATAATAGTCGGCGGAATGCTTCTGGCCTTTTTCTTTAATAGTCTCACCCCCGCCGGGGCGCAAATGCTACCGGTCCCCGGCTCATTGGTCGGATTGACCCCCGGCTTTAAACCGCCGGTGCTCTTAGGCATGAAAGTCCATCCGGAAAATCCATTATTATTTGATTTTATTGTCGATCAGGGGCAAACCCAACTTTCACCAGACGGACTCAAAAGCGAAACCGCAAAGCTGGTCAAATATTTTCTCGCCGCATTGACCATTCCCGACAAACAAATCTGGGTCAACCTTTCTCCGTATGAAAAAGACCGGATCATTCCCGGCGCTCTTGAGGAAACCGAATTAGGGCGAGATATGCTGACCCAGGACTATATGTTAAAGCAAATCACAGCTTCTCTTCTTTATCCAGAGAATGAAATTGGAAAGCAATTCTGGAAACGCATTTATGAGGAAGCGGCAAAAAAACTTGGCACTACGGATATTTCCGTAAATACATTTAATAAAGTCTGGATTGTTCCTGACCTAGCGCGCATTTACACAAACTCGAAATCAAAAGATGAGGAGAAAAGCTGTTTTATTCTAAAAAGCCATCTGAAGGTTATGTTGGAAGAAGATTATTTGGCCCGAGAGCACAATACCGATACCCCGCAGGCTCAATCTGTTTTAAATGAAGAAACAAAGTCGATGCTAAGAAAAATAATCCTTCCCGAGATTGAGCATGAAATCAATGAAGGGAAAAATTTTGCAAACTTAAGGCAGATATACCATTCCATGATTTTGGCTGCCTGGTTTAAAAAAACCCTCAAAGAAAGTCTTTTGGGGCATGTGTACATTGATCAAAACAAAGTCTTGGGGATTGATTTGGCCGATAAAAAGATCAGAGAAGAAATTTATAACCAGTATATTGCGGCATTCAAAAAGGGAGTGTTTAATTATATTAAAGAAGATTACGACGCCGCAACGCAGCAGAACATTCCCCGAAAATATTTCTCGGGCGGGTTAATAGGTGTCGACCCGAATATTCTCAGTGAGGGGTCATTCGGCGATTTGGAGGCCCTGGTCCATGATAAGTCATCGAGTAGTCTAACAGAGCTGGCGACGAAATTCAAAATGCTCGCGGTCAATCTTGGCATTTTAAATAGAACAGATAAAGAAAATGTGGGCGAAGAGACGGCAAGGGGATTACAAGGAAACGGGGATCAAAGTTTACAACAAATGGCCGCGAATATATTAGCCGGGGATTCAATGCTATTAGTAGCGAAAAATTATTCAACTTCGATGCCCCCGGCCGATGTGGTCAATTCCGGCATTAACAATTTAACGGATCGTCTTTCACGTTATATAAGCACGAGAGCAGGTCGCTCCCAACTCCGCAAGACCTATGGGCAAGAATTCCTCCTTTATCTGCAAGAAAAAAAGAAAAGATATTCCAATATTTTGGGTCGGGTGATCGCCGGGGATGCCGTTGCTATAAATGCCGCTGACTTTAGATTGGGATTCTATTCTCATGAACCGGGTGTTCGCCAAGCGCTTTTGCGACAGATGAATGAACAAGATTTCGAAAAAACGTTTTCTTCGGGCACGTTTGTCCTATCGTATGAAGCAATAAATATAAACAAGGAAAAAGAATCCATTTTAGAAGAATACCTGTTCTATGCCCTCCTGGCATCGCGGTCAATGAGTTATTCTTACGAATTTGCTCGACAGTTATTCCCTGAAAGCTATTCCCCATCAGAAAATGCTGAAGAAGTATCGCAATTGAAGACCGAAATGGAAGCCTTGCGTCAAACCCTCATTCAGCAACAATCTCATTTTGCTGTATTCGATCATTTTCCATTCGCCGAGATAGACCCCCAACAGTTAGACCGCATTGATCAAAAAACCTTAAGACAAAGAATAGAAAGAAGTGAAGACACTGCTTTTGAAGAAAGTGTTCAACTCTTCGTTACCCAGAGATTCAGCAGCATTGATGTATTGGTAAGAGCCATCCAGCGTGCCGATAAAAACCACACAAAAAAAATGGAAATTATTAGCAAATACGCGGGTAATTTAATTTCCCTGGCTCTATCCAAATCTAACTTCCCCAGAAAGTCTAATTTCTCCAGCGGTGCCTTGGCTATTTTGCAAGCTGCGGCTCAATCTGGCAACACTCAGGCCCTGGATTTCTTTGTCTTGTACCATATTAAATTCGGTGAGGCTTCCTACATTAATCAATGTTTTTTCCGCGACGAAGAAAGGGTCCTCAATGCTTTCGTGGCCCATAGAACTGAATTGCTAGACGGTGTCTTACACGATGTTCAAAGAAGCCGCGCAAGAGCGGTCGATGCATTGGAACGCTTAGCTAGGAAAAAGTTAGCGCTAGACATATTAGGTCCAGCGGCTTTAGCAACAAACGACTCGAAATTAAACAGGCTTTTTGCCGATTTACTTGAAAATGGGGTACTGGCATTAGAGTTTTTCAGCGAGCACCTCTCTGACATCGTAGGTTTAGCAAAAAATAATCAGGATCGTGATCGGGCAGAGCAGATGATGATATGGATTAAGTCCGCTGCTAACAATAAAAATGCAGGACCAGCTCAAAGGACCGCCATCGAGGCTTTAGGGGAGATAGCTTTAACAGTGGATAATGACACCGTGGCTCGGGATTTTGAAAGATTCCTCACCAGTCATGATCCAACAGCCGTACTTTTCTTTACCGAACATACTGATGATATTGTTCGCCTGGCAAAAGATACCACTAACTTCAATCGCAGTTTCCGCATGGTTTCCTGGGTTGAATCAATGCTGGAAAATCATGAAGAATCGGCTGTCCGAGCGGCGGTTCAAATTGGCAGATCCGGTTTATTAGATAATCTTACGCATAGGGTAATTACTGACGACTTTCAAATTATTGGGGCATTAAGGGGGCAGGTTAATGCCATCACGGCAATTGCAAACCAAAATAAACTTGATTTCTGGACCAGAGCAAGTGTATTTCAATTATTGGTGGCTTTAGCCGCAAACAATATTAGTGAGGCAAATGAATATATTATTAAGGCCATTGAGGAAAATAAAACTTTTGGGCCTATTGAGGCATTAGCCCACGCCCCCATCGAGAAGCAGGATTTTACTACGCGCACCATTCATTACTTAGACGACCTACTTCAACGGGATGCTATCGATATCCCTACTGAAAAGAGTGGCCTTAGAATGAAAGGAATGCGCTTTGCCTATGCCATTTGGGTCTTAGGTCTTTATGCCAACCAAGGGGTTTTGTCAGCCCAACAAATTATCGAACGACATATTCCCGACATGGAATATCTTATCGTTCAGCCCGATTTTTCCCATTTTGATTTAGCCAATATTTTTACCGCTTTAGGTAACATCGCTGTACAAAGTGCCGAAGCCAAAGAAATGATCGATGCTTATTATGCACGTCGCGGTGCTCAAGATGTCTTACCCCCAAACCGCCAAGGCTTAACAAAGGTGGCCGTTATAATTATTGATAATTTTAATGAAGACGGGAAAGAAAGCCATGGTTTAAAAGTTGAAGATTCTCTGAAGGAGGCCATGGGTCGACAAGCTGAAATTCCTATCTTTCGCATTTCTAGTAAAGGAGATGAGAGAAATATAAGAATCCAAGAAGAACTCCAGACACTGGTAAGTAATCATCCTGACACTGTATTTATAGTTAACCTGTCTCTTAAAAGTCAAAGCAATACATCCGCAGAAAAGATAAATGGAATACTCAATTTTGAAATGGTAAGGGAACTAGGAACAAGAGGTGTTGTTTTTACAATTGCGGCATCAAATGAAGCAGGGGCTAATTATTTTACGTTTCCTGATTTGGATAATATTGTGGTGGTTGGCGCAGTTGTGAGATCAGAAAAGGGTTGGCAAAAAGCACCCTACTCTAATCTGGGTCCCGATGTGACTTTATCTGCGGCTGGAACAACAGGTGATTCGCAAGGAACATCTTTTTCAGCGCCGCGTATCAATGGATTACTCGCCAGAATTTTAAATGATGAGCCTGAATTATCCATTCCCGCAGCCATCCAACGCCTTAAAGATTTTGCAAAACCCATCGATGACCCCGCTTTTGCCCTAGGCTATTTGGGGGCAGGTGCCGTAGACGTTGAAGAAATTTTAGCCCAAAAAAATGATCGACCTCGCCCGGCTTCAGCGGAAATCCGACGATTGATCCAAAATCCTGACGACTTGGTTAAAGCCTTAAGAACGAATATCATTACGACCCAGGATATCCTCGACTTGCCAAGCTCCAGCCCTTATTCTCTTAATAACCCCATTTATATAATTGCTAAACACAACATCAAAGATCCAATAATTACACCCATTATCATTGCAGGATTAAAGAGTGAGAATGAAGACATTCGTCACGCCTGCATTAATCACGTATGGGTATATGCTGAGCCGGAAGCTATTCCCCTCCTTGTCCAAATTGCAAAGACGGAGCGATACTTTAATTATAACCCGGCCACTAAAATTGTTGACCAAGAAATAAGTAATCCTGCTTTAATCCCGGTTTTAACTGCTGGGTTGACTTCATCAGCGCAAGACACAATTGTAAAAAAAGCATTGTGGGCTTATACCGACCCGGATTTTAAGGCCGAGTTAACAAAAATCGCCGGGCAGAATACATATACATATTCGAATCCCGTTTATATAATAAGTCGAAATAAAGATACACTGAATCTTCAAGAATTGGCCCCCGTTTTAGCGGCGGGGGAACTAAATCTAAATTCAAACGTCCAGGCCCTGGCTGCGGCATTGATGCCCCCTGATGCCCAACACCCAAGTCCTAATAACACTAAAGGGGGGATTGACTTTGACCTGGCCAGCATTGATTTACAAGAAGAAGGCCCTCAAGAAAATATATTTCTCTCTTCTGGGGCGGTAAACATTCCCAATTTTACCGGTCTTATGATTAAAAATATAATAATCAAAGATGCCGCTTTGTCTGATTTTGATAAAGTATTTCTAGCTCCGTAAATGGATTAATCAGATATAGAATACACAAAATTTGTCCGTTCATTGCTACAAGCTCACCCCTCTTTCTGAAAGATACCTGATTCCTAAATAAGAGTTCGGGTTTGCATCTGTAAAAAAAAGTTGTATTATACCTGCATATAGGGTAATTTAAATTATCTGCTTTTTCTCACTTTCACCCGGATTTCTATCACCTCGACATTAAAAAATTATTTTTCTCAATAGCACCCGCTCTGCATTCGTCATTACAACCTATAACAGAAACAGAAAAGGAGAAAGCTTTATGAGGTTAAACACGAATTTGGTTTTATTATTTGTACTGTTGTTATTAATGCCGTCTTTAGCGTCTTACGCTCAATCCACGACCCCAGCATCTGCAAAAATTCAGAATAAAGTGCCAGTTGCTACTCCCCTCCGACCACCCAACCGTGTTGATGTCTGCAAAGGAACGGATGGAGTTTTTAATTTTTATATGTTTGATATAGGAAATTTGCCTAATTTTCCAAATGTTTATGTTAAGACCATTAATAATCAGAGTGTTTCCTTTGGTGATATGTGGGCGAATTATAACCTCAATCCAGACTTAGGAGGCATTGCTTTTAAACAAATAGGGCCACAAATGGGTTTGGGAATTGAAAAAATTAACATTAATACTTCATCGGAATATATACAAGTTCAAAGCGCAAATGACTTAGGGCAAATCATTGGGTTTAAAGGCGCCTTCCCTAGCGGTGGCAGTGGCGAAAGCCCATTTTTCTACGATGGAAATACTTTGCATACTTTGGCTTATCCCTCAGGTCCAACGTTAAACTATTTTCCCAACAAACTTAATAATAAGGGACAAATTATTGGAACGGGATATGGTTTTGGGTCAGCAAAAGCCGTTTTGTGGGAGACAGCTAATACTGAGCCAATTATTTTATCTCCCGGAATTGGAGTTGATATCAATAATGCAGGAGTTGCTATTCTTAACAACGGAAACTCCGCCTATGTAATAAATGCCGATAAATCACCGACTCCTCTTCCCTTATTTCCCGGTTCTATTTCAAATGTTGCTATGGTCATTGATGACAGTGGGGTTATTATGGGTAATTCATATAAATTGACTCAGCCTAGCAAACGCCCCGTTATGTGGAAACCCGTTAATGGAACTTATCCAACTGCCATAGAAATCAATATTTTCCCCAGTCTCGATGGAGAAACGATCTCCCTTAATAAAAATAATAATAATGCGATTTTGAAATTTGGCGCGGATTATTATGTTTATAACATTCTGACTGGCGAATATGGAAAGATTCCATTGCCGGCAGGCGTTAACAACTTTTATCCCAAGGCCATCAATGATAAGTGCGAAATCATCGGCCAAAGTTATACCTCAATCGGAAATCGCTCACTTAAGTACATTCCACTCTAATAAATAAAAGGGAAATCAGTAAAAAATAATTTCATAAATCCAGCTACCCTATAAACCGATATAAAAACATAAGGAGAAGAACAAATGATTAAAAACAAAAGCACAGTCAGTTTCATTGTCCTCGCAGTTCTTGGTGTCTGTATCGTTGCTGAAGTCTACGCTAAAGCCGTTCTCAC
>JANPFV010000131.1:0-5723 GCA_031423615.1 Candidatus Omnitrophota bacterium
CACCCACTCCAATGGACGGGGCAAGGTCAATGGCATAAAAATGGTTGCCGAGCCATATGCCATTATCAGCATCATAAGTCAAATCACTAGTACCCCAAGTTAAAGGTAATCCACTGCCTGAGCCGATTTTTTCAAAATGAATTGGCGGGCCGTTCGTGACCTTTGAAACTTTGAAAGTAACGTCGGTTGCGGCAGGCACAGTTGCGGAAACCGCAAATACACCGGGTGTCGCGGTAGCGGCAAACGAAACGGTTGCCAAACCGAATATTGCTAGAATAGCAAGTAACAATTTTTTCATTTAATTTACCTCTCGTTTATGATTGATTTTAACTTCAAATAAAAACGCTTTTCTCCCCACCCCACCTCCTTTCTACAAATTTAAATTTTTATTACAATTCACCCAAACTATATAGAATTGCGGTTTTATAATCCCCAGGGTTGATCCCTTCAAAGGGACTTAACCGGTAAAGAACTTTAAAGGTAGCCGGTGATCCATTCTTGTCTGAATAAAATATTCCCTCTTCACCTTGCTTGACTGGGACATATTCTTCTGATGCAGGTCGTCCGGAATTTCCGGAAAGTAAAACCTCCTTGACAACAAAAAATTTCTCCGGAATGATTTGTCCTTTATCATTGACTAAAAGATCGCTAACCTTTTGGTTGACCACATAAGGCCGGTGAAGGTTTGTCCGGACTTGGACATCGACTTCCTTAATTTGCGGATCCTTCCCCGGGAAAATACCAGTAAAATTTATGGGTCCCTGAGGAAAATCCAATTTGATTTCAAATATCGGAGCTATTTTTATATCGAGATTAATATCAAAATTTTTTACATCATGATCCGTTTCAAAAGAAAAACGAATCACTCCTCGATAACCGCCGGCCATTAATTTAACCAGATTATCGGGAGGTATTAAAAAACGGATTGAGAAGGAATCGGATTGTTGGGTTGATTTATAAATTAATACACGATTTCGGGGTAGATCAATAGTGCTTGGGTAACTCAAATCACCATTTACTGCGCCTTCAAACGTTGTTTTAAGTATATCTGAATCTAATTCGAAATTCAAATCATTTATCGGATATGTCAAAACTTCTTGATAGACCTTCACATTCCCGCCGGAATTGCCTGAGAAGGATAGATTAACATAGGCGGGAATAGCATTCATGCTCGTATCTAAACGAACCAAATTCACAGCCGTTGAGCCCGCGACTTTAACCTGTAAATCGGCGTTAGATTCAATAAAAACATTGGTTTGAATCGTTTCTCTTTGTCCTCCGGTGACCGGGCGCAAAGAAAATTGAATCAATCCCCTAAAACTGCCGGAATCCGAAAGATATTTCGGGTCGACTTTATAAACAATGGTAAAAGCTTCGCTCATCCCTTGCGGAGAAGAGGTGTAAAGAAGTTGTTCTCCACGTCCCATGGGTTCGTAACTTGAAAGATAAGGCGTTCCTGAACCATTTGAACCGGGGACAATGCTGGCGAGCAAAACGGGCCGGTCAATGGTGATCCCTCGCTCATTAACAAAAGAAGAGACAAGCTGTTGGTAAACCTGATATTGCGTATTGTCATTGGTGGTTATTCGCACCCGAACTTCCTTTGTCACTCCGGAGTTAATATCCCCACGATTAAAACGGATTGTATTCCCGCCGTCAACTGGCGTAATATTTAATTCCAGGGCGGCTTGAGCCGTTGGCGCATGAAATTGAAAAAAAATTCCAAAGACGGCGAGAAACAAAAAATGTTTTAAATTTATTTTCAACATACACGTATTATACATATTATAAAATTTTACGCAACAACTATTGCTGGCCCTTACCGCTCAAAAGCCAACTTGCCACATCCGATGAAAATTGTGCAGGAATATTGTTACGTCCGAGAATCTCCTTCGTGACGGAATCAATTTTTTCAGTATTCAGAATAATGGGAACCTTTTGTTCGGTTTCAAACACACAATATTTTGCGGTGTTCTTTTCAACGAGACGGACGAATTCCTTAAAGGAATTGAATTCTTTGCCATTAACTTTTGTAATGACTTCATTGCCAAAATCAAAATAACCGACATTAAGATCATCGGGAAGAACATCCAGTAAAACGACAATCTCCCTACTTCCCTTTTCATTCAATAAGCCCGTACCCACGATATAGTTTAAGAATGGTACGGGTGCCTTTTCCCACCAGTTTGATCCCCAGGCTTTGAGAAGGTCAGCACTGAGTACGCTGAAAAGTAATCCGCCATAGATATAGTATGGCGGCTTTTCAAAATGCTGTGGCGGCGGAACAAGATTTGTAAATTCAGTCAGTTTGATAGTGACCGACAGCTCTTTCCCGTCACGGGTAATTTTTAAAGACAACGATTCGCCCATGTGCTTGCTATTGACCAGATGAGTAAAAAAAAGCCTTTCTCCTTTTCTAAATTCATAAGTCCCATCAACAGCCAGCGGCACATTTTCAACTTCGACGATTGTATCTCCTTCCCGCAAAATATTATCTGCCGGAGAATATTTTGCAACCCGTGTCACCAAAACACCGCCCGTCAAATTTTCAAGATGATAGAAATCACGCAAGGATTTATTTTCTGTGTTACGAACATCGATGCCTATTTGCGGAAAACCGTCGTAATTTTTATCCTTTAGATCTTCAAGAAAATGGTTGATCACCGGTGTGGGAATAATGTAGCCGATATTCTGCGAATTATTCATCACTTGCATAGCAACACCAATAACCTTGCCGTTTTGATAAACCGGCCCGCCGCTGTTGCCGGGATTGATGGCCGCATCAATTTGCACCGCCAGCAGTTTTTTACCGCTCTTGGAATAAGGAACAAGTTCAATACGCGAAACGACCCCGCCGGTGATTGAAATTTTGTCCCCACCTTCGGGAAAACCCATAACAATAACCGAATCCTGCAAGAAGGGAAGTTCCCCTAACTGAGCCGGTGTTGTGTCTTTAAAAAATTCCGGATCATTAACCGAAAGAATCGCCAGGTCGGAATCATGACCAATGGCTTCAATTTTTGCGGTATATTTGCGAGGGTCAGCCTCCTTGCGGACTTGAATAAAGGTAGCAGAATCAACGACATGGGCATTGGTAAGAATACGGTTTCCTGAAATAACGCACCCGGAACCGCTGGCCGCTGAACTCCCTACGGATTGCCAAGGACGAAAATAATCCATACGATTAGACGTTACAAAAATTTTGACAACATTATCGCGTATGGCAATCGGCAGGTCAGCTAAGACGGGATTTATATTCAAAAGCAATAAACACAAAATACAAAATGATAAAATACGCAAGCGCGGCCACAAAGATACGGGCATGTTATCTCCCTTCAACAGCAGTTAAAGAGCGGGCATCCCGTGAAAAGCTCAAGTTGAGTTGGTTGCTCGAAGGGACGGCAGGAAGACTGTCGCTGGTGATTTCCTTCTGCATCTGGCGCAACTCTTCCTCCTTCATAATAAGACTTTTCTTAGTTTCCGCCAATTTAGCGCGATAAATTTCGACCATGCCAATCAGTTCATTGGCCTTATCATTTGTGGTCATGAAAGCTTCGCGATATTGCCGAATTGAAACATCCTTCTTCTTTGAATCATCTTTGAGTAAAACGATCTGGGAATCTTTAGCTTGAATATCCTCGACCAGACTCTGATATTTTTGAGATAAATCGGTAAACTGGATTTCAAATCCGATAATGCGGTCCCGGTTTTTTTCCATCTGTGACTTAAAAAGCTCTTCAAACTTTTTCAAGTCAGCCTTGAGTTGGGCGGACTGAACACCGTCAACCGATGATTCAGAAGTAACCGCAAGATGGACTTGAGCCATTTCCTTTTCCAAAGAAACAATCCGGTCGTCTTTTTCCTGAATAATACGCTGGACCAAATTCATTTTCTCATTGGCATCAGCGATTTCTTTCTGCAGATGGGTGGCATAACTTTCTTTTTCCTGGACGGCTTTATTCTTTTCTAAAATTTCCATGGACATGTCCGCAATTCTTTTTGTCAATTCAGTAATTCTTGCATCCGTGACTTTAAATTTCTCCTGCAGAGTATCAAAATTTTCGCGGACTTTAACCAATTGGGTCTTAAAATATTCTATATTTTGGCTTTGCGAAGTGAGAAGACTGTCTTTTTCTGCCCCACGACTTTTAAGCTCTTCAAGTTGCGATTTATAGGTCGCAACGGTCTCGACCGGACCTTGTCTAAGGAGGGAACGGCGAAGCGAGCGTAAATCCTTGTTCTGTCCTTCCCAAAAACTGATTTCGGCTACAAGAAGCTGGCGTTCACGGGTCAAGCTGGCAATGATCCCGTCTAAATCGGTACTTTTATTATCGTCTATTGTAAAACCGACAATGCCGACACTGGGCAATGCGACAGAATGGTCCGTCTGGCGGGATTGAATGGCTTGAATTTTTTCATCGAATGATGGATCTTTGACGCTTTTGTTGTGGGCAAACTCGAAAAGCCGCTTGTTTTCTTCCATCAAACTGCGGTAACGGATATCTAAAAAATCAAAATATTCAATCTGGTCGATGAAACGAGAAACTTTTAAGGCCCGGGGATTGGCGGTAGAAGTCATCTCATCGCCTATCCGGCGTAAAGATTCCTTAGCGGTTTTGTTTTCGGGATCCAGTAACAGGGCCTTGATAAAACGCTCAACGGCCAAATCAATTTTCCCATCGTTGTAAAGCTTAAGTCCATATTCACTTTGATAAGCGGATAAGTAACGCGGGTCATCGGCCGAGGCCGAATGACAAAAGGCGGTAGCAAAGCAGGTCAGGACAATCGCCGTCCTAAATAATTTTTTATATTCCATGAAAATCTCAAGGGTCGTTCAATTTTGGAATGAACTTCGATTTGGTGCGGGCATTATAACAATCGGGAAATAATAAATCAACTCTTAATATAGCGAGGCCGATTAAGGCAGGTTTTTGAATTGCTTTTCAATGCAGGCAATCAATTCTTCCACCGTTCCGGGTTTGGCTAAAAAAGCATGTCCGCCGATATAACCTTCCTGGGCTTCTACCTCTTCTTTGGTAATATTGGCCGTCATAAAAATAACCGGGACATCTTTAAGCAAATCATGTCCTTTGAATTGATAAACAACGTCCGGGCCTTCAAGTTCGGGCATGATGACATCCAATAAAATCACTTCCGGTTTAAATTCAACAGCGGTTTGCAAAGCGTCGAGAGGATTGTTCTGAATTTTGACTTCATAGTTTCCCGCCGCTTCCAGATTAAGTTTTACCATTTTTGTAAAACCACGTTCATCATCAACGACCAGGATTTTTCTTTTTTTCATCACGGCCCCTTTTGTTAGCTTTAAAAATAAGTCGGGCTTTTGCGCCACCCCCGGTTTTATTATTTAAAGAAATGATCCCGCCATGACTGTTCATAATGGTACGGGCTATCGAAAGTCCTAAGCCGATGCCTCCCGACGCCCGGCGGGTCGTGAAAAACGGGTCAAAAATCTTAACCAGATATTCCTCTTTGATTCCCGGGCCCGTATCCTCAAAATCGACGATCACGACATCGTCCCCGATGTTAAAAGATCTTCCTCTCCGGTCAACCCACCCGACATCCTGCTCGGCAAATTTTTTGGCAGTCGTGCGGATTGTTAAAGACCCGCCGTCAGCCATGGCATACAAGGCATTGACGATCAAATCGACAATGACTTGCTTGACACGGTTACGGTCAATTTTTATGGACGGTAAATTTTCCTG
>JANPFV010000132.1:0-14963 GCA_031423615.1 Candidatus Omnitrophota bacterium
AATTCTACCGGTAGGATTTTCTGCCGTCTCCGAGGCTGGATCAGTTTGAGATCGTCGCGTATAGAGCATCGTAGAGGGCCGTTTTTAAGAAAGTTTTAAAATTTTCGAGAAAAAAAGAACAATAGGCGCGGTGGGGAGCTCAAAAAATTTCCCCACCTTAAATTCCCTTAACTTTGGTCTAGACAAGGGAAGTATTATAGAGAGGTGGCCCAGCTTTGCAGTACAACACCTCTCCTTTTCGGAAGGTAAATTTTTTAGTTTAGATGTAGGAGAGGTGGCTGAGCGGTTGAAAGCGGCGGTCTTGAAATGCAACGTGAGTTCCGCAGTGCCAGTACTCACCATCATCAGGCAGTATTTTCACCGACGAGAAACAGATATTGATTTAATGTTGTCGAATGGCTCGTGATGGTTAAAGATGGCTTCTCGAGTCACAATTTAGTCACAGTTTAACATCAATATTAATTTGCATATTAGTAACTTATATGTTACCATTAATTAGAGTTGAAGAGTATATTACAGAAGAGGGTATAAATCATTTCGCTGACTGGTTTAATGATTTGGATTCTCAAGCAGCAGCCAAAGTTAACACATACTTGACGCGAATAAAGCTAGGGAATACCTCCAGCCTTAAACCTCTCAAAGGTGCTTTTCAGGAAGTTGTTATAGATTGGGGGCCTGGTTATCGGGTTTATGTGGGGAGGGATGGATTAAAATTAATTGTCCTTTTAGGCGGCGGAACAAAAAAGAAACAACAAAAAGATATTGATGACGCATTAAAACTTTGGGAAGAATACAAAAAACGAAGATGAGGTAAATAAAATGCCTATCACACGAAATTTTAAAGAGACCATTCAAGCACGCGCACTTTCTGATGAAGCTTTTAGAGAAGGAATACTACGAGAAAGTATCGAAAGCATGCTTTCGGGAGATATTCAAACAGGTAAAGCTCTCTTGCGGGATTATATCAATGCCACAATAGGTTTTGAGAAACTAGCCAAAATAACACACAAAGATTCGAAGAGTGTTATGCGCATGCTTAGCGAAAGCGGAAATCCAACAGCGAATAATTTATTTACCATATTTCGTATTTTACAGAAAAAAGAGGGAATCCATTACGAACTTCAGGTTGTGCGGTAATCGGTGTTGGAAAAACTGAAAAAACTTCTAGGATAGGGTGAAGAGATTCTGCCGACACTGTCGGCAGAAATAGGGAATAGATTTTTAACCATAATTTATGGAAGATGGTTAAGTTATAGAAATATTTCCCTATTTAAAAGATTATAGCGACACTGTCGCAACAGTTGTGCTGGAATCAGATAATGGAGTCGTTACTCAAGTGCCATGAAGCATTAGATTTTTTAGGCTGGCACCGATTTGGAATATAAAGACCAGCCAAAACTAGCACAGCTTGTGCTAGAAATTCCTTATTACTACCGCTCAGGTGATATTAAAAAGTTTTTGGAGATGTTCTTATGGTAATTATTTTAGGAAATGTAATCGCTTTATCAATGCTCGCTTGTTTAGGCATTAGCCTGACAATGGCTTTAAAATTTTGGAGAATAAATGGTGCTAAACTTTTTTTTACTGCTTTGCTTAAGGGTCTTCTTTGGGCACTTGGAACTTTTGTGGTGAGCTTCTTTTTGATTGGTTCTTTTTTTATCACAAGATGTCTCGGATTCTCCATGCCATTTCAAATTTATTTAATCTTATTTTTCTGTCTAATTTTATTTTTAGCTTTCAGCAGTTCTAAAAAGAATCGTATCTATGCGGCAATTTTTTATATTTTGATTTTTTCCTTATTATCAGGTCCTAGCAAAGCTCTGGGAAAATATTTTTACAGTCCCTTTAGTCTCCGTCTACACAATGTTGAGGCATACGAATCCACTGACCAATCAACCACGTATCCAGCCGCTTGGCTTAATGAATTGCCTATTAAGAATGCTGTGCTAAATTATTGGGGATGGACTGCATCTCCAAAAGATGGAACCGTCGTAGTCATAAGACCGACTGCATTATGGCATTCATACTTAACAGGTCTTTATGCAATAGAAGCAAAATCAGTCCGAGTTTGGTATCCAGGTGGAAAGATTAGTGAAGGAATTAATAAATTGGAATTCAGGGAACAAAAAATATTCCCATCCCTCTAAATTGTTTGTCAAGTTGTTAAACGATTTCTTTCGTAAGCGTTGGTACCGTATTTATGGAATGAGGTAACAGCAGGCACCATTACGAGGCAGTATTTAAAAAGATATTCATGCAAGAAATATAATTTTAGTCACAATTTAGTCATTTATAAAAACTGCTAAAAAATTACTAACATCACAACATATTGCATAAGATATACTTATAAAATTGGAGAGGTGGCTGAGCGGTTGAAAGCGGCGGTCTTGAAAACCGTTAACCCGCAAGGGTTCCAGAGTTCGAATCTCTGCCTCTCCGCCATTTGATTTCACCTGTTGTTGGGCTAACTTCCTTGGCCAAAGGAACAGTATATATTTGCTTTGCCCCTACAAACGTGCCAAAGACGTTGCAAAGTTGTTGCTGGGCGGCCGATGCGCCTTAGGAGAGGGTTCATTTACTTCGTTTCTTCCTTTTTTGCAAAGGGAGTTGTGCTATAATTTCTCATTATGGCTGTACGATTAAAACTCACTTCATTCGAAAATACTTCCCTTCTGCGCAAACTCACCATTTTTTATTTTGTTATTTCCATCGTTCCCTTTGGTTTTCTTTATTATCTTTACCTGCAATTGCAAAATAGCGGAAAAATCGAAATTGATATAAAGACATTCAATAACGCGCTGTTATGGGTCGGCAGCGGCGTTTTTGTCGGTTATTTAGCCATGCGCGCTATGGTCAGCAAATTGACTGACATCACCCGCCGGAACGCCGAAGCCCTTGAGCAAATTCTCGGCGTAGAAAAGATACGCTCTATTTCCAGCGGTAGCAGCAATGAAGTCGCCATTCTCGCCAAGTCTTTTAATGAAATTACGTCCCGTCTCGAGGAGAATATCCGCAATCTGGAATTGGCTAAAAAAACATTGCATTCGGTCATTTCTCGCGTGGGCCAAGGTATTTCGTCGATGGACAATATCGATACTTTTTTGCATTTGATTGTTGAAACCATGGCTGATTCTTTGCAATCGGAAACCGGCGCTTTATTTTTAATAGATGAGAGCCGTAAGGAATTTTATTTGAAGGTCGCGTATGGTCCGAATATGTCTCCCCATACGCAAATGCGCGTTCCCGTTGAAGGAGGTTTTTTCGAGTCCGTCCTCCGCACTAATAAGGCGGAATTGATTTTAAAAATTCCTCAGGATGCGAATCCCGCCGCCTTCTTTCGTCCGCCTGTTATTTGTGCGCCTTTGGTTTTGCATGACCATGTTCTGGGGGTGATGGCCGTATGGGGCCGCAAAACACAGGAGCCTTACAATAACGAAGAACTCAATTTGTTTTACAATTTGGCCTTGCAGACCGCGGTGGCCATCGAAAATTCCCGTCTCAATGAGGACGCGGAAAGGACCTATTTTGAAACTATTTCAGCTTTGGCTTTAGCCGTGGAGGCGAAAGACCCTTATTCGCGCGGTCATTCGGAGCGAGTAGCGCGGTTCTGTGTTCAGATGGGAAAGCAATTTGATTTAAATTCCATGGATTTAAATATTTTACGGGACGCCGCAAAACTCCATGATTTAGGAAAAATCGGGGTGACGGATGCGGTACTCAAAAAGGAAGGACCGTTGACCAATGAAGAAATGAAAATGATGAAAAGGCACTGCGAAATCGGCGAAGGGATCATTAAACCTATCCGGTCATTAAGAAATCTTTGCGATCCTATCCGCCATCATCATGAAAAGCTGGATGGCAGCGGTTATCCCGACCGTTTCAAAGGAAATGAAATATCATTTTTGACGCGGATTTTGACCGTCGCTGATATTTATGATGCTCTGACATCCGAGCGTTCTTATCGTCCCTCCTTTGCGGCCCATAAAGCGTTAGAAGAACTTCGCAAAATGAAAGAACAGATTGATCAAAGAGTTGTAGATGCTTTAGCCGTGGTTTTAAAAGATCCTTCCGTATAGTCATCGTGAAAGACCCTGCACAGAGACCAGCCATTGATGACCAGACGCGAATTATTTTGATCGCGCGGGTCGTTGGGGTTTATTTTCTGACCGTTTCAGGGGTTATCGGCGTTATTCTTTATAATGCTATTCCGCTTTTTGATCAACGGTCCCGTCCGTCGGCCTTTATGCTAGTGGTTTGGTTTTTGTATTATGTGGCGCCGTGGATTCTGGCGGTCAGTTTTGGCGTAATGTTTAAACCGTTCTGGAAAAGTTTCCGTAATATATTTTTTACCATCCTTTCTATTCAGTTGCTGTATAGTTTTACCGTGAGTATGTTGCGCTGGGATTATCGGGAAAGTTTTAGCAATCAATTCCATTGGAAAAAAAGCGACAAAATCAAGATCATTAAATTGACACCTTTGCAATTTGACCGCGATGGTGATGGATTTATTGAGGAGGTAAAAGTGACCGCAGATTTTGATTTTAAAAAAATCCGTCCCGGTGAGTATCTTTTGGATGGGGTCATCGTGCCCGGTGCGTCTCTGTCCCCGTATCTCATTGAGGGAGGCGGTATCTTTACCATTAATAAGACGGGCGAGGCGAATATTATAAGCAAGGATTTTATTGTGACGCCTCGTAAGGACAAAAGCGATGTTTCCTTGGCGCTGCAAAATTTTCAGATTAAATTTATTTTGTTTCGTATTGTCCATGTCAGTGAACGGGGAAAGAAAATTTTGCAATATACGCGCTGGTCGCCTTTTATGCGTGAAACCGACTGGGACGGCGCAGACAAGCAAATTTATGAAGATTGGCTTAAACTTGATAATCAAACTTGGCCGGATGTTTTTATAATGCGCTCGCCGGTTCTTGAAAAGTCATAATATGGGAAATGTTTACAAGGTCGGAGATTTGTATTATGTCGAATTCGAAGCTCGCGGCCTGAAATATCAACAATTGGCTGGGAGCGATGAAGCGGCGGCCCGGCAACTTTTAGAATCCATAGAAGAAAAAATCCGCCGTGGCGAAACGAATGCCGTTGTCCGCGATATCCCCGTCGAAATATTTCGAAGAAATTTTCTAGAATATGCCCGTCAAGCCTATCCGTTAAAAACTAGAAAACGCTTAGAACAAGCTTTTGAGCATTTTGGAGAATTTCTTTGCCTGAAGCATTCCGAGATATTGCTTTTATCGGGAGTAACCCCCAAAATCATTGAAGATTACCGCTTTGAAGCTTTGAAAAATCGGGCTAAACCATGGCGAATCAATTTTACCCTTTTGCTTTTAAGAGAAGTTTTTGAATACGCCATCAAATTGGGTTATTTGAATGACAATCCCACCCTGCATATTCGTTTCGTGGCGGATAGGAATCGACGTTTACCAAGAAATAATTTGGGACGAGAAGCTTTGGCAAAAGGGGTGTCACTGTTTTGTTTGGCGCGGGTGTTAAGAAAAGATGATATTTTGAAATTGATGCCTTTTTTTCCGTTGTTGCGCGACCCGATGGCAGGATGATTGACGGGAAAGCCGCGACCCATTATAATGCGGTTCTCAATTTTGTAGAACGTGAGCAGGAAATTTAATAGGAGAGGTGCCAGAGTGGCCGAATGGGGCGGTCTCGAAAACCGTTACCCTCGTAAGGGGGTCCAGAGTTCGAATCTCTGCCTCTCCGTATTTTCCAATATTTCAAAGAGGAAATCATTTCTTTTCTGCATAACAAATCAAAAAAGATCCTATGGTTTTTGCTATGGGCAGCAATCCCAAACCGTATTCCCAAAGATTATAGATAGGAAGTAAGAACCGTGCGGCTGGAGATTCCATCGTGGAAAATGTTACGCCGCTGATCGCCTGAATTTTAATGCCGCTGAATTTGCATGTTTGTAAGACTTCGTTCATCTGCTCTTTTGAAACAAGCCGCTCATTGTCCGTGATGCCCTTTTTAGAATAAAAAATGGAGTGCGGATGACGGTATAACCACATGACCGGATTATAAAGATGCGGATCATACGACAAGAGTACCCCGCCTTTTTTTAAAATACGATAAGCTTCTTTAAGACAATCGGTCGGGTCGGGAAAATGGTGCAAGGCCCCGGAAAAAATGACTAAATCCATACATTCTTCCTTGAGGCCGACTTGGCTGATGTCGGAAACGAAATAGCCGTTATGACTGTCTTGAGATTTAGCCCGCTCGACGGCTTGAAAGACTATATCTATCCCAAAAGATTTTATTTCCCGGTGGTTAAAAAAGCGGCGGGTAAAGGCTCCCGTCCCACAGCCCAAGTCCACGGCATTTTTGACTTGTGATGATCGCTTGCCTAAATAATTCTCGAAAGCCCGGATGATGGACCGATAGCCGTAAGCGTTTAAACGGTCGTAATCTTTTTCTTTGGTCCGTGTATTGAAAAAAGTGATTTCGTGCGATTTGTTTTGTCCGGGCGTCATTAAACATCCTTGTTTTTCATGATGGCCGTTTGCGGAAGAGGCAGGATGAAGTCTCCGCGGAAACCTTGGGATTTGAGCTTGGGCATCAATTCCTGGGCGATGTGCCACGAGAGCATCAGAGCGTAGTCCGGTTGTTTATGATAGAGGTTTTGCTCAGATACGATTTTGACTTGCGTGCCGGGAATGGTTTTGCCGATTTTAAAAGAACCTTCAACTTCAACGACATTATCGAGAATGGTCTCGTTAATGCCGGCATAATTCATCAGCGCGGTGGCCCGCGCGGGAGCACTGATCCCAACTATGGTTTTATGATTTCTTTTTAAATCTAAAAGCAAATGTAAAAGATCGGTTTGGTGCTGTAAAATTTCTTTGTAAAAATCCATAAGCCGTGCTTTATTGATAGACTCGCTTTTTTCACTGCTTAAAAGCCTGGCTACACTTTTATCGACGGGATATTGTCCACGATAAGCCGCGGAAATCCGCAAGGACCCGCCATGGGTAGGGATCAGTTTGGCATGAATGATTTCTAAATCATGCTTCTGAAAAAGATATTGCAAGCTCGTCAGTGAGTAATAACGCAAATGCTCATGATAAATCAAATCATACTGCAGAGTATTTAACATGGCCGAAAGATAGCCGGATTCGCAGACAACAAGACCGTTGGGTTTTAGCAGATTTTTAATGTTTACGAGAACTTCATCAATATTTTTTATATGAGCGAGGACATTGGTCGCAGTTATCACGTCAGCTTGGCCGTAATCCGAGAGGATTTTACGGCTGATGTCATTCGTAAAATAAGACTGTAAAACGGGAATGCCTTTTAGAACGGCAAGATGCCCAATATTCTCCGGTGTCACACCCAAGACCCGGGCATGATTTTTCAAATTATTCAGCAAAGTGCCGTCATTGCATCCAATATCGATAATAAGGTTGGCGGGATTCAATTTAATAAAGTTTTGTATGTGGATAGCCAGCTCGGCAAAATTATCGCGCAATATTTTTGTCGTTCCTGTGGTGTAAGGATAATCGAGGGGAAAAAGGAGGGCCGCATCAACGATGCATCCTAATTGAAGCAGATGGCACTGCGGGCAAAATTGCAGAGGTGTGGGATATCGCGGGACGTCCGACGTCCTTGCTGCGGGATCGATCAGTTGATCGACCAGCGGCAGGTCAGAAAGGGTAAAGACGCTTTCCGCGATACTGGGACAGATTTGGCAATGCTGGGTTAAAATAGTTTTAGACACACGTTTACTTTCTTAATTGTCGCAGGCCCCATAAAAAAGTCCTACTGTAATTTAGCACTCGTGGGAGGATTTTAAAATGAGATTTTCCGCCGCGCAGGCGATTACAGGACGGATAAGGAATTTCGGTGAGTTTAAAACCCAGCGACTGGGCCTTGATGGCCAGCTCAAAGGCAATGG
The DNA here is from genome assembly GCA_031423615.1 of Candidatus Omnitrophota bacterium. GTDB lineage: Bacteria > Omnitrophota > Gorgyraeia > Zapsychrales > JANLHA01 > JADLGJ01. The sequence continues at coordinate 7,919 of JANPFV010000132.1, forward strand.
CCCAATCAGTGGAAGTTTGCAAATCAATTTTCTTAAGAATGTCTTTTTTAAACATTTTGATGCCGGTTGTAGAGTCGGAGAGTGTCGAGCCGGTCAAAAATGAAAAGCAACGGTTGGCCCACCTCGAAAGTGGTTTCGCCAGCCCTCCTCCGGACACGCGGCCGCCTTTTGCATAACGGGTGCCGGAAACAAGATCATAACCCTGGTCTAACAACTCGATCATCCGGGGAATGATTTCTGGTGGTCCGGGATCGTCGGCAACGAGAAAAAGAACATATTTCCCGGACGATTTTTCTAGGCCGGTTTTAATCGCCCCGGGAATGCCCGGTTTGTGGCCATTTAAAAAGAGTTGCATTTCCGGGTAATGGAGTTGAATATTCTTAATGACGGCCACCGTCGGATCATTTGCTTTTTCATAAATAAGAAAAAGTTCGTGGGGGACAACCGCGCATTCCTGGATCCGCTGCAGTGTCGGAGAAATATTCTTTTCCTCCTGATGAAAAGGGAGGATGATGGTCAGAATTATCGCACGGTCAGGCATGAGAAGATTGGGCCGAAATTTTTTTCCAAAGTTTACAATCGAGAGAGGCATCGCGAGCTATGGGAAAACCCAGTTGGCTTTGAATGTCGGCTATGCGACAGGGTTGGATGGCGGGCCTGAATTTCCTAAAGCGCTGATAATTGCTGAGACGTTTTCCGCCGACGTTCACCGTGCCGATAAAATTGGAATACACCAGCGTCTGGATCGCGCGGGCCAATTCTTTTAAGGGGAGACTGGACGTAAAGGCGTCCATGGCATATTGCTTTAACGGCAGGTTTTCTGGATCAAAAAAACGGGTGCGAACAATACAAAAATTCGGCAATAAGTGAACGCTGCATTCTGCGCCTAATTTTGTCCAGCCATAATGATTGTAAGGAATGGCGGCATCGGTTTCTGCGTAAGGACCGCGGATGCTGGGATAGACGCCGTCCGTCGAAATATGGATAAAACGGACCGCCTTTTTTTTTGTGTTTTTTGCGGCAAGAATCTCTCGAACCAGACGAGCGGTCCCTATGAGGTTGGTTTCCAAGGCCCTCGCCGGATCACTTTGGCTTTGTTTAACTCGGGCGATCGCTGCGGTATGGATGACAGCATCGAAGGAATGATGTTCAAAATATTTTTTGATGGATAAAGGTTTGCACAGATCAAGGGTTTTGCGGGGAGGTGTCAACAAATGAGGGAAAAGTCCGCTATGGGCAAGGTAATTTCCCAATTGTCCGTTCGCCCCGGTCAGAAGGATTTTTTGGATTTTTTGATTCATAAAGAAAATTAAATTTATATCACTGGGGTTGAGATTAATTTTTGTGGGTGTATTATAGATGAGAAAAGGATTAGCTTTAATTAAAAAAATAAAATTTATGCCTAAATTGCGCTCTTGGGGCGTCGCCATTCTCGGTCATTTGCTCATTTGGACATCATTATATCAAATTTTTGTCCTGCTTTCGGCCGGGTATTCGTATTATTCTTATCTTCATCAGGAATATTCTCCCGCGGTCATTTTTTTACGTTACGTAGTTTCATGGATCATTAAAATTGCCGGCCTAATCGCCGGAGTCGGCATCCTCAAATTGAATGAAGCGGCGCGGATATTTGCAATTTTTAACAGCCTTTTTATTGTTTTGACGGTGCATCTTAAACATTCCTATGCCGCTTACAGTTTGCATATGAAAGGCTTGGACCAATCCTTGGGAGTGATTCATCCGGCCATGTCTTTTTCTTCGCTTACCGGTCTTGCTCTTTTTATTCAAAGAGCTATTGATGTTGTTTTTGGGTTGGTTTTGATCTATTTTTTTACCCGGCCTGCCGTTAAGAAACAGTTTAAGCCAGAGGAGCTAAACCGTGATGCAAGATAAGCGCCGCTCTTACCGTTTACCCGTCGAGTTACCAACATCGTTTAAAATTTTTGAGGAGCAAACGTCTATTTCATTGGGTATGGTCAATGAAATCAGCGCGTTGGGTTTTTCATTTGGCACGAGGGAATTTCTTTCTCCGGGGCAGGAGATCAATATGCTGGTGAGTTTTCCCGATGGTCATCGTTTGACTCTCCCGGTCAAAGTGGTTTGGAGCCGCCTAGAGTCCGCGGTGGATACTCCTCAATATTTTGTGGGCGTTAAATTATTGGAACCGCTGACGCCAGAAACGGCCCAATATATCCGGTTGTATGTCCGTTATTTTTTTGAAGCCTTTATCAAAGGGGAAGTGGTGCCAAAATAGGGCGCTTGCCTTGCTTTCGGAATATAAAAATGTAATATTTGTAGGGGCTTAAGCAATAGATTTTATGGCAATGAAAATCTTCTCATTTCTTTTCCGCAGTTTTTTATTTGTCCTATTGACTCTGGGACAAAGCCCCCCCGTTTTAAGCGCTGAAACGGTAAAATTTGAAAGTGAAATTAAAGAACGCCTCACTGCGCCGTCGGATGCTGTTTTAAATTCTCACGGACAATTGTTGGTTTTAGATGCCGGCAAAACTGTTTTCGCTTATGATCCGCAGGGCAAGGTTCAGTTGTCCTTCGCAACGGGTAGGGATGACGGGCCACCTGTGTCTCCTACGTCCCTTTCCATGGCCCTGACACCCGACGGCCGGATCGTGATTGCCGATACTCCAAACAACCACATCCAAGTGTTTAATCTGGGAGGTGAGCATCTTTTTGCCGTGGGCAGCGCCGGCAGTTTGCCCGGTCAGTTTCAATCTCTTAGCAGTGTTGAAGTCGATGATTTTGGTTTTATTTATGCGGCTGACCAGGGGAATAAACGATTGCAGATTTTTACGCCGAATGGAATTTTTTTTAAGGAGATTTCTTTAAGAGGCGGACCGGTTGATGTTGCCGTTGATCGGCAAGGAAATATTTATGCCCTCGTTCCGGAAACCGGCAAAATCGAAAAATTTTCTAATGACGGCAAGAAGATTTCGGACATCACTTGCAATGTGAATAATAAAAATCAAATGCAGAAATCCAGCCGTTTGCAAGTCGACCCTTGGGGCAGCATCTATCTGACCCAGCCTAACGACGAGCGTATTGTCAAAATTGATCAATCGGGAAATGTTTTGATTGCTTTTGGTTCCGAGGGAAACAGTCGTGGCCAGTTCTTGGGTATTGCCGGTTTGGCCACTGATGACACGGGCCGCGTGTATGTTGCTGACAGCGGCAATGCCCGGCTGCAAATCTTTAAAGTGATCGGTCCGCTTAAGACCCCTTTGCCTAAAATCAAATCAGCCCCGCTTTTTTTAGATTTTGATTCCACCGTGGATGCTGAAGATTGGCTCAGTGATATTTTTTCTCTGCCGGGGAAAGGTTTGTTTAGTGTTTCTGATAAAAAAAATCATATCAAATTGTGGAATGGGCCGGACATCACCATCAGTTCAGAAGGCGCCGGGGCCGGTCAGATTTCCAAAGCGAGTGCGATTTTTGTCACTTTAGACAGCCGCATTTATGTCGCGGACACTGGAAATCACCGGGTCCAGATTTTTAATTATGATGGTTCGCTCAATTATGAATTTGGAAAATTCGGCAATAAGCCTGGTCAGTTCAATGCGCCGCAAGGAATCAGCGTTAATAGCAAGGGAATGATTTTTGTCGCCGATACGCTGAATAACCGGGTCCAGATTTTTAATCAAGATGGAATTTATTTAAATGAGCTTAATCAGGACGAGTCCGTGGCGAAGGATTCTTCTTCCCAGTGTCCCACGCTCAATGCTCCCAAGGTTCTCACGGTCGATTCAAAAGATCGTTTGTATGTTGTGGATGCGGATACGACCGAGGTTAAGGTTTATGATGAAAATGGCAATTGTCTTAACTTAATCGGTGGAAATGGTAAGGGGGCCGGCCAGTTCACAAAAATTGTGGACATAACCATCGACCAAAATGACAATCTTTATGTCGCTGATGCCGCGGACGGCCGGGTGCAGATTTTTGATCCTGCGGGAAAATTTTTATTGTCTTTCGGTTCTTTAGGAACCGGAGGAGGATATTTCAAACAGTTATCGGCAGTGGCGGCCAGTGAAGGCAAGGTTTTTGTCGCCGATTATCTAAGTCCTGAAATTCAGGTTTTTAAATATTCACCCGATGGATTGATCGGAAAGACCGAACGGCTTAACACCACAAAGACGGCACCGCCTCCGCCAAGTACGGACAATAATGAGGTGTTACGTTACACAATGGCGCGTAAGGCCGCGTATATGGAAGCCACAAAGGAATTTACGGACAGTCTGGGTTTTTCTCAGGAATATCTTTCCCGTTTTGTACGGATTGAATCGATTGAGAGTTTAAACGACGGGCAGATCAAGGTGACGATAAGTATACCTAAATTTATTCCAAGGGAAATCAAATCTTTCGAAGGGGCTTTACAAAAATCAGGAGGTTCGCTATGAAAAGTCTGTATGCAGGTTTGCTGACGGTCGTCTTATTGGCATCACAAGCAGCATGGGCCCAGACTCCGTCCGCGGGGCCGCATTTCTATGCCCTGGAACATGGTGTCGTGGAGTATGAAATCAGCGGAGCGGTGAAAGGAAAGGAAATTCTTTATTTCGATGGGTGGGGAATGCGCCAAGCCCGCTATAAAACAGCAGAAACCCCGCGGTGGGGCACGACGAGTACAATAACATTAAATTTAGGCGCGCAAATCACAGTTGTGGATCCGGCCAAAAATCTGGGACAAAAAATGGAAGATCAAAATTTAAAAAAACTTTTGGAGAGCCGTAAAGCGGATGACCCGCAGGTGGTCTCACTCGAATTGTTTACTCAGCTGGGTGGTAAAAAAATAAAAACTGAAAATTTTCTCGACCGTCCTTGTGATGTTTGGGAAACGACTTCGCCTAAGATGAAAGTATGGATGTGGAACGGAATTTCTTTAAAGACGGAAATCGACACTCCGGAAGGTCCGGTTGTCTATCGGGCCATTCAAATCGACGAGGCTAGCGTCATTGAAGAAAAGGTGTTTGTTGTTCCGGAAACGGTTCACTTTATTAAAGGTGATCTTAACCAAATTTTAATCAGCAAAGGAAGGGAAAATGGGATTAAAATTGCGGGTTGATTTTTTGATTTTAGCAGCGCTGGGGCTCGGTCTTTATTTTCCTGGTCAAACTTTTGCGTCCTCCACCCAGCCTAATCTCCAGGAAATGCGTGCGCGGCATGAGGTGGAATTGGTTAAGCAACAGAAGCAACAGCAAGCCGCCATTTTTAAAAAGCAGAGGGACGAACTTTTGTCCGGTTATAAAAGCCTGATGCAAAATAAGGAGACTGTTTACGGTCAAATGAAAATTTCCGAGAAGGATTATAAAACAGCCATGGCTAAATTTAATAAGGCCAAGCAACAGCAATTTGACATCGAAGGTCAGATGGGACAGTTGATTCAGAACAGTGCAAAAATTGACAAAAAACAGGCAGAAGTGCAGATGCAAAAACTTCGCGATGCGCAGGCTAAAGCCATCGAGGACATGAAAAAATTTTCTAAAATCCAGCAGGATTCCTACGAGAGCATGAGAGGCTCGGATTTACAATACCGCAACTTTACCGCTAAGGAACAAATTTTAAAACAGCAGATCGAATCCGTCCAAAGACAATTGCAATTTGTGATTTCCCAGCCGTAATACACTTAAGAAAATCTTGTCAATCCATATAAAACAAGGTATATTAATTGACCATTTAGGAAATTTTTATTTTTTTCAGTTTCTCGAAAGGAATTTGTATGGCTCAGGCCCCCGAAGAAGAACGCCGTCATCATGAGCGCTATGATACGGACTTAAAGATTGCGTTTTCAGTGACTTTTGACCTGGAAACAAAAATCAAATTCAAGGTCAAGCGAGACGGCAAGGATTCCAAGCACAGCTATCCGGCTACCGGGCATAATATCAACGTCGAAGGATTAGGTTTCTCGTCGGAAGTCAAGTTGGAAAAGGGCGACATGTTAGTTATGGATGTTTTTTTGCCCGCCGCCAAAATGCCGATTAATATGGAAGGACGGGTTCGCTGGTGCAGTCCGGTCAACCCGCAATCCGGCAAAACCGCCATTTATAAAACAGGTGTAAAAATTTTGAAAGTCCGCGGGGAAGATGTGGACACCTCGGTTTCGATGGATCCGATCAATAAAATTCAATGGAGTATTGTTCTAGAATCGGTTTTTGGCGGTTTTAAGGAAAGTATTTTAAAGAGAAAGACAGGACGATAAAAAATTGCGGTACAACACCTCTTCTTTGAGAGGAAAAGTTTTTTATTTAAGATGTCGGAGAGGTGGCCGAGTGGTTTAAGGCGCACGCCTGGAGAGCGTGTGGCGATCGAAAGGTTGCTCCAGAGTTCGAATCTCTGCCTCTCCGCCATTTGATTTGGCGTTTATATCCGTCGATTAAGGGATCAATAAGGACAGCATATAAGGAAATTATTTCTCGGCACAATCCTCATGGCCATTCAAGCCGTTCACTTTGAAATGGAAGATATCCTTGATGGTGTCGGCGGAAACTTTGACAAGCTGGATGCAGAGAGCGAGGAAATCCGGTTGTCTTACGACAAAGCCTGGGGGGAGTTAGAAGAGGCATACCGTAAAGGACAAAGAGGAACCAGCAACTTCCCGACTTATGAGGCATTAATGGAAAGTTTAAAGAAAAAATAACCGAAATCAGGGTCAATGCCTCTAAAAAACGGGGACAGACCCTTTAAAACGGGACCGTCCCTAAGGCATTCTCTAAAGCTCACCCCGTGTCATTCCCACTCCTGTCATTCCCGCTCCCACTCCTGTCATTCCCGCGTGCTTTTAGCGGGAATCCATTTTAGCATTAAGTGCAGTTGTTTTATAACCAGGGACAGTCCCCTGTAAAGCCGGGACAGTCCCTTTGGGTGACACTTGGAAAGCGGGGACAGTCCCTGAGGGATTATCCCTAAATCCTAAATAAAAAGTTAAAAAAAGAGGACAAAAAGAATGCCCCCGTCGTTAAAATGTTTATGCGAATAAACGATTAACATCACCCAATGGGTGAAAAACGGGAGGCAAGATGAATTTAGCAATTAATTTATC
>JANPFV010000133.1:0-17591 GCA_031423615.1 Candidatus Omnitrophota bacterium
CTCCTATGTTAAAAATCAATTGATTCTACTCAACTGATATTTATTAAGCGCATTGTGGCGCTAATTTAAAATTATTAAAATCTTCAAATACCCATTTATGCTTAAGCGTGTTATAAATAATCCCCAGTAACTTTCGTGCCGTCGCTATAATCGCTTTACCTGAACCTTTTTTAGCTTTTAATCTGTCATAAAATGCCCGCAAATATGGACTGTATCGAATCGCGACATACGTACATTGAACCAAGGCCGTGCGGGCAATTTTATTCCCCATCTTTGTGATCCGCCCCATATGCGCCGTTTCATTCGATATACGCATCCGTGGCACAATCCCAAAATAACTTGCCAACGCTTTTTCATCCCTAAAATACTTAACATCTCCGATTGTATTTAAAAATATCGCCGCGCTCGTGTCGCCAATCCCGGTGATACTTGTTATATTTTGATGCCCGTCTAACTTGCTACCCTTATCCTTGATCTGCTCGTCGATCTTTTTTATCGCTTCATTGAGATTGCGGATCTCGTTGACAATGATCTCCAACTCAAACAAACAGGTTTCATCCAACTTATGACCAAGCACTTTATCTAAACTCTTGCTCGACGTCAGTAACTCCGTCTTCGTCACAATCCCATTCGCATTGAGAATATTGTGCACCTTGTTCTTTAACGCGGTCCGCAACTTCACAAACTTATCCCGCGTCCCTATCAATGACCCTAACTGACTCTCCGCTTTGCTTTTCATCCGCACCTCGGGTATCAGGTCTTTGCTTAAAAACTTCGCGATCTTTAACGCGTCTTCATCATCAGTTTTCTTGACCGATTCTGAAACAACTTTAAACTGCATCGGATTAACCACCCGGATACGATTAACCTTTCCTTCAATAGCTCGGTAAAAATGTCCCGTATTCCCCGTCGATTCCACCGCCAGCTCATCGCTCTTTTTTAAATCTTTCTTGAATCCTTCCAATCCTTTGATACTAACTTGATACGTCTGAAAATCATACTTCTTGTCATTCTGGTAATAGCACACCCTAAAACTGTTCTTGTGTAAATCGACCCCAATCTTTCGTCTCATTTTTACCTCCGCTTTTGATTTTGTTTTTCCTACAGCGGAGTAGAACTTTTAGTCGGTGAACACCATTCTCCTATCCAGGGTCAATGCCCTATGGTGACTATTCGATTATAGGTCGCCAGTTAATCTCCTTAACGGGGTCAATGCCCCAGAAAAAAATACAACCTATAACCTATCTACTCCGAATAATTAATTTTACTCGAAGCTATCCACCAACTTTCAATTGATTTTTAGCGTATCATCTCCTTTATAAATTGAGGATTTCTTATTCTCCCCAGGTTGGAAAAGAAATATATAAACTGCCGCAACCGTTCCGGCCGTTGCAGAATATACTGCATCCCATTGACCACCACGAAAAAAAAGACAAAAACAAAAAAGAGAATTGAAAATTTCATGGCTGATCCTTCTTAAATTTTAAAGATTTATCCTAACATAAAATCATATTTTAAGATAAAAATAGAGGCAGGACCAAAAGACCCAGACTGAGAATGACAATGACCCCCGTCAAAGTCCAGGCGGTTACGTTTTGGAACTTATTATTGACATGCTCGCCCATAATGTCCCGGTTATTGACCATGATCACCATAGAAATCAAAACCAGAGGCAGGAAAACCGCATTGATGATTTGCGTCCAGATGGTGATCTGAATCAAAGGCGCGTGGGGGATTAAAATGATTGCGACCCCGAAAGCCATGATCGAGGCAAACAAGGTATAAAATTGCGGGGCCTCCTCAACGCGTTTATCAATGCCGGCTTCAAACCCAAAAGCCTGACAGATATAAAAGGAAGTCGCCAAAGGCAAAATGGTCGCCGAGAAAACCGAAGCGATAAATAATCCAAAAGCAAAAAGCTCCGAAGCCAAGACGCCGGCAAAAGGTTTCAAAGCCATGGCTGCATCTTTGGCTTCGTTAATGACAATGCCATTTTGATGCAAGGTCGCCGCACAAGAGACAATGATAAAGAAAGCCACGATGACCGTGGCCATACAGCCGACAACCACATCGATTAAGGCTAGCTTATATTCATCGGGTTTTGTGCCGCGTTCAATGACCGCGCTTTGCATATAAAACTGCATCCACGGGGCGATGGTCGTCCCAATGATCCCCAAGACCAAAATCAAATAATTTTTTTCAAAACGAATATGAGGCTTGATAACCGCCGCGCCGATCTCGGCCCATTGCGGTTGGGCCACAATCGCGGAAACGATATACGACAAGAGACAAAAACTGAATAATAAAAATATTCTTTCGGTGATTTTATAATTTCCTTTTGTGACGAGAAACCACACCGCTAACGCGGTCAAAGGTACGGAAATATATTTGCTCACGCCAAAAATCTGTAAACTGCCGGCGATGCCCGCAAACTCCGTTGCGGTATTACCGACATCCGCGCAAAAAAGCCCCAAAAATAAAAAGAAGGTAAACTTAACGCCAAAATTCTCACGAATAAGATCCGCCAGACCTTTGCCCGTATGAATCCCCATACGCAAATTCATTTCCTGCACCACGATGAGCGCTACAAAACACGGGATCAAGGTCCAGATCAGGTCATAACCGTACGAAGCCCCGGCGACGGAATAGGTCGTGATCCCGCCGGCGTCGTTGTCGACACTGCCGGTAATGACTCCGGGGCCCATGATCGCGGCAAAAAATAAAACCTTTTTGACCAGCGAGGTCTCGCGGAGTCTTTCAAAGAATTTTGTGATGATTTTCATGGATTATTGTCTCGAACAATAATAGAGGAAATCTGAATTTCGGGAAAGGATTATTTCTCTTTTGGTGGCGAGGGGGAAACGAATATTAAAATTCGTTTTCCCCCTCGTACTGTGCCATCCCATTTTGCGAATGTTCACAGCACCAGCGTCATGCGCTGGCTTAGGGGAGAGATCGCTAAGGCGTTAAACTCGCCACGGCCGTGTTTTCGCGCGCGGCCATACTTAAAAACATATCCACACTCGCGACAGGAACCATTTCTATAATCAAAGGCACAAAACGGTCCGACGGCATGGCGTTAAGGATTTTAGGATCCAGAAGAATTTCCGGCGCAGGTAAAATGACGGATGAGGAACTTGGGTCGCCGGTGATATTTATCTTCAGAGAACGCGGATTAAGGTCAATACCGCCGGGGGCCGCAGAAAGAGCAGAAGAAGCAGATTGCTGAGAGTCCGAAGGAGATTCACCCTGGGATTGTTTTTGTTCAGGAACTTCCACCCTTTTTAATACTTTAGGAACATGAGGTTTTCTTTCTAGCGCCGGAAAATTGGCAAAGGGGTCCTGCTCGGAATCCACGATCTTCACCTTCTTTCCTAAACCGCGGGGAATTCTCGTTGAAAGAACTCCGGTCTTAAAAAATGTCGCAGCCCGATCGTACAATTGCCGGACTTGACCGAGAACGGTAATGCTCGTCGCATAGCGATAAGCTTCATCAATAAAGTACTTTTCAGCGATCCACCGTCCCCATATATCAAAATGACGATAAAATGCCTGAACTCTGGGGGAAGCCTCATCCAGGCCTTCAGGAATTCCTAGATTAATCTTATGCCGGACCCCAGCCGGAACAGCACTATCATCCTGACCGCGAAAAAACATAAAAATTTCGACACCGGCTTTCATATGCTGCCCCAAAATCCCATTTTGAATTGCGGAATGTTGCCTCGCAGTTAAATCAACGTCCTGAATGTCATGCGGCAAGCCATAAATAGCATAAGTTCCCCGGACGGTGCGCGGAAAATCTTCCGCAGCCGTATTATCCGTGGGGTCGGAACGGTGATACGTCACGGCCATGGATCCAGGGGCCATTGAACCTTCCTTAATTCCGATCATTTTCACCCCCATACCGACCAATAAAGAAGGGTCCTCAATCATCATGGTTAAACTTCCTAATCGGGCCCATGTCAACCGTCCGCTGAAAGCGCGGTAAACTTTCGCCGTAAATAACCATTGAAATGTGACCGCGATCGAAAAATCAATGGCTTTTAAGCCAAAATCTAAAAATTTGGCGGCCATGGGAATATTATCACCGCCCAAAATCAAATCTAATCCAGACGGTATCGGAGGAGTCCCCGTGAAATAGCTATATAAAGATTGGACTGGAAGGGCCAGCATATAGCTCCCAAAAACAAACGTTCTAAAAGCCAAATTCCCGACCGGCGTTTCACGAATAGACTTGCCAAAACTGTGAGCATCTTTATTAATTTTTTCATGCACCGCATTTTCCTTCTTAACGCCGTCTTTATTAACTCCAACCATACGTTCCGCTTCCGCAACCAATAGCGTCCTTTGATACTCTTCCAATTGCGCGATTTCTTCCGCGGTATATTGCATGCCAAAGGGCTGACGATGAGGATAAAGCTGGCGGAATCTTTTGGCCAAATAAATCGTCAGCGAAAGGTCATTGACATATTGCAAGAAATCGCCGATGGTCACCGCTTCCGTCGGATAATAAGCCCCGGTATAAAAAATGCGTCGGCTGAATTTTGAATTCTTCCGGTATTTTTGCCCCACCGCCCGGCCGGCCAAGGTGGCAAAGGCGCCGGTCGCGACAAAAACATTGCCCGGCATGATGTCTAAAAGCCGCTCTACACTATTGGCACTAGGGGAAGTCGCGCCGGATTTTGTAGTGACGGTCGCGATGGTGCGATATCCTATGCCATGAAAACCATTGAGGCCTACGCCAGCATTAGAGGACACGGTGAGACTTTTTTTCTGGGGGAAAAGATCCTGCTCCATATCTCGACGAGACTGTCCCAAATGATCCGAACTTTCATAACCGACCTCCAGAGAGTCAAACTCTCCGGACGTGATGACCCCCAGTTCTCCGCCTTTCGCTTTAGCGGCAGTCAGCCAATCTTGAAAAAATTGAAACTCCCGATTGGCGATCAACTCACCCACTCTTTTTAATTCAGCGTAGAATTGTTGGCGAAACATGGCATCAGCCGCAGTCTGTTCTTCCGGCAAATCGTCTTCCGTAATTTCGCCGGCCATGATGCGCGCGGCTAATTCATCCGCTTTTCTAGCAAAGCGGCGGTCGAGATAATCCCGCAGATAGGGTATGAGACTGTCATTCTGCACATCATGAAGAACACGGGCTTTTTTCATTCGCCCTTCGGCTGTTGAAGTGTCAATAGCGTTGTCGATAATGTGCCCCAGCATGCCCATCACCGACCCTTGCATGCTGTGATAAAACTTACTATTGTCTTTCAGATAATGTTCCAAATCCCGCGACACATATTTTTCAAATTTTGCATCCGCCGATTGACGATTATGGGATTGAGGGTCATCCCATTCACCCAATAAACGATGGACTTCTCGGGGAGTGCGGGCAAAATCTTCTCCGGTCTTATTCTGGGGGTTTTGATAAACCACCGGCTGGCGGTCAACCAAATCATCCTCCTGATCTTCTATCTCTTGGTGAGATAATTCCCGTTTTTCTTTAATCGAATAAACACTGAGATCAAATAAAGGCCCGTCGGTATCGGTATTGCCATAAAAGGCAATGTGGGCAATTTGTCCTCCTTTATTGTCCAAGTCAATAATTTTATCCAGCATACCTTTACCCGCATAATCAATGACCATTGAGCCGCCTTCTGAACTCCAGGTAAGAAATCCATTCTTCTTTTGATAACCGATCGACAATCCTTGCTTCCAGGACAAAAGCGAAATCTCATTGGGAGTTTCGGAATATTTGACCTGCAGGCCGTAGGTGCTGCCATCTTCGCTGTTTTCATCCTCGGCAAATGCCACAATCGTCTCATCGGCAAATTCGCGAAGCGCCACCTTCTGGTCAGCGGTAAAAAACCGTTCCACAATCATATTCACAAGTTGCTCCAAAAGGACATCATCACCTTTTAATTTTGCTATCATGTGCCCGGTTGCGGAACCAGGAGCAACAGCCGTTTCCTGATTTTGGCAAAAATTCTTTAAGCGATTTTTTAAATCCTCGCGAAGCGCATTTAAAGCATCCAGTTGAAATTGTCCTTGAGGATGATCGGCGGCCATCTCCTCCGTCATCCACAAATCACCCCATGTTTTGTTCGGAGCCTCCGCCGCCCATGTGGGGCGGGACACAGCTTTGGCGTGAGCGGCCATTGTGTCATTGATCAATCCGATGATGGGTGCGTCTTCTTGTGGAGTCATCACATTCGCCATGATTTCTTCCGAATTATTGCCATACACTACATGATCTAAGGCGTACCACCAGCTGGATTCCGAATTACCCTGATTTAAGCGGTACAAAATATCCAACGCAATAGGGGGAGAATCTCCGTTGACAATACGGTGTTTGGAGGGCAATTGGCCATCCTCACCACGTTGCGTATCCCATTGATAGGCCTCACCGAGTTTATGTTGGAATCTTTCGGCATAAAAATCCCGGATCTGTTTGGTATGAAGCGTCTGGCCGGACATATTCAGCTTATTATTATCGCCGTTTGCGCCGATAGAAACAATGGCATTGTCTGTCTTAACAGCTAATTGTCCTCCCTGCAATGACCAGAGGCCTTGAATCGCAAAATGACCTTTTTCTCCGCGAAACATATTATATAATTCCGAACCGATATTCCCGGCGGTGTCAAAAGGATGTGCGGCGTACAATGTACTGAGGCCGCCGGTGGGTAAACGCACATGCAACCACACATTGCTCATCTCCCCTTCTAATGGCACCATCCCCTTTTGGCCGGCGATATGAATCTGGCGGATAAATTCTTTTTCCACACCCTTCCATAATCCTCCGCCGCGTTTGTCTTTGAGATATTTGGCCGCAATTACGACATTCAGCTTATTGACGGCATCATAAGCAAAAGTCGCTATCCCGACGGATTCACCGCCCCGTAAAGTTAATATTTCCAATTGTTTTTCCAGCGACGTGCGGACCCATTGGGGAAACAAAATTTTTACCAAAAAGTAACTGGATATCCACAAAGGCACGGCGGCTACTTTTTCTAAAAGGACGGTCACGACCTTTGGAAAAAATAATTTCTCTCGGCCATACTTGGCGAAATTTAAAATAGATATCCCTATTTTCGAAAACCCGCTTCGCATCATTTTTGCAAAAGATGTTTCGTTTTCTTTCAAAAAAGCGAGACCGCCATTTCCGCAGGCCAGGGAAATTCCCGTCGTAACCGCATCCCCTCCCATAGCGGCGGCAAGAACAGCAAAACCGGTGACTATCGCGAGCCCTTTAAAAAAACTCGACCAAAATCCCGAGCGGCTTTTCCCGGAGGAAGACGGATTTGGTTTTGCGCTGGAAACTCCGGATTGACCATTCCGGGAATTCGCCGCCTGCCAAGCTTTGTAAGCCTCAGCTTCCTTACGGCTAGGCGGTGTATAAGCTTTGTTCAAACTACCAAAATCTCTTTGCGGGGCCGTCTGTCCTAAAAGGACCTCGTCGCGAGTCTCTTCAATTTGGGGCGGCAAAACGGTCCTGAATTCAGCTTCGCTGGGCGGTGTGACCCCTGAAGGACGCACAGAAGCAACACCAGATTTTTCCTCGGCAAGAACTAAATCTCTGGCCTTTTGGTAAGCGGCCTGCCGGGAAAGACCTTGGTCGGCCATTAGTGCTTTTGTCGTGCTTTCAATTTTTGCGGCAAGTTCAGCTTCTTTAGAGCTGGGTAAGTTCGGGGCACTGGCAACAACCCGATAATCCTTCGTCGCTGCGCTAACCGCATGATCAACGACAGGATCAACGCTTGGCCGTCTTTTACCGCGCGAAGGAAAAGGAATAATTTGGGCCGTTTTCACCATCATTAAAACTGAAAGAAGAAGTGCTATGGTCCATTTCACTCTCGGAGAAATTTCGCCCGAAAAAGAAGGGATTCTGACTGTCGTCGGACTTAAAGAAGGATTTACACTTTTGTTTTCAATCAGAGCAATACTTAACGGATAACGGCTCTCGTCCGATAAAAAGGAAGGTTGGTCATTGCGCACGGAAACTTGCGATGTCGGGAGCGCAACTTTCTTTCCCACAACCGTCACAACCTGCGCTGGCTCTTCGACAACAGTGGCTTTCTTTCCCACAACCGTCACAACCTGGGCTGGCGGCGCTTTATATTCCCCAGCCAAAAATCCCTCCGGAATAACATAGGTGTGGCCGGCAATAAGTTTATCCGCATTGGATATATTCATCGCTTGAGCGATTGTGTCGATCACACGTTCTTTACCGCCGTCCTTGCCGAAAAACGATTTCGAAATGAGGCCATTAAAACCGGGTTGGATTTCTTGTTGATGAATATTTACCGTGGCCAGAATGTCGCTTAACGTATCGCCCCGCTCTACCTGAATAATCGCGCCGCGGTCCGCGTCATAATTGATTTTGGCCGCTTCAGCATGATTTGAAAATCCAGATAACGAGAATAAGAGGAGCGTGGATAAAAGAACGCCGCTGGCTTTTAAGAAGGACTTCCGGAACAAACCCGCGACCTTGGTACCCAAGGCGGTTTCCCGAAATGAATCCACCGAAGAAGAAGCCGCTAACAAAAAATTATCTCCCCTAGCGGTCGTCATACGGCGATACCAATCGACGCCCTTGGGATTGACCACGACCGCAGAAACATTGAGAAAGGGCTGGCCCATAATATTGGTCGTCGGAATATTGAGCCGCCGGAGACTCATATCATCGCTGGTTTCATGATAGGGAGAAGCGACTGCCGAACTGCCCATGACCGCAAAGTTCGTCAAATTAAAATTGATTCCGCCGGCAAAATATTTGCGCGGAGTCGTTTCATCCGTTGCCGCGTCATAATCTTCGCGGATAAAATCAAAAACCCCTTTTTTAAAAGCGGCGAGATATTGCTGATATATTTTCTCTTTAATGTCCTTATCATCCACATCGACACCGCCAACCTTGTTTTGGCCGACATAAATTTGGCTAAAAAGACTTTCGCGCAAATGCCGTTTAAACCACGTCGCCAAAATCATGGAATTGTAAATCTGGCGCAGCATGGCAAAATTCTCGCCTTCGTTTACTTCCTTTTCGATCGCGGGAACGATCACTTCCCGGACCACCGGGCTGTATTGATTTTTTTCCGCGGGCGCAACGCCGCTGTTTTCCAGTCGGCCGGCGACATAATCTTCTTCCAGCATGACCTTTAAATGGCTGCTCACAACAAAGGCGTTTCCGTTCTTGGTATAAACTTCCGCGGTTTCAGGAATGATCCATACCTTATTAAAGGTATTGATGGCCCCGGCATTGCCGCCCAATTGACGGATTTTGGAATAAATCTTTTTCCAGAATTCTTCACCGCGAGGAGTAGAAGGATCCAGGAGAGATGCGGAAATCTGTTTTAAAAAATAATCCTGCGCCAAAAGATCGCGGCCCATTTCAGTGATACCAAAAGCCGAAGGCATAATGCGGTCTTTTTCATAGGGAGAAAGATTAACCCAGAGTTGTTCTTCCGGAACAGTCAATGAAGCCAAAAAATATTTGATCAATTTTTCTGACTCTTTGCTGACCTCTTCCGGTTTTTTTCCCTCTTGTCCCGGATCGATAAAAAAATCAAAACGAAAAGGATTATCGGGATAGGTTTTAATCCCTTTCATCAACATCGGGGCATAGGCCGCGCTCAAACTCACCATGGTCCCCGGCACCGGTAAACTCTGCAGATAACTTTGGGCATACGCGGCTGAATGAACACCAAAAGTTTCGGAAGTAAAGGCGATTAAAATCGTCCAAATCACGGTCTTGAAAAATGAACTTTTCCGAAAAAAATTATTCCGGCCGGTTTGATTCCCTTTTTCTTTTATTATCCTTTTCATTTCTTTTCCTCCAAAACAAAAGCCCAGAATCCTTTTTAAAAAGTTTTCTGGGCTGCGTTGTCCATGTTTACGGAACGGCTTCACTGCCGGTCCCAAATTAATTTTTACTGCAGAGCGGAAATTTTATAAAAACAAAAACCCAAAACCTCTTCACGAGATTCTGGGCTGCGACGTCCAATGACTACGGATTAGCTTCATTGCTAATCCCCATAACAAATTTTATTCAGAACGAATATTTAAAGTATATCCACAAACAAGAGATTGTCAAGAATTTTATTTGATGATCAATATCTCATTGGCTTCAAAGCGGATCTTGGCGAGTTTTGCATAAGGGTCATCTGCAGTCCGATATCCCAAACCACATAAGACAATCGCGTGCAACCCGGCGTCCTTGAGATTAAGAATCTCGTCAAATTTAACGGCATCAAAACCTTCCATGGGACACGAATCAATCCTGTGGTGGGCGGACTCCGCCAAAAGCACACCTAAAGCAATATAAACTTGTCGCGCCATCCAATGAGCAAGATTATCTTCATTAAGAGATTTTACAAAACCCAATATCATGTCTTGATAACCACCCAGATCCACGGCGGGAATTCCCCTCGATTGAGCTGTCCGCAAAATAAAATCTTTGACATAATCTTCATCCATTCCGGTTTTAGCGCAAAGGACAATTAAATGAGAAGCCTCAGTGATCTGCGGCTGGTCCCAGGCATATTTCCGCAATTCCTTTCGCAAAGATTGATCTTTGATAACTACAAATTTCCATGGCTGAAGTCCAAAAGAGGATGGTGATAAACGTAAAACATCGAGAAGATCATTAAACGTTGTTTCGGGGATCACTTTTGTATTGTCAAATTTCTTGGTGGCGTATCGCCAGTTTAAACCATGTTCCATTTGGCTCCTTTAGAATTGTCCAGTCTGACTTTTCCGAGCTACATTGGACATTATTTACATTGGACAATCTTGAAATAATATTTTCTCCGTCGCTATTAAATAATTGTGAGTGACGCGGCGCCGGAGGAATTTTCCCTTGTCAATTTACGATAAACATAGGCCATAGCCAAAGCCGTCACCGGCATAGTAGCTAATAAGCCAATCAACAAACACAAAGCTCCGGCGATATTAATAAGCACCAGAAGTAAAGCAAAAAGAAATAATTCCCATGATAAACCAGCTGTCATTTTATAGCTACTCTTTATGGAATCGATGGCTCCGGTGTTTTTATCTACCATAAAATATCCAAAAAATTGCAACTTAAGGATAAGAATAATCCCGGGAATGATCAAACAAATCAACCCGGCCACGAACGCCAGCCCGGTGAGCAAACCCGCGCCTAAATAACGAAAGAACAAATGCGAATAAGCCAATAGATCTTCCAACCGGGCTTTTTCACCATCGCAATATTTCAAAAAAATCTTCAATGCACCGGGCGTAATTAAAATGCCCAGAAACGAACCCACAAAGTTAATCAAGAGAGCGACGATCGGCATATTTTTTTTAAGCATTTCAACCATTATCGCCGGGAGCCATTCGATGCTAAAAAGAACAAGCGAGAGAATGAGAAAAAAACCAAGATTATCTTTCATGGTTTGCCAGCCAAAACGGATGGCTTCGCCTTTAGAAAAACGCTTTTCCGGCATAGATGACCCTCAGGTTGTTTATTTTGTTATTTTGAAAACATTTACTTTATCTTATCTGCCATTTCCTTTAATCGGATTAAGAATAACGGCGTTTACCGCCGGACCGACGCGCCCCGAATCGTTTAGAGCTGAAGACAACCGCGGGCTTGGAAAAATTTTCGGCCGGAATATCCGGATGCTGGGAAACCTGCAAAGCCGTCTTGATCAATTTTTCAATGCTCATAACATCGCTTTTCTCGTCGGGAGCAGCAAAAGCGATCGCGTGCCCGGTCAAACCCGCGCGACCGGTTCGTCCGATGCGATGCACATAGTTCTCCGCCTCATCAGGAAGGTCATAATTGATGACCAACTCAATACCGACAACGTCAATTCCCCGCGCGGCAATGTCGGTGGCGACCAAAATACGGTAAAGACCGGACTTAAACCCTTCAAGTGCCTTGCGGCGCTGGGCCAAGGTTTTGTCCGAATGAATGTCCGCGGCACTGTGTCCCATGGTTCGCAAAGCGCGGGCCACTTTGAAAGCGCCGATTTTGGTGCGGCAAAATAAAAGGACGGAACCGCGATATTGCGCAAGGATTTTTTGTAAAAGGTCCTTTTTACGCTCACGGCTCACGATGAATAATTCGTGGGTAACCCGTTCCGCCGTGGTGCCGGGAGGAACAACTTCAACCTGGGTGGGAAGTTTTAAGTATTTTGAAGTCAATTTCACGATTTCCGGGGCCATGGTCGCAGAGAAAAACATCGTTTGGCGGTCTTTGGGCACCGTCTGCAAAATCTGGTCAATTTGCGGCGCAAAACCCATATCTAGCATCCGATCTGCCTCATCCAAAACAAGAATATGAACATCATTCAAATGCACTTTGCGCTGTTTCATCAAATCGTTTAACCGGCCGGGCGTGGCGATCAAAACCCGCGGCTGCTTGGCCAGAGCGCGGATCTGACGTTCGATAGGATCTCCGCCGATTAAAACAGCACTGCGAATACCAAAAGCATTGGCGATTTTTAAAACACTTTCCTCGACCTGCAAAGCTAATTCTCTCGTCGGAACGAGGATTAAACCGCGCCCTTTAACCCCGCTGGCCAAACGCTGGATCATAGGAATGGCGAAAGCCATGGTTTTTCCGGTTCCCGTCTGGGCAATACCGATCATATCCTTACCTTCTAGACCGATGGGAATGGCTTTATGCTGAATGGGGGTGGGGTGCTTGAAATTTAACTTAGCTAAACTTTCTAAAACTTGCGGGGCAATGCCCAAACCATAAAAATTCAACGTTGAATCATTCATGACTCGCCTTCTTTCTGACTTGTACCGTGCTGCCTCAAGGTACAAAACCAGAGGGACACGGCGGTGTGCCACGTCTATCCGATCGTATATCAGACAACATAGCACTAAAATTTTTAACTATAGTAACACCTCGACGCAATAAGCACAAGCAAACAGATTTTCCCCAAATTCCTACTTAGAAAATGATTCTCCCCTCGAGACCTCGACGAGTGAAATTTTTCACCCATTGGGTGAAAGGCTGCTCGTCGATAAACGGTTTCTAAGTAGGAATCGGGGATTTTCCATCTTCGATAATGCCGAGGCTGGTTTTAATTACCCCGGGCCTTAAGGATTTCTTTAAGTTCCGGAGAGTCCGGATAAAGCCCCAAGCCCTGTTTTAAAACATCCTTTGCCTGATCAATTTGCCCGGAATAATCTAAAGCCCTGACCAAATTAGCAAAAACACCTTCATAATGACATCCCAATGCCAATGTCTTTTTAAAATAAGGCACCGCCTCGGCATAACGGCCGGCTTGCGAAAGCGCGGATCCCCAATTGTTATAGGCAATAGCAAAATCAGGATCTAAGACCACCGCTTGTTTGGCATACTGGATCGCTTCATCGACCTTACCTTCTTTTCCCAAAACAACGGTCATGTTGGCATAAACATCAGGATAATTTGGATTTAAAACCAAGGCTTTCATAAAACAGTCTTTGGCATCACTCTCACGGCCGCGCCGTAACCAATATTCACCCAGATTATTATAAGCGCGACTGTTGGACGGCTGTTTACGGATCACATCCAGCCATACCTTCTCTTCATTGGCATAAGTTTTATTGCGCTGATAGGTCAACCCTCCTAAAACCAAACATGAAAGGACTATTCCAACGACAAAAAAAGTTTGGCGCTTCCTCTCGGCGATGAACTTTTCCGCATAAATCTTGAGCAAAAGCACAAACGCGACAGCCCCGCAGGCTAAAGGCAAGTACAACCTGTATTCAAAAACCAAATCCTTTAAAGGGAGGATGCTCGACGATGGTAAAAGCAGAATAAAAAAACTTAATCCCAAGAAACTGGCCACCGGAAAACGTTTATACGCCACGACCAGAACCACAATCCAGGACAGCACAACAGCTATGGCCGGCCACAAAAAAATGATGTTTTGGACCGGCGGCCAATCATAATCAAAAACCAAAGGTTCTGGCCAAAAGGCAAGTCGCACATAATGCAGGATCACGGGGGGTTGATTGAGGACGTATTGCAACGGCGTCATTCCCGCCAGGCCAAAACCGGCCGTCAGGATTTTTTCCGGATTGGTCGTAAGATAAAGAAAAAACATGACCGCCCATGTCAAACTCAAACTGGCATAAAGCCAGCGATTATTTTTTAAAGCTTCGCGAGAATTTACAGAAATAAAAGTCCGGTCATAAAAAAAAATCATAAACGGCAACACCAAAGCAACTTCCTTGGTAAGCCCAGCCAAAAGCGATGTCACCGCGGCCGCCATGATCCAAGAATGTCGTCGGGAAGTAAAATATTTGCTGGAAAAATACAAGGTAGACAAAAAAAACAACCCCATCAAAGATTCCGCACGCTGAATCAGATACGTTACGGCCTGAGTATGGATCGGGTGTAAAAGCCAAAGGGTCGCGGCAGAAAGAGCTAATACATTGGCTTTCCGTCTAAAACGTTCGGCCGCAGCCGGAAACAATAAGGTTTTTCGGACCAGCAAGAAAAACATCATCGCGGCAAGAATATGGACGCTGATATTAAAAAGGTGATATCCAAAAGGATTTAAACCGGAGAAATGAAAATTGAAAGCCAAGGTGGCATACAAAAACGGCCGCCGGTTATTTTCGATAAAACTCCACGGCCAGTGCCAGGAGCGGATGTGCTCATTCTGAACAATCTGGGTCATGTCATCAAAAATAAAGGGGCTGTTTAAAGTATT
The DNA here is from genome assembly GCA_031423615.1 of Candidatus Omnitrophota bacterium. Lineage (GTDB taxonomy): Bacteria > Omnitrophota > Gorgyraeia > Zapsychrales > JANLHA01 > JADLGJ01. The sequence continues at coordinate 14,679 of JANPFV010000133.1, forward strand.
GCGATAAGCCAGGGCCCCGGCCGCTGCGATAAATAGCAAGCCAAGAACGAGCCCTAATGTTTCTCGAAAAATATCGTGGCGGGGTTTTTTAAATACGGCAATCGTCTTCATTAAAAATTATTTGAGCAAACTTTCAATGTCGCGGACCAGTTTTTTTGAAAGGATATTTTCCGTCTCCTTTTGGGCGATCTGCAGATCCACTTTTTGCACCGCCTGTTGGATTTTGTAAAGATACCGGGCGTCGACGCTTAATTTACGAATACCGATACCGATGAGGTACGGCACAAACTTCTCCTGATGAGACATCAGGCCGCAAACGGAAACATCTTTTCCATTACGCGTGGCGGCGCGGGCGACACGAGACAACGCCCGCAAAACGCCCGGATGATGGGGAAGAAAAAAGTCCGCAACTTTTTCATTGGTGCGGTCAACAGCCAGCATGTACTGGATAAAATCATTGGTGCCGATGCTAAAAAAATCTGCGGCCGCGGCCAGCTCATCGATGATTTCAATGACCGAGGGGAGTTCCACCATCATGCCGATAGGCGGATGATCATGACAAGCGATCCCTTCCCTCTTCAATTCCGTCGCGCACTGCCCCACAAATTCTTTGGCTTCCAGAAATTCGTCAAGAGAGGAAATCATAGGGAACATCAAGCGGATGTTGGCCCCGACTCCGGCCCGCAAAATCGCGCGGATTTGCTGGGCAAAAACATCTTTATGCCGCAAGGAAAAACGGATCGAGCGCATTCCCAAAAAAGGATTTTCTTCATTCCCGTTATCATAATAAGAAAGAACTTTATCTCCGCCGATATCCAAGGTGCGAAAAGTGATCTCTTTTCCCGGCATGCCTTTGACCAGTTTAATATAAATCAAATACTGTTCTTCTTCCGACGGGAAATCACTGCGGACAATGAAGGGAAATTCTGTGCGGTAAAGCCCGATCCCTTCCGCTTTATATTCCCGGGCCGCGGCCAAATCCCCTAAAAGATTGATGTTGGCCATCAATTCCACGCGTGTGCCATCTCGTGTCACGGTTTTATCCTGGATATCCGCCTTGAGTTTTACGGCCTGTTCGCGGTCCTTTTCTTTATTTTTAAAAGACTCAACAATGTCGTCCGCAGGACTCACATAAATATTCCCCTGATCAGCATCGAGAATAATTTTGGTTCCGACAGGGATTTTGAGAATTTCCGGTTCTTCGCAAAAAACCACCGGCAAACCCAACGACACAGCCAAAATCGTCAAATGCGAAGCGACGCCACCGCTCAAAAGGATGATTCCACTCACACCTAAAGACGAAAATTTGAGAATGTCCGAGGGATAAAGTTGGCGGGAAATAACAATCTTGCCGTGCAAATCATGCTGAGAATCGTGAACACCGACGAGATTCTCCAAAAGACGATTACCGATATCCAGCACATCATGTTTTTTGTCCCGCAAATATTGATTGGGCAGCTTGTCAAACATCGCCGCATATTGGGTCACGACTTGACGCACGGCTTCGGGCGGATTGACTCCGTCGGAAATAGCACCGATGATCGCGTCCAAAAAAGCCTGATCTTTAAGCATGAGAATCTGCGCCGTAAAAATCAGCGACGCTACGTCCGATAATTTTTCCTCGATCTGGCCTTGCAAATCTTCTAACTGCTTTTCCGTCTCCAGCACCGCGCGGTGAAAATCATCGAGCGTAAACAAAAGCCGCCCCGCCTCGCGGGCCGGCGGAACAAAAATGGCGCACTGTTCATGAACGATTGCCTCAGCGAAAGAAAAACCTTCGCACCCAATGCGGCCTTTAATAAATTTAATTTCTTTGGGCACCGACGGAATCATCGGCGGGGGGACCTTTTCATTAAAGCTGATGAGCAATTTGGCGGTTTCGATGGTATTGGCCAATTGAGATGTGATGGCGCGAAAAACCTTGATGTCTTCTTCGGAAAAATAATTTCTTTGCGAATTTTGAATAACGACCGCACCGATACGATTGGTCCCCCGGACAATGGGAACAGCTAAAAAAGATTCGTATGGCTCTTCACCTATATCCGGGAAATAACGATAACCTTGGGTCTTGCTGGCATTCTTTTCGCAAACGGGACGCAGTTCTTTTAAGGCGATGCCGGTTAAGCCTTCGCCCAGCCTCATCTTGACTTTGCCGATAGCTTCCGGTTTTAAACCCTTGGTCGCGCGAAGAATTAACTCATTGGTATTTTCGTAGTAAATGTAAATGGAGCAGACTTCTGAGCGCATGTGAGAGGAGATCATTTCGACGATTTTTTGCAAAAACCCGTCTAAACTGAGGGTGTCGGAAAAAAGCCCGCTTAACTCCCCGATGTCGCAAATCAGTTTTGTGTGATCGCGTGGAATCATAGAAGGGAAATGGTCGGGAAGCCGGGATTCGAACCCGGGACCCCTTGCTCCCAAAGCAAGTGCGCTAGCCAGCTGCGCTACTCCCCGAAATTACTTAGCTAATTGTTTGTCAAAGAATTTCAATATTTCAGATTTTTCTGATGTTTCAATTTTTTGGCTAAGTGTCCAAAAAGTGGACACTTTCTTACCCAGAATGTCAACTGCCCGCTGTTTATGACTCGGTGCAAGATGACTATAACGAAGCGTCATCGTAATATCTTTATGACCTAATAATTCTCTCACCGTGTAAATATCGACCCAGACATGACCAACTGACTCGCAAAAGTATGCCTTAGATCGTGAAAGTGAAAACTAGTTATACCAGACTTCGCCAAAACTGTCGAGAAAGATTTCCGGATGTCATGCAAACCCGAACTCCTAATTAGAACTCAAAATACAGCATTATTTTTAACAAAAAACATTTCTTAAGCAATCGGGATCGTTTTTGTCTTCTTTAAATAGCCTTTTTCAGCAGTATCTTTAGGAATGTTGAATATTGGAGAATTT
>JANPFV010000134.1:0-4228 GCA_031423615.1 Candidatus Omnitrophota bacterium
AATTCTAAATTTTCCCCTTGCCGCTGGATAACTTCAGAAGCATTAATGACTAAGGTAACCGCTGGATTGTCCGCCAGTCCTAAAGCTAAACGATTCTTATTTAAGAATTCGTTCGCATTGCTCGACACCCTATCTATCATGTCGCTGATAATTTGCTGGGGAAGTTGATTTAAAACTTTCAAAGTTGTATTGAGCAGATTTTGCTTATTTTGCGTGCTTACGCCTGAGCGATTGCTTTCGAACTTTGAGGATAAAAAATCAAAATTGGCGGCAGTTGGCTCGCCGAATTCTTGGGCCACGGCATCAAAATCGTTATAACGTTCCAAAATATATTTCACAAAAGGATTCAAGGCTTTGAGCGCCGCATCAACTTCGGCTTCTCCCAAGCCTTCCGGCGATGGGGCAAAAGTTTTCCGGAATTCTGCAATTTCACCTTCACGAGAACCAGCAGATTTTAACATACGCTCGGCGGGCGTTGCGGTTCTGTTCTCTGGCAAGGGATTAAATGTTCCGGTAAGAATGGTCGTTGCAGGCCCAAAAGTAGAATTTTTACGAAAGCTAACTACCGGCGACGAAGACACAACCGGCGCCGCATTAGCCGCCGCAGCAGCCGTTTGGGCCGCATCCAATTGAATAGCGAATAAGGCCGTTTTTCCGGTCAGCTCGGAACTGGCCACTTGACTGGTCTGAGAATAAACCTTGCCGATATCGCCCGCGATAATCCCGCCGGAAAAATATTTGCGCGGCACCATTTCATGGGTTGCGGAATCTTCCTCTTCTCTAATATAGTTATAGGCGCCCTTATGAAACGCTTCTAAATAACTCTCATAAATTTTTTCCTTGTCCGTTTGACCCCGGAATTGCACGCCTTCAACATTGTTTTTCCCTACATAAACCTGGCCTAAAAGACTCTGCTTTAAATGACGTTTAAACCATGTCGCGAGAATCAGTGAGTTATAAACTTGTCTTAAGGGAGCAAAATTTTCTCCTTCATTGACTTCCTTTTCGATGGCGGGGAGCACAACCTGGCGGATGACCTGGGAAATGATGGAATTCTTCTCCTTTTGGTCCTTCCCTAAATCCTTCGCCGAAAGCTCCTTCTTAGCCGAGGCATCACCTTCTAAAGCCGACGAGGAAGACTGGGCCATGGCCAAATAATCCTCTTCCAGCATGACCTTTAAATGACTCTCCACAACATAGGCAATATTGTCCTTGGCGTAAACAACGGCTTTTTGCGGCACAATCCAAATCTTGTTAAACGTTTCGACGGGAACATTCTTTGGACCAAAAATCTCCTGCGTTTTTTGGTAAGCCATGGTCCAAAACGTTTTGCCCAACTCATGCTCGGGATAAATCACCGACGCCGTCAACTGCTTTAAAATATAATCCTGACCCAGCATGTCGCGGCCCATTTCCGTTTTACTGAACGCGTCGGGAATGATCCGGTCTTTTTCATAAGGGGAAAGGTTGACCCACATGTCCTTGTCCGGCACCGTCAATGAAGAAAGGAAATATTTCATCAATTTCGACGATTCTTCTTTAAACGCCTCGCCTTGCAAACCCGAATCCCCCGGATCAACGATAAAATCAAAGCGCAAAGGATTTTCAGGATACACCCGCATGCCCTTAATTAACGTGGGCTGATATCCGGAGCTTAACATGACCATGCTCCCCGGCAAAGGCAATACCTCCTGGGCCCAAACCGGAGCAACGGGCCCCACGACGACATTAAGCAAAAAAGCAAAAAGAACCCCGCCGCAAATATGGCGTCTTGTAGCCGTCGTATGATTTTTAATATTCATACACTATCCTCCTCGTGTGCTCGCCAATGCTTCCGGATCTCGGGCCGGGTCTTTGGGTGCCTGACCTAAAAAGATAGGCAAGGTTTGGGCATTAATGGGCATGTAATTAATAATGACCGGGACAATCCCTTGAATGTTGATCTGTTCTAAATTCTGTTGCGGCAAAGGCAAGGGAACACCTTTTCCATTACGTTTGATTTGCAAATTCATATTGGTGGGATCAAAGTCGATACCACCCGGCGCCGCAATAACAGGAGAAACAGCCGCGGGATTTTTTATATCATTTAGAGAACTGGCCGCGCTTTCAAGCGAGGGATTTTTTACTTTCCCCTCCCCCGTTGTGGGTGTAACAACTCCCTGAACCGCGCTCGAGCTGGATTCGGCCGCCAGTGCATTTAAGGCCGCTTGAGCTTCATCTCTTTTAATCGTTTGGGCCGCGCCTCCTGGATCAAAGAATAGATGATAACTCTTTACATCTCTTATAATTTCTTTTGCTTCTTCTTGGGAATCTTCACGGCCCAGTATATCCAAAAATCTTTTCGCATCCGCAACTGAAAGCCGCGGAAAGTCTGTAGAAGGCCATGCCAGCAAGGATCGAATTTCCTCGCCTCTTTGATTTGCGGCCAAAACCATAACCGCGATAAAACGCGCTTCTTGCGCCGTAAAAATCATCAAAAGCCGTCTTAAACGCAAATTTTCATAAAACCTCTTCACCATTTCATCATAATCGTGATAGTACATTTCCAATTTTCCAACTTCATTTGCCGCAGAATTCTTCTGTCTTTCCAATTGCTCAGCTGTTAAGTCCAAGGCTAATTTTAATTTAACCAAAATAATGTTCAAACGATCTTTAATCGTACCGTTCTCAAAACCACCAACAGTCTGGATTTGCGCTTCAATAACTTTTCTTATAGCATCGGGCGAAGTGGTGAGAACTTCATCTTTAATAATCCCTATGGCCAAATGAACCTTATCGGGGCGGGTCTTTTTGACAGATCCGGTTTGCGGGTCAGCTTGGGCTTTCGTATCAATTTTATCGAGAATCGCCTGAGCCGCATTTGCCACTTGCTCGTCGGTTGCGGGAAATTTTTCAAAACTCACCGAGCTGGATGCCGCATCCGCATTGGGCGTATTTTCCATAGCAGAATTACGGGGCATTACATTTTTAAAAATAAGAAAATTGACAATGGCTTCGCCTGATACGGCGCCGATACGGGCAGAATTTGGGTCAAGCTTTGAAAGGACGGCGCTAACATTATTAAAGGAAGCTTTTGCGCGCGCTAATTCGGAAAACAAAAATGCATCCCGCGAACCTAAAAGCTCTGCATAACCTAAAGGATTCTTTGGGTCTACTTGAATCATTTGAAAGGCCGGCCATTTTCTAAGAAGATCATTGACGGATTTGGCATCGTGTTCATTCGGCGGGTGAGCATCGTTGTTATTCGCAAACTGTCTCCAATCCACCGCAATAGGTTCAGTGGGCGCTACAAAGGTGCTCATCGCACTGGATCCTGCGAAAGATTCTATTTGTACTTGGTTAGGCAAATTTCTAATCTGCTCAACTCCGCGATCGTATTCCAAAGTTTCTGGAGCTATCCTCCCCTGAACATACACTACCGGCATTAAAGATGGCTTACTCCGGGAGCCAGGAACAGGAATTTGAAAACCTATAACTTGTGTGAGTTCACTATTATCTTTTCCAACCTCAATATAGCGCAACAAAATTTGCCCGTTTCTTACCCCTTCTAGAGATGCGGCTACTTTCCTAGGATGGTCATCAATAGCAGCATATATTTTTTGTAGACTGGGTTTGGAAATATGTTGCAAGTCCACGGCCGCAAAACCAGTGGCACCCGTCACTGCACTGACCAGATATTCTTGAGTGTATTCATAGTTTCTGTCAAAGGATACAGCCCTAACCGCGCTCGATGCGGCAACGCCATCTTGCACAACCTGAGAATTGGGTGTTCCACTTTCGGTTCCCTGAACATAAAAAACATACCGTCCGGTGGCGTTTGCCAAATTGTCTTTCATGGCCGCATCCGCAATATGATCTTCCTTCAAGGTTGAACTGGCCGAAAACACCACTCCGCCGGAAAAATATTTGCGCGCAACAACATCTCCGCTTGCGGAGTCGGTTTCTTCCTTGATTACGTTATAAACGCCTTTTTTAAAAGCGGACAAATACTGCTCATAAATCCTTTGCTTCATTTCTTTGTCGTCGGTCTCGACACCGGCGACCTTGCTTTTGTCGGTATAAATCCGTCCCAATAAACTTTCCTTCAACGCCTTTTTATACCAGGCCGCCAAAATGACCGAATTATAAATTTGCCTGACCCCGGCAAAATTCTTACCCTCATTGATTTCCTTTTCAATGTTGGGAAGAATGGTTGCGCGGAAAACTGCGGAAGAAAGATTGCCGCTCT
>JANPFV010000135.1:0-1674 GCA_031423615.1 Candidatus Omnitrophota bacterium
AAGTTCAGAATTCCGTAAATCTATTGCCCCCTCGCCGGAAGGCTTGGGAGAAGCCGAAGTTGATGCGGCGCTCAAAGCCTTGGACCCTTTTGTGAAATATCTTTTGGAGCGCTATAGCGATTTTGATGCGGTGGCCCAAGAATTCGGCGAGTCAACTGCCGTCAATTTTAATTCTTTATCCTCAAAGTTGGAAAGCAATCGCTCAGGCGTAAGCACGCAAAATAAGCAAAATCTACTCAATACAACTTTGAAAGTTTTAAATGAACTTCCTACGCAAATTATAAGCGACATGATGGGACTGTTGCGAAATGAGCCATTTCTAAAAAATAAAAGCAATATTTTTACCGACGACAAAGTTTGTTTTTTGGCACGTTGCTCGACGATGACATGATAGAATGAGGACATGGAAACCGAAAGGAGTCCTCAAATGCTTATTTTTGCTTATGACTTGGAGAAAATTGTTTGCCCCGATCACGAATTGCGCAAAGTTGCCAAAGTGGTGGACTTTGTTAAGATCGCACGAAAATTTAGTGAGCTGAGCTCAACGCTGGGCCGTCGTGGGTATGGCTTGGATGTTGGTATCAAGTGTTTATTTTTGCAATTCTTTTATGATTTGTCAGATCGTGAATTAGAAAATCGCCTGCGGCATGACATGGCTTTTCGATGGTTTTGCGCGATGAAGCTTGATGAGGTTACACCAGACCACACATTTTTTTGTCGCATGAGACAAATTTTGGGGCCGCGGCGAATCGGACAAGCGTTTAAGAACATTATGCAGCATGCCGAAGAAAAAGGGATTGTTCGCAAAGTGTTCACGTTTGTCGACGCTACGGCGATCAAGACCAAGGAAACCACGTGGCAAGAACGGGACAAAGCCTTAGTCGACGGTGAAGACAAACTGAACAATAAAAATATTGGAAATTATTCTGCAGATAAAGATGCTCGGTTTGGATGCAAGGGTAAAGATAAATTTTGGTATGGATACAAGGCGCACGTGAGTGTGGATATGGGGTCAGGGCTGATTAAAAAAGTGGCCGTAACACCGGCGAATGTTCCAGATCAAGACGGGATGGATCTTATTTGTCCCGATGGGGGGATGGTGATCGGGGACAAAGCGTATTGTCTGAAAGCAGCGCAGCGCGCGATGGCAGAACGAAGGTGTTATAGCGGCGCGGTTTTAAAGAACAACATGAAGGGTAAGAATTTTGATAAAGACCGTTGGCTGACAAAATTGCGTGCGCCGTTTGAAAGTGTGTTTTCGAAATGGGAAAAACGAGCGAGGTATCGTACGACGGCGAAGGTTCAAATGCAAGCTTTCTTGGAGGCGATTGTTTTTAACGTCAAGCGATTGATTGCGATTAACGCGCCGCCACTTTTTGCAGCCCGCTAGAAGCGGGCACAAGGGATTCGTCCGCCCGCAGACGGAAAATCCCGGGTTTTTTAGCGGGAATCAGAGAGCCGAACGGCTCGTAAGGTTAAAGAATGTGTTTATAGACGGGAATTTTATCTTTTTATTACATTTTGAAACAGAGCCATGATAGATAGGGTGTCGAGCAATGCGAACGAATTCTTAAATAAGAATCGTTTAGCTTTAGGACTGGCGGACAATCCAGCGGTTACCTTAGTCATTAATGCTTCTGAAGTTATCCAGCGGCAAGGGGAAAATTTAGAATT
>JANPFV010000136.1:0-1994 GCA_031423615.1 Candidatus Omnitrophota bacterium
TGTTTTATCCCGTTTGATAGTTCTTCCGCTAACATTCAATATGCCGGCAATCTCCTCAACCTGATAGCCCATCGAAATCCACATATGTTCGACACAATCCTGACGTATGTCTGCGGACAGTTCCTCGCCTTTGATAATGCCCTCCTGAATATCTCTTAAAATCTTCAGGACTGGTTTTTCGTCATGATTCTCTGACTTTTTATCTTTCGGCTTCACTACATCCTCCTTATGCCAATCCGTATTTCGATAACACTTCTTTGGAAACCTTACTTTTTCCTGCATATGCAACATAACGATGCACGATCCCATCGCAATAGGCCGGATCAATTTCCGTTCCGAAACATCTTCGTTTCAAAGCATCGGCTGCGATGAGTGTCGTTCCTGATCCCAAGAACATATCCAAAACAATGTCTCCCCGTATGGAGCTATTTTTGATCGCCCGATGGGGTATGGCGATTGGTTTTTGCGTCGGATGAATATAGTCGCCTGTATTATCGCGTTTAATCTGCCACAAGGTCGATTCATTATTGGGGCCGTGCCATTTATGCGCACCATTCTTTTCTTTCCAACCATATAAACAAAATTCCGTCTGCTGATTGTAATCGCCATAGCTGATAGCAAATCTTTCTTTCGCCCATGTAATCACACATCCGATATAAAAATTTAATTCGGTAAGCATCAAATGCATGGGGCCGAACTGCCGATGGCCATTCCATACATAAATATCTGCTCCTTGCTCCAAGTAATTAGAGACGTTGGTTAAAACCTTTTTAAGCCATGCTTCATACTCTTCCTGGGTCATGTTATCGCAATAAATCCTGTCCCATTGTTTTGAATTTTTAGGGCGGGCTTTGGCATGCGGACGGTTGCCCCCATAGTAATTAACATTATAGGGTGGGTCGGTATGGATCAATCCGGCCTTTTCCTTGCCAAAAAGTTTGGCGATATCTTCTTTTTTTGAGCAGTCACCGCACAAAATGCGATGCTCACCAAGCACAATTAAGTCACCCAGCTTGGTTTTAGGATTCTTTATCTTCTTGACTTCGCCTCCAAAATCGAACCTGTCCTCCTTGGCGCGTTCTAATAGATCAAGGACTTCGCTGATTTCGGGGATATCAAAGCCGGATAGAGTGACATCGAAGTTCGGGGTCTTGCTCAATTCATCCAAAAGGTGTCCAAGTTTCTCATTATCCCACCTACCTTGAATCTTGTTTAAGGCCAAATTCAAGGCTCTTTCTTTCTCATCATCAAGATTAACGACGCTGACTTCGACCTCTTTTACGCCTTTTTCAACAAGAATCTTAAACCGTTGATGGCCTCCGACGAGATTTCCCGTGCGTTTGTTCCAAACTAAAGGCTCGACGTAACCGAATGTGTCGATGCTTCTTTTGAGTTTTTTATACTCAGGATCGCCGGGCTGTAAATCCTTACGCGGATTATAAGCAGCGGGATTGATTTTATCGATTTTGATTTTTTGGATATTCATTTTATTCTTCCGAAATAAAAAGCGCCCCAAGCTCTTGATTATACCGATCTTTATGTTTATTGATTATCTTGTGTCTGGTTTTTATTGTTCCCTCAGTAATAACAACGGGGTCTTTTTCAACCCATCGCATAGGGCCTCGTGCCGTATTTTTGTCTATTTGCCATTTCGTTAGACGGCCTTCCGCATCCTCAACATCTATAACATACTCGGGATGTATAGTTTTTATAAATGCTTCTTTGCCTAAACGAATATTCTTTCTCAAAGATAGTTGTGATTCTGACGGTGAAACGATGTTCATACTTTTTTCTGCAGAAATAGAACCTTTCCAAAATACTGTGATGGGCACACTTTTCTTGGTTAAATTTTTCACTGAAACACGTGCATCAGACTCACCAGTAGAACCCCCTGGGCTGTTGCTTAGCGATGGGGATATTGAAAGCTTGATCTCATCTCCCGGATCCCAAGCCGATGGAAAGTTTCCCAAAAAGGTCATCTTCCATTTTTTATC
>JANPFV010000137.1:0-1555 GCA_031423615.1 Candidatus Omnitrophota bacterium
TCGGAAAGCCGAAAATTATTCCAAGCCTCCAGCGGCCCCAACGGCGATTTAGGTCTGCAAGCTTTAGCAATAGTTGGGATGGTGGCGCTACCATTTGATGCATTATTTAATGTTGCATCATTGGGAGAAAAGGCCGTAGTACAGAATGGAGCAAAGAATGTTGGAAAATTTGTTTTAGGACATGCCCCCGACTATATAAAAGTTGGTCAAAAATTAGGGGCTAAAGTATTTAGTGTTCCTAGTAATATATGGGATAAGATGACAGATGCCGCAAGATGGGGAGCAAATCAAAAATCAATTGATCGAGCCCTCAATAAAGGTGATCAATTAATATTCTCAAATAATCCGTTTACGGCAAGGCCAGGATCAACTTTTGAACGAGAGGTGGGTTATTTGAGAGGGAAAGGCGTTGATATCGGAAGTATCCCTCTTGTAAGGCCTTGATTTTTTGCGAATATAATCATTCAAAGTATTATTTTGAAATTGTCAAAGGAGAGGGTTGATGAGTAAATCGACTATGGTAGAGAATATTTGTAAATTAGCTGAAAATCTCAAAAGTGGGGAAAAATCATTTTCTCAATTAGTAGGAGACTCCGGTTGGCGTACGCAATCGTCGAGTATTCCCGCGATTCAAATTTATGAATACCTTAAAAATAATTTAAGATTGATAGATAGTTGGCTTTTGTATTCGATGAATAAAAGGTCATCAGAGGGGTGGTACTTCTCTGCGGATGAAGAAACTGGAGAATATATTGTAGGTTTTTATGATAAATGTTCTTCTGACATTGAGGTTTCCAAGTCGCGTGATCGGGTGGAGGCATGTGTAAAATTTATAATTAATGAGCTCAATGCCGTAGTTCGATCCATTGGATAGTTTTGATAGAAATTATTAGACACGTTCTTTAAAACGATTGAGAACATTTCCGGCGGTGCCAGGTCAGGTCGTCTTTCGTCTTGTCTCGTCGGAAAGGAAGGATTACCCCTTACCATAAGAAGATAAATATGATTGAAAAGCTCAGTAAAAAACTGGGACACATTGACTTTACAGCCAAATGTCCTTGGGTGTGACGACGTGGTATCATTATGTTCATAACGGTCCGACGAATGTCAGTCATATCACCAACAGCAGTGGCGCGGTGGTTAAGACATACAATTACGAGGCTTTTGGGAATATTGTTTCCCAAAGCGGTAGTGCCGCCAACACGCGGCACTTCCAAACCAAAGAAACAAATTCCAAATCCAAGCTCGTCTATTTTGGCCAGCGTTGGTATAATCCGGTTGTCGGCCGATGGACGACCCCCGATCCGCTGGGAATGGTCGACGGGCCAAACCTTTATACGTATCTTAACAACAATCCGCTTAATGATATAGATTCGTGGGGATTGTGCGGAGGATTAGGTAAGGCTTTTGCGGACTTTTTCTTTGATTCGACCACGTTTTCGGAAAGCCGAAAATTATTCCAAGCCTCCAGCGGCCCCAACGGCGATTTAGGTCTGCAAGCTTTAGCAATAGTTGGGATGGTGGCGCTACCATTTGATGCATTATTTAATGTTGC
>JANPFV010000138.1:0-14743 GCA_031423615.1 Candidatus Omnitrophota bacterium
GCATAACAGATTATGTTGCAACATGTTAGCTTTTAAAGGAGCGTTGCGTGTATCGATATTCAACGCATTGCAACGCTTCACAGCGTCGAGGAATTTTTAAATTTATGTGTCAAAAAACTATTATTTAACAAAGTACTGTTATGATATTTCAAAAATAATAACCAAGGAGTAATTGAAGCTTTATAACATGCCGTCTTATTTTTTACAAATGAATTCTTACGAATGGGCTTGGGATTCCCTGGGTGGCCATTGAAACGCACTAGGGTTTGGGACCCTCATCACTTTTTCTTCGTAAGGTTGTGTGTTGTGTGATCCATTGGATGGCTTGTTTGATGCCGGCGGTGGTTGCGGCAATACGGCGGTCAAATTCCAGATTGGCTGTTTTTCCCTTTTGTAAAAATTCCCGGACGAAGGCGGCGTTTATTTCCAAGGATGGCTCGTCCAGTTTTTGTTCACAAGGCATTTCCATTCCAAAAAATTGAGCGGCGTCAAAATTAAATTCATGCCGCAGGTAACTGCCATTTTCTTGCCGGGCCGAACATAAAATTTTGGCCGGCCGGGTTAACGGAAAAGCCAGGGTCCCTTCTACACCGTTACGGACAACAATGGATCCCGGAAAGCCGGCGCCTTCAGCGATTGCGGTCATTTTCTCACCGTAAACGCCGTGAAAGGCTGATGTGATAATGATGTCGGCTCGACACGGGTCAAGAAACTTTTCTAGCGTCGCTAAAAAAGGGCGCTTAATGATTTCATGCCGCAGCTCCACCCAGCGGTCGGCGGCGGGGGAAATATCCTTTTGGTCGATATAAAAACCACCCGCGGGCTTTTCGTTTTTTAATTCCCCGATCTTTTTAAGAAATTTTAAATCGATTTTTTGGGCAAGGTCATACAGATTGTTGACCATTTTAGGCCCGCTGTTACGGCCGATCAAAGTGACAACCCGATATGACATTTTTTGTAAAATATCCGCCAGGCAGGGCGTGATCATATAATTATGATCAACACCGTCAAAAGGTTCAGCGAGCTGGATGATGGGTTCCCCGACGGGAATAGGGCCGCAGAAATCTGCCGAGAGAGTTTCATTTAAAACCTGAAGAAGGGTCAAATATTCTTGGGCCGTTTCATAGCGTATGCGAAGGACAATGGCGGCCAGTCCGCGGGCCCCGTCGCCTTTTTCATCGGACAAAAGAAATTTTCCCAACTGGTAAATTTCTTCTTTGCTTAAATTCTTTTGTTCAAGTAGTTGAGTACAAATGGTCTTAATCGACTCCGGCGCACTCTCGGTAAGCGCCGAAGCCAATTGTTTAGCATTCCAAAATGTTGGGGAGGGAAAATAATCGAGGATCGGTTTCTCATCCTCGGTAAGGCCCTTGATATAAAGGGCGGCAAAAAAAGCGGCCCGTTCTGCTTCTTTGAAACGGCCTTGCTTCAGTTCAGAGAGGATTTCCAAAACCAGATCACCGCTCAAGGAACGGCTGCCTTTTTTGCCGATCCCGACGGCCTTGATGCCGCGGCGCAAAGCGGATTCCGTAACTGTTGTGAAGGTGGTCTTTTCCATATGATGTTACACCTTACTATATTTAGGCTTCATTTGCAATCTTGGTAAAATGCGATATAATTTACGCACTTGAGAGGATAGAAAATGGTTTTTAAACCTTTGATTATTATCGGCGGCATTCTGCTTTTAGGGTCCTGGTTTCTTTTGGTGGAACGCCAAAACTTTTTGGAAAAAATTCTTATTCTGGTCATTCTGCCCCTGCTCTATATTGGGTTTCGGATGGTCACCGGTTCAACTTTTTATCAAATCATGCGGCCCATTCAACAGTTTTTTACAAATTAAATTATGAAAATAGGCCCGCTCGTTATTGATCATCCTCTTTGTCTGGCCCCCATGGAAGACGTGACTGACCTTTCCTTTCGCCGCATTTCCCGTGAATTAGGCGCTGACATCGTCTATACGGAATTTACCAGCAGTGAAGCCTTGATCCGTGACATTCCCAAAGCTTTGCGCAAGATTAAAATTTGCGACGAGGAACGACCGGTGGGAATTCAAATTTACGGCGGGGTTGAAGCCTCGATGGAAGGCGCGGCGCGCGTGGCCGAGAGTTTTCAACCGGATTTTATCGACATCAATTGCGGTTGTTGGGTCAAGAACCATGTCCAGCGCTGTGAGTGTGCCGGGCTTTTGCGCGATTTAAAACAATTTGAAAAGATTGTGATTTCCACGATCCGCGGGACGAAATTGCCCGTCACGGTCAAGACCCGTTTGGGGTGGGATGAAAATACGATTGTCATTTCCGATGTCGCTAAAATGCTTGAGGCTTGCGGTGTGGCGGCTTTGACCGTCCATTGCCGGACGCGGGTCCAAGGCTATAAAGGTTTGGCGGATTGGCGCTGGCTCGAGAAAATAAAAAAGGCCATTTCTATTCCTTTGATCGGTAATGGGGATGTCCTGACGGCCTTTGATGTGCGAGCGATGTTTGCGACCGGATGCGATGCCGTGATGATCGGCCGGGGTGCTATTATGAATCCTTTTCTTTTCCGCGAGGCAAAATATTATTTCCAGACCGGAAAGATTCTGCCCTCGGCTTCTCTCGACGAGCGCGTCAAGCTTTGCCTGCGTCATCTTCATTTGAGCATTCAATATAAAGGTTTGAATCGTGGGCTGATTGAATTCCGTAAATATTACGTCGGTTATTTTCATGGTCAGCCGAATATCGCTAAATTGCGCGCGGACTTAATGCAAATGACCGAATTAGAAGTGATCACCAGCCGGCTTTATCAGTATTTGGAAGAGCATGCGTTGGTTCCCGTTTAGCGAGGAAAGGGTTGTTTCAAACAAACGAAGGTTATTTTTTTCCTCTCTATAATCCTAAATCATAACGATAAATCAAAATTTGCACACGGCTGGTATTATTAATACTATGAAATTTGATGTTATTGTGATCGGCTCCGGCGGCGGTGGGAAAATCACTTCCCCGGCGGCCAAATTAGGTCTTAAGGTTGCCGTAATTGAAAAAGGACCCTTGGGTGGAACATGCCTTAACCGCGGTTGCATTCCCTCCAAAATGCTTATTCATCCGGCGGAAGTGGCCATGGCTATTCGCCAAGCTAAAAAATATGATATTCACAATGACCCGCAATTTCACGTTGACTTTGCAAGTTTAATCAACCGCATTTCCCAAACTGTCGATGGGGATTCGGCCAGTATCGGCGCAGGTTACAGCCGTAATCCCAATATTACTTTTTTTTCCGGTGAAGGACGCTTTGTTAGCAATAAAGGGATTGTTGTTAATGGCGAAGAGATTACCGCCGATAAAATCTTTATTACCGTGGGATCCCGCCCACAAATTCCTCCTTTGCCCGGACTTGCCGGCACTCCCTTTATGACCTCGACGGAAGCCTTGCGAAATACGAAATTGCCAAAGTCTCTCATTGTTTTGGGAGGAGGCTATATTGCCACGGAGTTGGGTTTTGCTTATGCGGCCTTGGGAACCGATGTGCATTTTATTGTCCGCTCCACTCTCCTGCGACATGAAGACAGTGAAGTCGCCGCGGAGTTTACCAAAGTATTCTCCTGCTATCACAAGTTGTCGATGAACGCCATGACGACCCGGATTTCTTATGCGAATGGAGAATTCACCGTTTATTATATTCAGGACGGAATGGAAAAAAATCTTGTCGCGGAGAGTTTGCTCGTAGCCACGGGAGTTGTCCCCAATACGGACACGTTAAATCTTTCCGTCACCGACATCAAACTCAATGCGCAGGGATTTATCGAGGTCAATGATCATCTCGAAACCCCGGTAAAAGGAGTTTATGCTTTTGGTGATTGTATTGGCCGCTATCTCTTTCGTCATAGCGCGAATTTTGAAGGAGAGTATCTCTTTGAAAATGTTTTTGCCAATCCCTCTTCCCTGCCGATTGAATATCCTCCTGTTCCCCATGCTGTTTTTTCTTATCCTCAAATTGCAGGAGTTGGAATGACGGAAGAACAGGCCAAAGAAGCCGGGGTGAATTATGTCGTGGGAATTAATAACTATATCAATAGTGGTATGGGCATGGCGCTTTTGTCTAACAGCGGTTTTGCCAAAATTATTATTGAACGTTCGACGAGAAAGATTCTCGGCGCCCATATTGTGGGAGAAGAAGCGTCAGATATGATCCACATGCTCATCGCGTTTATGAGCAAAAATGGCACTCTCGATGATCTTTTAGGAATGATCTATATCCATCCGGCTTTACCGGAAATTGTAAGAAACGCCGCCCGTAAAGCGAAAAGTGCGCTTGACCCAAAGCCGGTCACTGTTTAATGCCCTATGCCTAAAGATTTTAATGAGAATGTCATTAAGGCCAAAATGAAACGCGCCGTTGAGAAACGCGGGATTCTCTCCGGAGGAAAATATGCTGAAGGTCAGCCGCAAGGCACTGGACCGCAGAATCGTCATGGCCTGCCCCAAATTCCTCCCGGTCAAAAAAAAGTTCCAAACTGGCCGGTCCTTGATCTGGGTGTTGTCCCCGAAATTTCGCATGACACTTGGACTCTTTCTGTGAAGGGTGAAGTTGAAAGGCCCTACATTCTCAAATGGAAAGATTTTCTGGCAATGCCGCAGGTCAAGGATATTTCGGATTTTCATTGCGTGACCGGTTGGAGCCGAATGGATAATCATTGGGAAGGCGTACGCTTTTCCGCATTGGCAGAAAAGGCGCAAGTGATGCCAACGGCTAAATTTGTTTTTATTACGGGTTATGATGATTATTCAACCAATATTAAGCTGGAAGAAGCCTTAGATGAGGATGTGCTTTTGGTGCATAAGTGGGAAGGAATTCCCCTTCCGCGGGAACATGGCGGTCCGGTAAGGATGATAACGCCCAGAAAATATGCTTGGAAAGGCTCAAAGTGGATTAAGGAAATTATTTTTCTCTCAAAGGAACAATTGGGATTTTGGGAATTACGAGGATATTCAAATACGGCGGAACCCTGGAATGACGATCGCTATGCCGAGAGAAGTTTTTGACTTACGGTTTAATAAAGTGATTGCAGTGGAGAAATCCCCGGAAGACTCCTTTAACTTTTATATTCAATGGGACTCAGTGCGGTAATAGCCAAAGCGTGAAGCCGCCCCTTCAGTTGAGCATCTAAAATTTTATAGACCATCCGGTGACGTTGGATCATGGTTTTTCCGGAAAAGTCCTCAGCAACAATCATTATAGTAAAATGAGTTCCGCCCGACTTGGCCGCTTCATTATGGGAGGCATGGCTTAGGCTATCATCACGGACATTAAGAAAATCCGGTTTGAGATGTTGGGTGAGCAAATGGATGATTGTGTCTTTCATGGGCTTTATTGTACCTTAAACATTTTTAGACGGCAAAAATTTTTAAATCAATCGTCGCTGGTTTCGCCCAGAAGTTCCGGCTTTATTTTCACGATGGCAATTTTTAGCGCTCGACATTCTGGAAAATTTAGGCCATAATATGACTCAAAATTTTTAGGAATAAAAATTATGTCTATCGAAACTACAAAAAGTAATCTTTATATCAATCCTCTGGTCCTAAGCCGGATCCGCGCCCAGCAGAGCGCTGTCCATGCCTGGCTCAACAGTCTGGAAGGTAGCAAGGAACTCCCTCTTTATTCATCGGTGGATATCCGGGACGCCGGATTTAAAATTTCGGTTGTGGATACCAATATTTTTCCCGCAGGATTTAATAATCTTTGTGAGCACGGATTGGAAGATGCGGTGGGTTTGATTAAAACCGCGGTTTTAAAAAGAGTTCCTCATTGCAAGGACATCCTCATTATTGCTGAGGAACATACGCGTAATACGTGGTATCTGGAAAATATCCGTATCCTTGAACAAATTATTCTCAAAGCCGGATTTAATGCGCAAATCGCCACTTTCCTGACCATCCAGCCGGATTTTTGCGAAAATGCCAATTATGCCGAATTGGAAACAGCCACGGGCCAGCCGGTTCGTATTTATTGTTTGAAAAAGTTATTAAAGAAATTTGAAGACAGATTACAAAATTACGATTTGATTATTTTAAATAATGATTTGAGCACAGGCATTCCGGAAATCTTAAAAAATGCCAAAATTCCTATTTACCCTTCTATTCAAGCCGGATGGCATTCGCGGCAAAAATCGCACCATTTTAAACATACCCAGGAATTGATGGAGGAATTGAGCCGCATCATTGGTCTTGATCCGTGGCTTTTCAGTGCGTATTACGAGATCGTCGATAATGTCGACATCAATGAAGAGGCTGATCGTGTGCGCATGTTTAATTGCGCGACGGCCCTGTTTGAACGCATCAGCAAAAAATATCAAAAAGAAAACATCAATGAAAAACCTTACATCGTTGTAAAGTCTGATAACGGAACTTACGGGATGGGAGTCATGGCCGTGGAAGATCCCCAGGAAATTCTCGATTTAAACCGGAAAGAAAAGAACAAACTCCACGTCGGTAAAGGATCGCGGGTCATTGACCGTTATCTTTTGCAGGAAGGTGTACCGACGATTCACCATATCGATAATCTGGTCAGCGAAATTTGTCTTTATCAAATAGATAACCATGTCATCGGCGGGTTTTACCGTTCCCACGCGCATAAGGGCGAACGCGAGAATCTTAATTCCCAAGGTGCGGAATTCAAGCGCATGTGTCCGCATTTGAAAAAATATGGCCACAGCGATTGCTGTCTCGATGGGGAAATGAATGCCTTTGATATTTATCGCATCCTCGCCCGTATTGCGGGTATTGCGGCCCACCGGGAAATCATCCAGCTTGAGGCTAACGCAAAATGAAGTTTGTTTTTTTGATGGATGCCTTGGAAACCGTGATCTTTGAAAAGGACACGACCTATGCTCTGATGCTGGGGGCAAAGGCCGCGGGCCACGACGTTTACTATTTACCGGCCAATGGTCTGACCTTGCTTAATGGTAAAATTATTTTTCATGTGACTCGCGTTGTTCCCCAAAGGATCAAGACAAAGATGTTTCTCATTAAAGAAAAAATTGATTTGCCGGCGGAAAAAGTGGATGCGGTCTTTATCCGGCCCGATCCCCCTTTCAATGAAGAATATCTTACGCACACGTGGTTATTGGATTGTCTGCCCCCGCATGTGGTTGTCGTCAATAAGAGCAGTGGGATTCGCACCGTCAATGAAAAAATCTGGGCGACCCAGTTTACGGATTTTTTGCCCCCGACGATCATCAGTCGCAATCGCACGGAATTGTTAAAATTTATCGTCAAAGAAAAAGATGTGATTGCTAAGCCCACCAATGGTCATGGCGGACATGCGGTTTTTCGCGTCAAGCCCAAGGACACCAGTGCCAACGTCATTTTGGAAACCTTGAGTGAAAAATATAGCAAAGAAATCATTTTACAAAAATATGTTCCCGCTGCGGCCAAGGGCGATAAAAGGATTTTGCTTTTAAACGGCGAGCCTTTAGGGGCGGTTTTGCGGTTGCATGCTAAGGACGATCACCGTAACAATTTCTTTTCCGGCGGGAAAGCTTTGCCGACTAAAATCACCGCGCGGGATTTGCAGGTTATCGACGTTTTGCGGCCGCATTTGCGCGAACTGGGATTGTATTTTGTGGGTATTGATATGCTGGGCCGCCATTTGACGGAAGTCAATGTGACGTCTCCGACGTGCTTGCAAGAAATGAACCATTTTGCCGGACAGCATTTAGAAAACAAAGTGATTGCTTTCGTGGAAGGTTTAGTCCACGACCGGACATCACGTTAAAGAAAGGTATCGTATGACCGACCTCGTTTTTTATTATCTGCCGACCTGCCCTTTTTGTTTAAAGGTCATGGCTTTTATGAAAAAAAATGATATTGAAATACCCTTAAAGGACATCAATGCCGAATCTCACCGTCAGGAGCTGATGAAAATCGGCGGCAAAACCCAGGTCCCCTGTTTAATTATCGACGGGAAAGCCTTGTATGAATCCGAGGACATCATCACGTGGTTTAAGGAAAACGCCAAGAAATTAAAGCAGGCCCGCTAATGACCGTTGAAGAAGTCAGAGAAAAAATCGCCTCCCTCGTTCCGCAATCCACGGTTTATATTTTGGACCCGATGAATGACGGACAGCATTTGCAAGCGATCGTGATCAGTCCCGCTTTTGAGGGTATGATGCTTATTAAACAGCACCAGATGATCATGAAGCCGCTTAAAGAAACTTTACAACATGATGTGCATGCTTTAGGATTGAAAACTTTTACACCGGAGAAATGGCTGGAAGCCAAAAAAGATTACAATTTATAGGAGGATATTATGGACGCGTCCTTACAAAAAAGAATTGAAGATTTGTTGAAAAGCAGTAAGGTTCTTTTGTTTATGAAGGGGACCCCGGATATGCCGCAATGCGGATTCTCGGCGAAGACCGCGGAAATTCTTAAAAGTTATGGGGTGGCCTTTAATACGTTTAATATTTTTGATGACGAGGATATTCGTCAGGGTTTAAAAGAATATTCCGAATGGCCCACTTATCCTCAGCTTTACGTCAATGGTGAACTCGTCGGGGGTTGTGATATCGTAACCGAGATGCATGAGAATGGCGAACTGGCAGGAATTTTAAGTAAGTAAGTGTTTATTTTTACTTCGCTATTTGGGGACGGCAGCCAGGTTGCGAATAGTGGCGTAAGGATATATCCCGGAGGTATGCCCATCATTCCAGTTGATGCCAATGGCGTAATTGCCCAGCGGCGTGACCGCGGTGGGTGCGATATCGGGTTTGATATTTTCTTCTTTTAAAAGCACTTCACCGGTCATCTCATTGACACAGAGAGCACAACGGCAGCTCAAGCGAAGGTCACGATTTTTAACTTTGATTTCTTCCCCATCCGGCCATCTGAGAAAGGTGTGGGTGGCATCAAACTTGATTTCGGGAATTTGTTTTTGCAGGATATTGCTTTTTCCCAGTGCCCGCATCGTATTGTCGACGGCGGTCATGATAAATGCGTTGGCTACGGGCGCATGAATTTTTGCCGTAAAATGGGGTAAGAGCGGAATTTCGGCGAGAATATCCAATCCAAAGCGTTCCTTGAGTGACTGTTCCGCGCTGCCGCCAAAAATGTAGTGTTTCTTATCACAATTGTCACAAAGAAAATATGACATGTTTTCAATGATCCCCAGAAGCGGCACATTGACTTTTTCAAACATCAAAATTCCGCGTGCAACGTCGACGAGCGAAAGAGTCTGTCGGGTCGTTACGATGACCGCGCCGCTTAAGGCCACGGTTTGGGTGATGGTCAGTTGGATGTCTCCAGTCCCCGGAGGCATATCGATAAAAAGATAATCCAATTCGCCCCACGCGGTCTGGTGCAAAATTTGGTTGACATATTGTGTGACCATTGGCCCGCGCATGACGGCCGGCGATTCTCCGAGGAGAAAACCGAAGGACATGATTTTCAAATTGTGAAATTCAATGGGAATAAATTGCCGCTCCTTATTGACAAACATTTCCACATGGTGCAGATCAAATAATGCCGGAACTGATGGTCCGTGAATGTCGGTATCAACCAAGCCGACTTTAAATCCTCGTCGGGATAATTCAAGTGCTAGATGAGCGGCCATGGTGGACTTTCCTACTCCCCCTTTGCAGGAAGAAACCGCAATGATAGATTTGATGTTTTTAAGCGCTGAGGGTGTTCCCTGCGGTGAGCTTGCTGTTTTTCGCGGTAACGTCGTCATTGTGACGGTGACATTTTGAAAACCTATATTCTTGACCAATGTTTCAGCTTGACGTTGAAATTCATCCTTGACGGGACAAGCGGGCGTAGTCAAGGCGATGTCAAAGGCAACATCCAGCCCCGTGATTTTTATATTCTGTACAAAGCCCAGACTCACAATGTCCCGGTTAAAATCAGGATCAATGATTTTGCTCAAGGCGCTTAAGATATCTTTTTCAGAAGGCATGATAGTCGTCCTTTACTTTGAGGAGTAAAGCTTATCGGAATTTTGCCCTTTATTCAAGCTAAAATTACCCTTGCATTTTAAACTCGGCTTATGTATTATTAATCCTCATTGTTTTGGTTAAATAGAAATCATTAAAACCTCTTATTTCAGTGATGAAAATTAAAAAACCACTTGTCCCAGCAAAGTCTTTATCCGGCGGCGAAGCGCTCATTAAATGTCTTGAATCCTATGGTGTTGAATATGTGTTCGGCTTATCCGGCGGAGCAGCCATTCCTATTTTTGACGCCCTGGTTGGTTCAAAAATCAAACTTATTTTAACCCGTCACGAACAAGGTGCCACCCACATGGCTGACGGTTATGCCCGCGCTACGGGCAAGCCGGGCGTGGTGCTGGTGACCAGTGGTCCTGGCGCCACGAACACGGTAACGGGCATTTTGACGGCGATGATGGATTCAGTGCCGATGATTGTTTTGACCGGTCAAACCACCCGGGCCAATTTGGGCAAGGATGCTTTTCAAGAAGCTGATATCTCGGGAATTACCATGCCCATTGTCAAGCACAGCTATCTGGTGCGCAACACCAATGATATTCCCCGCGTGGTTAAAGAAGCGTTTCATATTACCAATACCGGCCGTCCGGGTCCGGTGTTAATTGATCTTCCTAAAGATGTGACGCAGGGTCCGTTTACCGGTGAATCCTTAGATCCGGCCATGGATCTTCCGGGTTATCATTTGCCGCCTAAGCCCAGCACCGCAGAGATTAAGAAATTTGCTAAATTGTTTAAGGGCGCTAAAAAGCCATTGCTTTTAATCGGGCACGGTGCGGTCATTTCGCGTGCCAGCAAAGCGATCATTGCCTTAGCGGAAAAATTGAATTCTCCTGTGACTAATACCCTTTTGGGTAAAGGTTCTTTTCCGGAAACGCACAAACTTTCATTGGGAATGCTTGGGATGCATGGAACCGCTTATGCGAATAAAGCCTTGGTCAATTGTGATTTGATTTGTTCCATTGGTTCTCGTTGGGATGATCGCATCAATGGTAACAATGATGAATTTTGCATGGGTGCGAAAAAACTGCACATTGACATTGATCCGGCGGAAATCGGAAAAATTGTCAAGCCTGATGCAAGTCTCGTCGGTGATGCTCGTCAAATCGTGGAAGAATTGGTCAAGCTTGTCGAGCCTCTGGAAACCAGCGAATGGCAAAAAGAACTCGCCTATTACAAGAAAGAATTTCCTTTGAAATACGCAACGGATAAAGGCCTCACGGCCCAGCAGGTCTTGGATGAACTTTATCACGTGACCAAGGGGAATGCGATTGTGACCACGGATGTTGGCCAGCATCAGATGTGGGCGGCGCAATTTTATCTGACCAATGATGGTGACAAATGGCTTTCTTCGGGTGGTGCGGGAACCATGGGCTTTGGTTTCCCTTCTGCTATCGGTGCCCAGTTTGGTAAACCCAATGAACTGGTTGTGGCTATCGTCGGTGATGGCGGTTTTCAAATGACACTCTGTGAACTTTCCACTATTTTTGTGCATAAGCTTCCGGTAAAAATATTGGTCATTGATAATAAGTATTTAGGAATGGTCCGTCAGTGGCAGGAATTATTTTTTGATAATCGCTATTCGGGCGTTGATTTGGAAGGCAATCCTGATTTTGTGAAATTAGCGGAAGCTTACGGAATCAAAGGTTTTCATATTGATAAGACAGAAAACGTGACCAAGGTTTTAACCGAAGCCATGGCTTACAAAGGTCCGGCATTGATTCATGCGGAAGTTATCAAAGAAGACAATGTCTTTCCTATGGTTCCGGCAGGAAAAAGTGCTTATCATATGATTGTGGAAGCTCCGACGACAAAAATGGAAAAACCAACGGGTTCAACCTGAAAAACTTTGACCGGGTGGCGCGAAGGGGGAGTTCTCTACTCGCCCGCAGCGTTAGCGAGGACGAGTAGAGGTCCCGCAGCGCCAGGACCCGGAAAGAGACAATTTAAAAAAGTAAAGTACTTAGGTAAAATATGACTATAATTGATTCCAAGAAAAATATTCACACCATCAGTTTACTCGTTGCCAACAAACCCGGCGTCTTGGTGCGCATCGCCCTCATGTTTGCTCGTCGGAGTTTCAACATCGATTCCTTGGTCGTCTCCCCTTCGTTTAATCCCAAATATTCGCGGATGACCATTACCGCCCAGGGCGAACCAGAAACATTAGAACAGATCATAAAACAAGCCAACAAATTGATTGATGTGATCCATGCCAGTGAGCATAATGATGCTAACGCCGTGCACAATGAACTGGCTTTGATGAAAATCAAATTTACTCCCGCCACCAAATCTGCGATTTACAAGCTTCTTAAAAAGTTCAATGCGTCGGTGATTGATGCCACGGGAAATATCATGATTATTTCTCAAGCCGGGACAACGTCGCAATTGGATGAATTAGAATTAGCCTTCAAGAAATATCATCTCATCGAAATGGTCCGCACGGGCAAGGTGGCCATGGCTCGCGGCCACGACGAAACTTAAATTAAGTTATGTCATTCCCGCAATTTCTTAGCGGGAATCCAAGATTTTTAATAGGGATCCCCGATTAAAACATTCAGCCGATTAGGCATTTTTCTGGTGGAATAACAATTGGTTTTTTATTTTTTGTCGCCGAGGCTGCAGGGCAGGATTTTAGGCATTTCTTTAGGAGGCAGGACGACTTCCGCGATTTCAATTCCATTTTCATTTTCTTCAATAGATGTTATCATGCAACGGCTGAAATCAACTCCTTCAATTTCGCGCCCGAGATATTGAGCAATGGCCGCCCGCAAGGCATCCCATTCCAGGTGCAGGACAAATTTGGCCTCGTCGTCGCTTAAGTTTAAATCAGAAATCGCCTGCATATAGGGCAAATGAAGGATTTCCTCAAGAGTTTTACCCTTAAGATATTTTGAGAAGGCCGTTTCCGCCGTGATTTCCCGTCCGCAGGTGATTTTAGCGAACTGAAAGGTGACGAAACGCTCCTCTGCGTCGAGTTTAATAAAAATACTGGAAGAACTGTCAGAGCAAGGCATAGTTTACCATTCCAGTGCGCCGCCGGTTTGGTACTCCGTGACGCGGGTTTCGAAAAAGTTTTTTTCTTTCTTTAAGTCAATGGCTTCACTCATCCAGGGAAATGGATTTTCTGAATGATATTGCTCTGCGAGTCTTAAGCGCTTAAAGCGCCGGTCAGCGATATACTGCACATATTGTTTTAATAACGGTGGATTCAAACCGAGAATCCCTTTATTGAGGCATTCTTCGCAATAACTGATTTCGATCTCAACCGCCTTTTTAATAAATGCAATGATCTCTCCTTCAAATTCCTGGTCCCAGATCTGCGGATTTTCTTCTCGGATCGTATTAATCAAGTCAATACCGAAATTCATATGAATGCTTTCATCGCGTAAAATATACTGGATTTGCTCACATGTTCCGGGCAAACGGTTCTGACGACCGAATGACAGCATGGTGACA
Organism: Candidatus Omnitrophota bacterium; assembly: GCA_031423615.1. Taxonomy (GTDB): domain Bacteria; phylum Omnitrophota; class Gorgyraeia; order Zapsychrales; family JANLHA01; genus JADLGJ01. The sequence goes on from JANPFV010000138.1 coordinate 13,433, forward strand.
AACCCGCCGTAAAAGAAAATTCCTTCGGTGACGACATATAATCCGACGAGATTTTTTACCAAGGTCTGTAGCCCCACTTTGGTCGTTGTATCGAGATTAGGATCCAAAACGCTGTGCGTGCAACTCATGGCGTACTGGTCTTTGTTATAGATCGTCTCGATCTCGCGGTACATGTTAAACATTTCTCCTTCATCAAGGGAAAGGGACTGCACGATGTACTGGAATGTATGGATATGCACCGCTTCTTCGAAAGCTTGGCGCAAAAGATATTGACGGGCTTCGGGATTGTCGATGCATTTGTAAATAGCCAAGACAAGGTTGTTACCGACGAGAGATTCGGCTGTTGCAAAGAACCCCAAGACCCTTTTGATCACATGTCGTTCTTCCGGGGTAAATGCTTTGGGGTCCTTCCACTGCTCGATATCCCTTTGCATGGAAACTTCCGTCGGCATCCAGCTGTTGGCGCAGCCGTCAAGATAATAATTCCAGGCCCAGCGGTATTTGATGGGAACCAGCTGATTGCAGTCGACCGTGCGGTCATTGTTGATGATGCGCTTTTTTTCAACGGTGACGCGGTCCTTGGTCATGCTTCCACAGAGGTATTTGTCGGTCATTACTGGCAGGCCTCACAATCTTCTTTGGGTTCGACACTCAAAGGTCGGGGAGTGGCATTCGCGGCAATGGACGCGGGAGCCGTTTGCTCAGCTGGAGTACTTTCAATGACCTTGGGTTGTTCGTCGCGGTCGCGTTTTCCGACGATATTCCCCACATATTTTGAATTCGTGATATCCAGTGTGCTTTTTTCAATCCGGGTTGCGCCCATGGAACGCAAATAATAGGTTGTTTTTAATCCCTTTTCCCAAGCGTACATGTACATGTCGCTGACTTTTTGACCGTTGGGTTTGGCCTGGTAGAGGTTTAAGGATTGGCCCATGTCGATCCATTTTTGACGACGACTTGCAGATTCAATGATCCATTCGTATTCAACTTCGAAAGCCGTGGCGTATTTTTGTTTTAAATGGACCGGGATCCGTTCGATCTCCTGAATGCTGCCGTCGAAATACTTAAGATCATCGATCATTTCTTTATCCCAAAGATTGATCTTTTTAAGATCTTCGACGAGAAATTCATTGACCACGGTAAATTCACCGGACAAATTGCTTTTGACAAAAATGTTTTTATATAAAGGCTCAACGGATGAAGTTACACCTATAATGTTGGCAATGGTGGCCGTTGGGGCAATGGCCATGACCAGGCTGTTACGCATTCCGTGGACTTTGACAGCCTTGCGGATCGGCTCCCAGTCCATCC
>JANPFV010000139.1:0-3126 GCA_031423615.1 Candidatus Omnitrophota bacterium
GAACCGCTCTTAGGCCGCCTGCTTATTTTTGACGCTTTGTCCGCTTTTTGGCGCGAAGTAAAAATTAAAAAAGACCCGGAGTGTCCTTTGTGCGGGACGCATCCGACGATTAAAAAATTAGAAGAATATTCCTGGAAATGCTCAACCGAAGAAAGGAAGCAAACGATGACCCAAGTCAGTGTGCGTGAACTTAAAGAATTACGCGATAACAATTCGGATTTGTATTTGCTCGACGTGCGAGAAGAAGATGAATGGGACATCGCGCACATCGAAGGCGCGCACTTAAAACCCTTAAGCCAATTGCAGGATAATTATCAAGACATTCCTAAAGACAAACCGGTTTACTGCTATTGTCATGGCGGCGGGCGCAGTGCCCGGGTAGTGGAATTTCTAAAATCGGAAGGCTATAACCAAGTTTTTAATATCACCGGAGGCATTCAAGCTTGGTCAGAAGAAATTGATCCGACGGTCCCGCAGTATTAAGGTTCTCTACCGAACCAGATATTCTTTTTCTTATAAATCCTAATTATTTATTCTCAAGGTAATAAACCGGCAAGGCCATCATTTCTCGAACCAAAAAGTAGAGATCCCGCAGTTCAAAATATCTTGGCGCTGACGCTCCGACGACATTTATACCAGAGCGACGACATGTGAGTTTAACTCGAGAGATATGGAAGTATTGGGAAACAACGTCCGCGCGATGCCACTCTTTGGCGGCCATGATGCGGGCGGCATTTTGGCAACTCAGCGAGGTATTATTACCCTGCCCATCCGCAGTGATGACCATTTCCGGAACACCGTTTACGACCAGATAAAATTTCATGACCAGGGATTCATCGAAACCCTCCTTCCCTGTTCCCCCACTGACAATAATAGCCGGCGCCATGTTTGATTTGTAAAGTTGCAGAGCGTGATCTAGTCGGGCCTTGAGTCTTGCCGAAGGAGCGCCAGAAGGATTTACCATGCTTCCAAAAACGATCACCACGTCCGCGGATTGCGGACGACTGTTCAATCCATCGATGGCTAAATAAGTCGCAAATCCAAAGAAAACGATTCCTAAAATGAAGATGGTTCGTCCGGCTAATTTTTTAAACATGTTGTATCTGATTCTTCACGGCGTTTATCAAGGGCGGCGGTCGACTTCACAGTGATTATTTTCCTACTCGCTACGCCGCAAAATTAATGCCTGCGACCAATTTCTTTCGCAACGACAAAGTACGACAAGACTCATTTAGTTCACTAGAACTTTATGCTCATGCCGTATATGAAACCCGCCTAACGATATGTATAAAAATAAAAATCCGTAATTTTCTTCTCAAAGTCCCCGCGGTGATAGTCATACCGGGCGCCAACAAGCTGGACCTGAGACAAGGACATTCGCCTGACAAGAAAGGTTCCGTTGGAACCCGTCGTACTGGTGCCTTCGCGGTCCTTCCAAAGATAGGCATCAAAAATATCCCACCGAACCGATGCGTTAGGAATCGGCTGGCTATTTTCATCTTTCAAAGTAAAAATAAAATAATTCGTATTGTTCTCATCTTTGATTTCGGAAATCGTGATTTGCGGCAAACGGTCATCAGCCGCCGTCCAGAAGACCCGCTCACTTTCCCAAATCAATTTGTTTAATTGGTCAAACGCCATGACCTTCAAGGAGTGCTTTTTTAATTTCTCCTCTTCTGCAGGATATTGATAACGGATCCAATGAGAGCTGGATTTTGCTAAACCTTGAATTTCCTTTCCATCGACAACCACCTTGACCCGGCTCACCCGATCCCCGACGTAAATCGAAATAGGGACCGCACCAGAATAAAGAGTTTGGGAATCAGGTTGAGTGAGGATCGCTTGATTAGCGCGCGAAATCACGTCATAAGCCGGACGCGCAACGCCTTTAATATCCGTATCCATGGCCAAAATTCCCGCCCATTCAATGCAATCATTGTCGTGAGTGTTCTTGTCAATCCAATTTTGCGGACGAATAATCTTAGGAGAAGCAAAATCGGAAGCTATGGCCCAATTATCCGTCCATTGCATTAATGCGCCGCCGGCAATCGGAAGCTGAAATAAAGAATCCATGTCTCTCAGCAAAAAATCAGCCTGCTTTTTTTCACTATCAACATAATTATATGAAAAGACATCAGCAGGATCCAAGTGTGGAGTCGGTGTATAAAAACCATATTCGCTGACATAAAAGGGCTTGCCCGCACTCTTAGCTTTTTTCATCCCTTGGACATAGGCGTCATAACCAATGGAACTTTGAAATCGCGGCATTGTGGCATAGAGGTTATAAGAGATGACGTCCCACGACGAGGAATCGATAAAGCCGGCATTGGGCCAATTTGAAAAACTGACTGGGATGTTGGGGCAGGAGGCATGAGCCGCTTCTACCAATCGGTCAAAATAGTTTTTCAATTTCTGTGGGTCTTGACGAACCAGCAGCACAAAATCCGGTTCATTAAGGATCAGCAGCATCGCCACATTGGGAAATTGTGCGTACTCTTTGGCGATTTCCTTGACTTTCTGAATTTGCATTTCCATCTCGGCTTCATTCGCTAGATCAATCCGCTGATTAGTCCAGATGCCACCGATAACCCAGAGGCCGTGTTTTTCCGCAAGTTCAAGGTATTTTTTATCCAGAAGATGCCATGTTCGTATCGAATTAAACCCGGCTTCTTTGATCCTTTTCATATCCAAATCAATAAGATCATAACCAAAATCTTTATAAGGCGCCGGGTTGTCTACACCCTGCCCCGGGCGAAGGTGAACATAGCCTACCGAAACCAAGAGAAGTTCTTCATCGCCGGCATAAATCTTCTCGCCGCGAATAGAGATCTTTGGGAAAACATTGTCGGCATTAAGAGATGACGTCACTGCGACCATGCCCAGGCTAAGAATTAAAAAGGAAATTAATAAACGCAAACGCTCAAATCTCATCGTATTCTCCTCCGAGTCAAAATATTGACTTAATGGTGACGGGACTATTTTCCTACTTAGTTACCACTGAAAAACCATCGACACTTCTCGTCGATGATGGTTAAAATAATTGATAAAATCTTCTTAAAACTGCACAAAATATAGTAAAATACCGTCGATAAGCGTGCAGAAGGAAACATTTAAGGAGCCTCTGAC
>JANPFV010000140.1:0-18183 GCA_031423615.1 Candidatus Omnitrophota bacterium
GTCCCATTTTTAAGGCTTCTGCCCGCACTGTGTTTGCTATTTGACCCATTGCGGCAAAAAGATCAATCGTCTCTTGTCCAGCTTGCATCACTTGAAGAATTGCTGCACTCAATAAACCATGACCACCAACAGTCTCCAAAGCAACCTCATTTGCAGCGGAGGCTGAAATGATTATTCGACCTTTGCCAGCAAGAGTCTCCCAAGGGAAAGAGCCATCTCTAGCCACCGGCGTATCTTCCATAATCCGTGCTGGGGCTTTACCACTAAAGCAACAATCTAAAACCAGCAATATAACCTTTGCCTTAGAGGATTTAAAAGCATCAGCAATGTCATCCATTTTAATTGTCGTATCTGCGAAAGCTTCTTTAGTGGTATCAAAACAAATAAGCCGATGATCCCTACTTCCATGTCCCGAGAAAAAAATAACAACAGCATCTTCTTCAGAAGCATCCTTTAAAGAAGAATTCAATGTTTGGGAGATTTTTTCTTTGGTCGCATGTTCATTGACCAACAAATGAGTATTGATGGCGGGAATTGTATCTGAAAAAAGTGCCCATAATGCAGTTGCATCCCGTCGCGCGGCAGTTAATTCCTGGGCGCGAGGGTCAATGTATTTATCTATACCTACAAAAATGCCATGAAATGCCATTTAATATCTCCTAAAAATAAAAAATCCCTCGCTGGCGTTTGGCCTTGCGAAGGTTTTTGATTATTTACAAGTGGCAGGTTTATCCTTCAGAACTAACTCACTTCATACCTAGCTTGTGTATAAAATACACCAAATTATTATATTTTTCAACGATTTGTTTACCCCCTATCCACCTGTTTTGCAACTATGGGTTTATTCAGGGTTGTAATCTACTGCGAGTCTTTTCTGGTAAGAGGAGAAATAATTTACGGCGAATCGTTTTAAGTTGCTTCCGCTTTAATCCTTGATTTGCTTTATCCAACGCTTTAATAGCCCGCAAAATAAATTCATCTGATACCGTTTCACCTTTGGATAGCTTCTCCCAGGCTGTTATAGCAGGCTGTATTTTATTTGCATTGTCGGCTTTTAATTCAATACTCTTTTTAGGCATCCATTTATCTTCAATAACTGATCGTACAAAATTGGTCATGTGTAAGCTTATAAGTGGCCTTATCCCCTATTTAACTTTATTTCTCTTTCTCAATTTCTTAGCATTCAATCTCAAAGTTTAAGATTATATACAACTTTTCTTATTCGAACTCCGGGTGGTATAAATTAATATCAATGCTAACAAAGAAGCTGTTGCTATAGACGCAGTGAGGGTCCCTAAATCCAGCCCTCCTTTTGCTATGGGCTTTGTTAATAAATCTCCAAACGTCGCTCCAAATGGACGGGTGAATACAAAGGCTATCCAAAATAATACAATTTGATTTATTCGAGTGAAATAATGAAGGAGGATGACTAATACAATAATTACGGCACACACCAAAGCTCCACCCATATAACTTAATCCCATATTATCGCTTAAGAAATCCCCAAATGCTGTACCTAAACTATTAGAAAATAGAACTGTAATCCAAAAGAAAGATTCTGTCCTCTTTTCAAAAATGGGATAAACCTCCAAATTTTTCTCTTTATAATACCAAACAGCAAGGGCAATTGATAAAAAAGAGAAAAGTATGACTGAGCCTTTCATGTATCCCAGACCCAAAGTTCGATCCATAAAATCAGAAATTTCCGTGCCAACAGAGGTTGTTCCAACAATGACAGCCCAATACAGAACAGGATGAAATTTTTGAGACTTTAGCTGCAGTATAAATGCGAATAAGAAAAAACCGGTAGTAATGAGAAGGCTTACAATATAGCCTAGATTCAAGGTCATCGAAAGGAAATCTCCCGATGTTTCTCCTAAAGTTGTAGCCAAGATCTTCATTACCCAAAAAGATGCTGTAATTTTTGCAACTTTATTCAGCCTTTCCATAATGATTTAGCCCTTTGTATTAAACTTCCTTTGATTGCTTTGTCTTCCATGTGTTAAAGGTTCGATTCTTAGCAAACAGTTAGTGCCAAACTCCTTAATTAAAGTAATCTTATATTGTTCTTTAAAATTATTTTTGACATGCTCACAACCAGAATGTTTGAGATAAGCATACGTAAGTAGTTGGCTTTCAAGGAATACACCTAATTGCTTATCATTGCTAAAAGAAGGAATAGGATGCGGGCTAAAATAACCTTTACCTCCAGGGTCATACACTGCCACAGGTAAATCTGTATAAAAAGAAATGCCTCTGGCGTAGGGTTTACTGGTTAATACCCGTTGACCTTCTGAGAGTTTAGCTGGTAAATAAACACCAACTGGCGCACAACTAGCTTGAAATTCAATATCCTCTTTGGCTAACCATGCGCCTACTAAAACAACCATGAGCGTACCTGACAGAACGTACACGCTTAATCGTTCCCTCCCCTTGATCACACACCAATAAATCACTGCGCCTAATGTAATTAATAAAGTTGAAAGCCAATACATAGGATAAATAGGAACATACACTTTCTTTAAGAGTACATACCGTGCGATGATTATTGCAACACCCATCAAAATTAGTACACCAGCATTGATAAACATAATACGTTGAGATATTCTTTTAGCTAATACTCCTGCCGTTAGTATGGCCAATGCTGGAAATAGTGGCAGGATATAACTAACCAATTTAGAATGGGCACATTGAAAAATAATAAAAACAACTAAAATCCAAACCAAAATCAAATGATCCGATTCCTCTAAAAAATTAATGCCTCGTTTAAACCAATCTTTTATAGCCATAATCAAAAAAAGGCTAAATGGAAATATCCCCAAAATCATGGATAAGGGATAAAAATACCAGCGATCATTAGCACGATGTTCAGCCTCAATGATACGCCGCCAATGATCATTATAAAAAAACTCATGCACAAATGCATTGCCGTATGTTTTAAACATATAAACATACCACGGCAATGCCACACCTAATGCAAGAAGAAAGCCTACTAACATCCACGGAGTAGCTAACACATCCAAACGCCTGCGATAAAACAAAAACCCGACTATCACCATTTCAGGAATAAATAGACCTAAGGGCCCCTTGGTAAGTGCGGCTAAAGCACCAAAAAGATAAAACAACAGAATGCCTGTGATACGGTACTTAGGGTAAGCATAGCCTGTATAGAAACTTAAAATTGAATATAAAATTAATGTGGCAAAAATCATGTCGGTGAAGACCGTTTTCCCCATCCCTACAAAAAATGCACTGGTAGCTAAAATCAGTCCGGCCCAAAATGCGCGTTGATTATCCCTATATAGGATAAAGGCCAATATGTACACACCAACAACGGAAAATGTTGCAAACAATGCAGGAAAAAGACGTGCAGCCCAAGGCGTTATACCCCAAACCTTAAAGGCACCAATCAATAACCAGTAGGTAAAAATAGGTTTTTCAAATTGCGGACTTCCAAAAATATATGGTGTAAACCATTCATGACGCAGAAGCATTTCTTTGGCGGTAAGGCTGTAAAATACTTCGTCTGGGTCTGTGAGAGCAATAAGATTATTGCCCAAAAAGAAAAAAAAGACAGAGATAAGAATCAGAATATAAATATTTTTGAATTCTATGTTCTGGGTCATCGATTATTCTTCTGAGGAATAGTTCCGGAGGGAATTTCATCTTTTTGCGTAAGCGAAAGATAGATAACCAATACCAAGATCGTGATAAGAAAAAGCACGCTTGTAGCAGTTGTCCCCAGGCCTAAGCCACCATTGTCGTGGGTCTGCGAAAGATAATCGCCAATAGAAGCCCCCAATGGTCGAGTAAGAATGTATGCTATCCAAAAAGCAAGAATTGCATTCAATCTGATCGTATAGAACGTAATTGTCACTGCAGCAATGAGTCCCGCAAATATGAATACCGAAGTAAAATACCCCAGGCCAAATTTTTCCGCTGTAAGATCTCCTGCGGCAGTGCCCAAAGCAAAAGTAAATAAAATGGCCAGCCAGTAAAACGCCTCCCGGCGCCTCGTAACAATTGCATGGATCGATAATGTCTTTTCAAACATATGCCACACCATGAATGTCAGCGCTAAAAGGATAGAGAATACGATGGTTGTCGTCTCTAAAGGAATACTTAATTTGTCTGTCAGATTGTCGGTAATCAATGTACCGACAACACTAAGAAGGACTACCGCAAGCCAATAAATTGAGGGAATATATTTCTTTACCTTGAACTGGAAAAACAATACAGCGATAAGGAATCCACTCATAACGAGGGTTGTTCCACTTAAGCCAAAATGAAGCACTTCATTCAAATAGTCGGCCGCAGTTTCCCCTACCGTCGTACACAAAATCTTAATAATCCAGAAATAAATTGTGACTTCCGGAACCTTATTGAGTAGCTGACTTTGTAAGGAATCCTGCTTTAATTTATTCATTAGAAATATACTCTTCCATAGAACTATCTCTTAATGTCTGTATCTTCATCTTCTTTTTCATTCTTCTCATCTTTTTCGTCGCGCATTCTGTTCTTTTCGCTGCGATCTGCCATTTCAAACAAGCTAAGAGAAAGTCCTGGATTTGCTTGTTTAAGAGCCGTTGCTGAATCTCTTAGTAGTTTTATATGTCCTACGTGATCTTTGCTCATTCCCTCTTCTTTTCCTTCAGGTTCTTTTTTATCCTCATTCTTATCTTCCTTCTCTGCCGCTTCTTCGTTTGCAAATTTAGTCAAACTAAATGCAAGCTCAGGATTTGATTTTTGCAGAGCGGCAGCAGCATCATTTAAAGTCTTTACTTTTACCTCGACCTCACCTTTTTCTGCAAAAGATACTGCTGTCAATAAAGTAACTGCCCCTGCGACCATTAATCCCATCAACATTATTTTAAATGATTTCATGATTTACCCCTGGTTAAAAGTTAATGTAACTTGGTTAAACATTATTAAAATGATACCAAGTTAAGATTAGCTTATTCTTAGGATTAAATTAACTAAAGTTAATCTAAGTGGATAGATTTAAAGGGAGAGAAACGATGAAGATTGTCTGCATGTCGGGCTGACTTTCTACTTCAATTTTACCTTGATGTGTCTCAACAATTGACTTAACAATACTTAATCCCAGGCCAAACCCTGGGGTATTTCTCGACTTATCCGTTCTATAAAATCTGTCGAATATTTGAGGCAATTCACTCTTATCTATACCAACACCTGTGTCAGTGACCACAATCTTTGCTGCATCATCCTCTTTAAATAACTTAACATCGACACGACCTTTGACCGGTGTATATTTGATCGCATTATCAAGTAAATTTAAGATAACGCGGCTTATTTGTGCATGGTCTCCTACAATCATGATGCCGTCATCTAATAAAGAACTAACTGAAATTTGCTTCTCTTCCGCCAATACCATAATATTTTCTAAAACCTGTTCTAATAAAACGTTCAAATTGAGGGTCGCTTTTTTAAATGGCATCTCCTTACTATCAATACTAATAAGAACTAATAAGTTCTCAACCAACCGACTCATTTTATTGATCTCTTCCAGATTGACTTCCAGAACTGATTTATACTCCCCAGTGGACCTGTCTTTTGTCAACGCAACTTCTTGTTTTCCTCTTAAGGCAGTCAAAGGAGTTTTTAATTCATGCGAGACATCCTGAATAAATTGTTTCTGAGTTGTAAACGCACGGTCAAGACGGGTCAACATGTCATTGAATGTATCTGCTAATCTTCTTATTTCATTATCAGCATTAGGAATGTTAATTTTTTCCTGTAAATTTTTAGTATTAATTTGACCCATCCTATCAATAATTTTATCTACCGGATTAAAAGCTATTCTAGTCAGTAATAAACCGATTAGAACTGCAAAGAATAAAGCCAAAGGCAAAAATAAGAACAAAATTGTTTTTAATCTATGGAGCGTGGCATATATAGGCGCAAGGAAGCCTCCTACTTGAATAATGTAGCTTACCTTTCCATCCTTTAAAATGGGCATAGTGAGAATCCGAACAGCTCCGTATTTATGCTTAATTAATAGCTGCTTTAAAGTGTCAATTTGAATATTCCCTTGTGAAAGTGCATTGTTTGTAACTATGGTAGGAACTAATTGTGCTATATCTTTATCCGAATAATCCAGTTTTATACCTTGAGGATCGAATATTTGCAAAAAACTGCTTTCATCGTGTTCTTCTTTAACAGTCGATTTAATAACTTGTAAGAATTCGGGATTGGACGTTAGAGATTCCTTGCCACTTCGCTTTTTTTCCGATACCTCTTCTTCATAACGACTATCAATTAAATCCTCAATATTTTCCGCCTTGGACTTAAGCAAACTGTCTAAATTCTCAACTAAGCTATATTTGAAATCTTGATAAATCAGTGTGCTAAAAACAAAGATAATGGCAGCTAAAGCGAGGGTATACCATGCAGTTACTTTGAAATGGAGGGATTTTATAATCATATTACTCTTTAACCATATAGCCCCTGCCTCTTACTGTACAAATGAGTTTCTTCTTATGCCCATCATCAATCTTACGCCGCAACTCATGGATATGAACATCTATAATATTAGTTGTAGTATCGAAATTGATATCCCACACACGTTCTGAAATGTCAGTCCTTGAAACAACTTCTCCGACATGACGCATAAGGTACTCTAAAAAGAGGAATTCTTTTGTAGTTAAAAGGATTTCGTTACCAGCTCTTGTTACTTTATGGCTTAGCAGGTCCATAACAAGGTCTGCCACTTGAAGTTTTGTTGATGGCAATGTCTCTTTCCTACGGAGCAAAACACGAATTCTTGCCAAGAACTCTTTAAATGCAAACGGCTTTGTTAAATAATCTTCAGCCCCCGCATCTAAACCTGTTACCTTGTCCTCCACAACATCTTTCGCTGTGAGCATAAGAATAGGAATGGTTACCTTATCTTTTCTTAAATTCTTACAAACAGTAATGCCATCCATTTTCGGCAGCATAATATCTAGCACAATTAAGTCATATTTCTCTGTTCCGGCAAGAAAATAACCCTTTTCGCCATCATATGCCATATCCACAGCGTAACCTGCTTCTTTAAGGCCCTGCTTTATGAAATTGGCTATGTGTTTCTCATCTTCTACAACTAAAATACGCATTTAAAGCTACCTCATTTTGTGACGTACATTGTGCGGTTCTCTGAAATAAAAGCACAGCATGACGGAGAGAAAAATAAATCCAACCAAATACCCTCCAAGAACATCTGTTGCCCAGTGAGCGCCTAAATAAATTCTGGAAATGGGAATGGTTAATATCAAAGATGCCAAAAAAAGACTAAGCAATGCTCTCAAAGGAAGCGAAAACAATTTTTTATAAAGAAGCGTGATTAATATAAATCCAAAAAAGACCGTATAATGGACTACGTGCCCGCTGGGAAAACTTGAATGATCAAATTTCTCTGCAACATAAACTATGTCCGACGTTGGTCTAGGTCTATTGATAATAATTTTCAGGACAAGATTTAACGCATCTGCAATAAAAACCAAAAGCACAAATAAGGACTCCTTGCGATTATTTGTAATCAAATAAATTAAAGAAACCGCTAGGACACAAATTGCAGAAATAATCGAATTACCAAATATGCTGACATAGGTCAACGGACGGGATAAATCAATTGATCTCTGTTCATTAACCTCCTCTTGTACCTCTTTCGATATATAAATATCTAGGTTGGAATGTGGAAAGAAATGCACCAGAAGTCCAAGAGAAATAAAACTAATGCAGGAAAGAAGGATGAGTATCTTAATTTTTCTATTCATTTTTACCTGTTAACTAAAAATTGCAATAAGCATAGCCCCTAAAGTGATCAATCCCCCACCTAAGGCAACCTGCCAAGAGAACTTTTCACCCAACAGAAGTACTCCCAATAAAATGGCAATGGCAACGCTCAATTTGTCTATTGAGGCCACCTTAGAAACTGGCCCTAATTGAAGTGCTCGATAATAACAAAGCCATGACAAAGCAGTGGTAATTCCGGAAAAAACTAGAAATACCCAAGTCTTGCTGGTGATTGTTTGCGGGCGCTGCCATTGATTTGTAGAAAATAAAATAAGTGCCGTCAACACAAGAATAACGCAAATGCGAATAAATGTCGCAAGATTTGAATTGATATTAGATACCCCTATTTTACCCAGAACTGCGGTGAGGCCAGCAAAAAAAGCCGAACAAAAAGCAAAGAACTGCCAAGAACTAATCCATTTCATAAAGCATTACCTCCCTAATTCAATTTGTAGTCTATACTACAAGTGTGCTGCCACCACATCAATTACTATCTTTTGGTAAGACAAGAAACTCTCATTTAAATGGACAATTATCTTTGCGTACTGACTGGGGGGCTTAAGGATGTAAGAAATTAATGATTTTAAATATGGTCCGCCATGTGTTAATATTCCTTTTAACAAATGATTAACCTTTATAAAAGGAGTTACCATTGTGGCTACACAGAAAAAGGCTGCTAAGAAAACAGCCAAAAAGAAATAAGTTATTTTAAATACTTTATGCAGAGCCTCTTGAGAATCATCAAGGGGTTTTGTATTTCAACGGACCTACAATCCATTAATACATTTTCGACTGTTAATATATAATATTTTCTTATGGAAAAATGGATAGAAAACTTAACCAATGAAATTAGTACGGAATTTCATAACAAGTACCTTTTAGAGAAATTCCATCATATCGTAAACAATAACCATGAATTAAGAAAGATGAATGGCACAGTCTTAACATGGATGCACAACGCCTTTACCGATGATTTAGTAATAAGCATTGGCCGGATCTGTGATGGGGATAATCGAACAGATAGCTTGCTTAGATTCCTAAAAGCACTTAAAGATAAGCCAGAATATTTAACCCGCGAAAGGCATGTTAAATTTTACGAGCCTAACCCCATCATTTCTTTTGGAGACTTAAGCTTCGATAAACTTGCCGGCCAAGGCCAAACGACATTCCCTATTTCCATTATTTTGGCTGACATTGAAAATATTACTAACCTAGATCCGGTTAGGAAAGTCCTTCAATATCGCAATACCTATATAGCCCATAATGACCGAAATAAAACCCAAAACCCCACCTTTGAGGAGCTATTTGAGGCATTCAAGATTGTTGAGGATATAATAAAAAAGTACAACCTTCTTATTCGGGCTTCTGCCCTAAGAACCGCGACCCCTACCATCCAAGGGGATTGGCAGGAAGTATTCACAATCCCCTGGGTTAAATCTTCCCTCTAAACCCCTTTTAAAAGCCCTTCTTTTTAATTCTGAGGCCTCTGTGGGGCCTTTTCTTTTCTCAACATATCTTTCTCCCCTATCACAATAAAAAGGCCAGCTACGTTATTAGCGCAACTGGCCTTTTGTGTTCGGTCAGAATTTGATAATGTCACATTCGTGCTGTCATTTGTGTCACATTCGTGCTGTTTTTCCTAAATCTAAACTGTCCTTATTTCTTCCAATATTTGTAACTCTAATTATTTCTTGGAGATATAAAGAACAAGATCGACGACACGGTTACTATAACCCCATTCGTTGTCATACCAGGACACCACCTTGACAAAGGTGTCATTTAAAGCAATGCCGGCATTGGCATCAAAAATCGACGTGCGGGAATCTCCCAAGAAATCCGTCGAGACGACTTCGTCTTCCGTGTAACCCAGAATGCCTTTGAGTTCACCTTCGGACGCGGCCTTCATGGCGCTTTTAATCTGGTCCCACGTGGCCGGTTTGGCTAATTTGGCCGTTAAATCGACGACGGAAACATCAGCCACCGGAACGCGAAACGCCATCCCGGTTAATTTACCGTTTAAGGCCGGAATAACCTTACCGACAGCCTTGGCGGCCCCGGTTGCCGAGGGAATAATATTTTGATAAGCCCCGCGGCCTCCCCGCCAATCTTTCTTCGACGGGCCGTCAACGGTTTTTTGGGTCGCAGTCACGGCGTGGCATGTTGTCATCAAAGCTTCAACAATACCCCAATTATCATTCAAAACTTTTGCTACGGGGGCCAAACAATTCGTAGTGCAAGACGCATTGGAAATAACATCCATGTCTTTCTTATAGGTCTTGTGGTTGACACCCATGACAAACATCGGGGCATCCTTAGACGGAGCGGAAATGATGACTTTTTTTGCGCCCGCGGCCAAATGGGTCTTGGCTTTGTCCATATCGGTAAAAAGGCCGGTGGACTCAATCACATAATCTGCACCGACTTCATTCCACTTGAGAGTCGTAGGATCCATGACCGCGCTCATACGGATCTTTTTGCCATTGACGATCAAATGAGAACCTTCCACCTTGATTTCCCCCGGGAACGCCCCGTGGGTCGAATCATACTGAAGCATATAAGCCAAATAATCCGGATCAAAAAGATCATTGATTCCAACGATCTCGATATTTTTATTCTCGGCGGCCGCGCGAAAAGCCAAACGACCAATACGTCCAAATCCATTAATCCCAACTTTTACAACTGACATGACGACTCCTTTTTGTTTTGTTTCTGTTTTTTAAATATTACTGCGTTGCGCCGCGCAAATACTCGGCGGCAACCGAAGGTGCGGTGCGGACAACATAAAACCCGGTCCCCCACTCAAACCCCGCTACTCGGGTCAACTGCGGAACGATCTCAATATGCCAATGATAACTCTGCGGATTTTCATAACCCACCGGCATCACATGCAAATAAAAATTATAAGACGGATCGGACAAACAAATCTTCATCCGCAATAAAACATCTTTGAGAATGCCGGCCAATTGTTCGCGTTCTTTGTCTCCCATGGTAACAAAGTCCACCGTGTGCTCCTTCGGGAAAATCCAGCTTTCAAAGGGATACCGTGGCACAAAGGGACAAAAACTGACAAAGCCATCATTGCTCGTAATGATCCGGCGCTTGTCCTGGTATTCCTGCTCAATCATATCGCAAAAAACACAGCGACCGCGAAAATCGTAATATTTTTGCGCACCTTCGAGCTCTTCGGCCACGTATTTGGGCACCATGGGCAAAGCGATAATCTGGCTGTGCGCGTGCTCAACGGAAGCGCCGGCCGATTGCCCATAATTCTTAAAGATCATGATGTACTTAAAACGTTTATCCCGAGCTAAACTCGCCGAACGGTTTTGAAAAAGCTTGATAACTTGAACAGCTTCGGCCACAGAATAATCGGCAAAATTCTTAAGATGGTCCGGTGTTTCAATCACAATTTCATGGGCCCCTATTCCATTGGTCATATCATACAACCCCACACCGCGACGGTTTAACTCGCCTTCAATCCGTAAGGCGGGAAATTTATTAGGAACAACTCGGGCCTGCCAACCCACGGTATTAGGAGCATAAGCCCCCGGACGAATAGCGTCGACTTCCGGCGGGGTCTGGGATTCACGGTCATTACAAAACTGACAAATTGCGGCCTGTTTGGAAACATGCAGTTCTTTTTCATATTGCGCCGGCCCCAAGGATTTCTCCCGGCCTTCTACAATGACCCAACGGCCGATAATCGGATCCCGCCTGACTTCAGCCATTGATTTTGACCTCCCGCAAAAACTCGGCCACACTTTCCGGAGGAATAGACGAAATATAAAATCCCGAACCTCTCTCAAATCCCGCAACCCGTGTCAAACGCGGCAACACTTCGATATGCCAATGATAATCTTCGGCCAATGTTTTCCACTTCGCGCCGGTTTCTCCGTGTCGGAACGGAGCGGAATGAATCACATAGTTATACGCAGGATCATCCAGTCCAATCTTGATTTTGGTCAAAACAATTTTCATTAACCCAGCCAAATCGTGTTCCTGCCCCACAACACCTTTGGCAAAGTCACAATTGTGCTTTTTGGGAAGGATCCAAATTTCAAAAACAAACCGCGGAGCAAACGGCGTCATCGCCACAAAATGCTCCGTTTCAGCAATAATGCGGACCTTAGCATCCAATTCCTGCTGGATCATGTCGCAGTACAAACACCGCTCACGGTAATTGTAATATTTCTTGGCGCCAGCCAGTTTTTCTTTGGCGCTAAAAGGGTTGACCGACGTGGCTATGATCTGCGAACGGGAATGACCGATGCGCCGTGAACCGGCGGCCCAGCCATAATTTTTATAAGCGATGACGTATTGAAAATTGGTGTTCTTATTCAGTTCGTTATATCGCACGGCATAGGTCTCAAAAACCATACGGATCTGTTCCTGGGTCAAGTCGGCCATATTCGCGATATGTTCCGGTGTTTCAATCACCACTTCATGAGCCCCGTAATCATTGACCACATCATAAAGGCCGTGACCGTGACGACTGAACTTTCCGTGACTGGACAAAAGCGGCGTACCGCTTTCCACGACGCGCACACGCCACGGGGCACCCGAATACGCACGGATCGAAAAAATTTCTTTGTCCTTATTATCACAGAACGCGCAGGCCGCTTCCTCAAAAGTGTTTTTCTGAGAATCCAAAAAAACACCCGGTCGCCTTGCCCTTTCCGTGGCAATAATGACCCAACGACCGATGACCGGATCTTTACGTAATTCTGGCATATATTAAAGAAAAAGCCTTAAGCAAATGTTTAAAGACGAAGGATTATACCATAACACAAAAAGGGTGCAAATTTTATATCCCTACCAAATTTATCTGGAGTCCCACCTTTTTTTGCAGGGCTTTACGAAAAATCAGATCCGCCATGGCTAAATCCTGAATCGCCAAACCTGTGGAGTCAAAAATCGTAATTTCTTTCTGCGCTGTGCGGCCTTTTTTCCTTCCGCAGACAATCTCCCCGAGTTCGGCATAAATATCTTTTCGCGCCAAAATCTTTTTGGAAATAGGCACATTGATCTCGCCGCTATGGCTGGCCTGGCGATAATCGTCTACCACCACCTTGGCTTTTTTAAAAATAGCAGGGTCGAGTTCTTCCTTTCCCGCAGCGTCCGCGCCAATCGCATTAATGTGCGTTCCCGGCCTGATCCAGGACGCTTTCACAACCGGTTTATGCGCGGGGGTTGTCGTCACCACAATATCGGCGGATTGCACACAATCCTTGACCGTCGCGAAGGTTTCCATCTTTTCGTTAGGACGCTTCATATCTTGCAAGAATTTCTCGACGATGGGTTTGTCTTTGCCCCACACCTTCACAGTTCTGATTTTAAAAATTTCTCTTAAACCAGAAAGTTGGGTCCGGGCCTGCGCGCCGCATCCTACCAAGGATACGGTTTGGCTTTCAGGCCTCGCCAAATATTTCGCCGCCACCGCACCCGCGGCACCGGTTCGAATGTTGGTCAAAAATGTTCCGTCCATGAGACTTAAGGGAAATCCTGTTTTGGGATCGTTTAAAATAACAACTGCCATGACCGACGGGAAACCACTTCCGGAATTATTGGCGTGGGTATTGACCCATTTCAAACTGCATTTGGCGGTTTCCTCGGCAAAAGCGGGCATGGCCCGAAAGTCACCGTGGTATTGAGGCAGATTTAAATAAAGCTTAGGCGGCATAACCGCCCGCCCAAGGCCAAATTGCGCAAAAATATTCTCCACAGCGGCGATCGCCGCTTTCATATCGAGGAGTGACGTTACGGTTTTGCGATCAAGAATTAACGTTGTTTTGTTTTTCATGTTATCCCAATTCCTGCCGTCAAGATGGGTTTATGAAAAATTGGGATAATCTAAATCTGTTCCATTCTAAAGTCAGGATCAGTCTACGCGCTTGGTGATTTCAACAAGATGATAACCAAACTGGGTCTTCACCGGACCGTGGACCTTTCCGACTTCACCTTTGAAAACAACTTTATCGAATTCGGGGACCATTTGTCCGGGACCGAATTCTCCTAACGCGCCGCCTTGTTTTC
Organism: Candidatus Omnitrophota bacterium; assembly: GCA_031423615.1. Lineage (GTDB taxonomy): Bacteria > Omnitrophota > Gorgyraeia > Zapsychrales > JANLHA01 > JADLGJ01. Next base: position 13,828 of record JANPFV010000140.1, read on the forward strand.
CCGAGGGACATTGGGAATGTTGCTTGGCAACAGCCGCAAAATCTTTTCCGCCTTCAATTTCACTTTTTAATTTGGTGCACTCTGCTTCGGTTGCGACAAGGATATGTCGCGCACTGGCTCTGGCCATACAATCTCCGATCTGCGAATTGTTAAAGGTTACTTTCTCTTTTGAGTCTTCCTCTTGGCCTGGCGGCGGATCCGCAGCGATTCTACCATCCGCTTTAAGGCCGCTTTACCATCTGGACTAGCAAAATATTCTTTCATGATAATCTTTTTACAAGGCCGACAATAGTGACTGTGTCCATCGCGGCTTTTAGCATTTTTGACAAATTGGTCCAGCGATTTTCTGTTGTGGCAGCGCGAACAACGTTTTGTCGCCATATCCAACCTCCTTGTTGATGTGAAAATTTTAAAAAATACTTCGTCGCTCAATGCCACTGTTGACGACTTGCAAAAATTGCGGAAAAACCCGCGAAGGGACAACTATTTCCGTCACTTTTTCATGGGTCACATCTTCAAAAATCATGGTCATTCCCTTGCGTCCATCTTCATCAGCGTAATGCTTAATATAGACACTGAAATGGGAACCTAAATAATCCCATTCAATTAAATTATTGACCTTTCCCACATTTTTCTCCTCAGTTTAACTGATCAACCATTCGACCGGCAAAGGTTTGCGGCTGGAATAACCATGGTCGGTTCCATGGTACCAATTGATATCTCCTTCGTCGCTGCGCCAACACAGGAGGACCTCTTGACCGTCGACAATCGCAGGAAAATCTACCAAACCGTACTCAAAATTCCAGTCCTTATAATAACAGCCCATGCGCTCAAGTTCCGCCATAAGCGTTTCGATTTCTTCAATGATGCGACGGGCCGCAATAGGCATGGTTTCCCCCGCATTCGCCGCAATGACCTGTTTCATCATTTGACCGCGCACCAAAATATCGCCCACGATGGTTTTAACCACAGGGAGCTGTTGGCGGGCTTCAGGTAATGTAAAATGCTTTTTAAACATATTTATCCTTTGCTTTAAAAAATCCTTAATCGGGGCCGAACATCTTTTTCTTCGATCCCTACGCTTTGACTTTGCTGACGTAGGTAAAAGGCTTTCTTTCTGTCACCCAATTGCTCCAGACAGACCGACGCAAAATAAGCACTGAGCCCGTATTCTCTTTTTATACGTTCAGACAGAGGCGGCCTGAGCGGTTCGGCCCTATAGATAATATAAACGAAATTTTTAAAATTTCGCAAAAAAAGAACATTGTCTGAAGGATTCGCAGTCAATGCGTTTTGAAATCCTTGAAGCGCCTCCTGATAATGTCCATCTTCTAAATCAAGGACAGCGACATTATACTGAAAATTCAGGAACTTGGGGTTCAAAATTACAGCTTGTTGATACGCGGCTTTGGCTTTCGCTTTTTCTCCGAGATGATAATAGCAAAAACCCATGAGCGCATGGACGTCCGCCTGGGTTTTGTCCTGTTCAGCCACGAGTAGGAAATACCGCAAATATTTTTCCAACTCGACCTTAGGCAGGATACCGTCTCGATCTTCAAGTACCAAAAGATCAGTAAAAGAAAGTTCGTTACGGATCGCGAATATTTTATTTCTCTGCTGCTGTTGAACATCCCAAAAAACGCTCACCGCCAGCAAGAAAACAATAATACCGACGAGGAATTTGACTGTTGCTGCAGACTGGAAAAGTTTATTCTTTTTCATGGCGCACTCTGCGTATTTTTTCTCTATAAAAATAAATGATCCATAAAAAAAATCCTGTCCCTACTACACTCAAAAAAAGACCCGCGTTCCACAACACCGGTCGAAATTCCAAATCGATGCCGTGTTCGCCTTTGTCCAGTTTAAATCCCATAAAAAGATAATGGGCCGGGAAAAGCGGTTGCCTGATGTTATCTACGCGCAGCTGCCAACCCGCCTGAAACATTTCCGGCAAGAATACAAAGACATCGTCGCTGGCGAAGACGTCAAACGCCCAGTGGCCGGATTTCTTCATTTTAAAATTGCGGTAGAATGTCTCTCCCACATCCGTTGTTCGCTTCAACGATTGCGGTGAAAAACGAACATAGTCTTCGGGTGTCATGTAAATGGCCCCATCATACGGCCGGTCAAAAACATCAATCAACTCACGAAACGGTACGACCTTGACTTCGCCAGCAAACTTGACTCGCTCGACGGGGGTATCGCGTATCCAGACATCATAGCGATCTCCGTCTACGGCCTTAGAAAAGCCAGGCCAGGGCAAAAGCATGCCTTTCTTAACCGTCGTAAATTCTACGGGGAAATAGGTGGTCAGGCTGGCTGGCGTAATCTTGAAATTAAATTTGTAGTGTGTCGTGTTTTTGGTCCAATACGTTTGATTGTGATAGGCATTAAGAAAGTCGCTAAAACGCTTGGGAGGACTATTTAAAAAACCGTTCACCCCATCGACGCCAAATAGAAGATCGTAATCATGCGTCATTGTTTCATATTGAAAGGACTGCCCTTGCGGATCCACATAAGCCATATAATAACGGTGTTTCATGTTCTGGTAGAAAGAGTGTTCTGGAGTTTTAAAATAAAAATGGGCCCGTTTGGTCCGTTGACCCTTCTCACCCCAGACATAACTCGTATGAAACAAATGTCCGCCGATAAAGATAAAACAAGCGGTCAAAACCATCGCCTGGATAAATTTTGCCCGTCGGAAAGGAAAACCCAACAGCAGCAAAGCCACGAGGGCCACGTATCTTTGCCGAAAATCGATCTGGACTGCGGCGGGCTGGTGGGAGAAAATCTGGCTCCACCAGAGAGGATAGAATAAATAAATTTGGGCGAAAAGAAAGCCCACCAATAGAATAAAAGTCTTCTCTTTTTTCGGCCGGATTTCCTTTTCTTTAAAAGTTTCAAGACTAAACACCACAACCACAAATAAAACCAAAAGCATATCAATCATAAAGCCGCAATAGCCGAACGTAAACATCCTTAAAGGATTAAAAATTTTTGCACAAAACGGAAAAACATGGCTCAGCCCTTCCGCTGTGGGCGGGACCAAGAAGAAAAGTCCGGTCGTCAAGCCGACATTCCCGAGCGCTGGGTTCTCCTTTAACCAACAACGAAACATCTTCCAATTCACAATAAGTTTTCCGCAGGCAAAAATAACAAGAGCCCAAAAAGCCCGCACACCCTGATCTCCTTCAAAGAATAGTGAAGTTGTAAAAATCCTAAAAATGGATGTTGAGCCTTTGTAATCATTCCTGAAAAATGGGAAATTATTAATGGGATATTCTCCCAAAGTCCGGCTTGATTCCGTCAGAGTATAAACGGCCATCGGAAGAATTTGCACCCCCGCCACGGCAAAAGAGAAGAATACAAAAATAGCGCAGCTTGCGACCGCTAAGAACATTTTACGGGGCACCGCTTTTCCTCTGCTAAAACACAGCGCATCGAGAACAAGCAAGATCAATCCCCAAATTGTAAGTTGCGCGAACTGACCTCCCCCGCCGCCGATAAAAATCACCGCCAGAGAAACGCCTAAAACCGCGCTTCGCAAATAAATATGTTTGCTGAACAAGGTGATATAGAAATACAACATTAAGGGAAAAAAGGCGCAGGCCCAGAGAAAAAAAGGGAAATGGATAATTCCGACGTAACGCGTAAACACAAAACCGCAATAAGTCAGTGCCCCGAACATCACCAACAAATAATTTAGTCTCAAGCCGCGGCGCAAAAGAAAAGTCATAGCGAATAGACCGATAAAATAAGGTTCAATAATTTTGAAAAGATAGAAATGGTCATAGCTCAAAAACTTGGCCATAAAATTTGACGGCACCCACAACGGATAAAATCCTGAAGAGTACAAGCAAAACCCGCCCCCAATGGACCGTGTCCAAAAAGAAAATTCGCCCGTCTTCCATTGGCGAGCCACATCAATCAGAATTCCCCAATATTGATCACTCAATTCATTGAGCGGCGTACCGTAGGGAGAAAGAGAAGAAATAGACCACAAATAGATACACGCTAATAAAGGAAAGAAGAGAAAAAAAAGAGCGTCTAAATATTTTGACCCAAATTTTGGCAGCATGGCGATATTTTAACATAAACGCTTTAATATTTATCTTTGGATTAGGAATTTAAATTGTCTCACAATTCTAAGTCATTGTCTGGCTATGGAATAGGTCTAAAGAAAGCCCTTTCTTCTGAAGATGACATAACACGTTTCTTGCCAATTCTTATGGCATACTTAATAAGTCACTGCTCTCCAATACAAGGCTGCCAGGAGCCGCCTATAAGAAAATAAATCTTTATGAATCTTTCATGACCTTACGGTCACAAGGGAGAATGTAAATATTGGCGAATCGA
>JANPFV010000141.1:0-5086 GCA_031423615.1 Candidatus Omnitrophota bacterium
TTTAACACTCAGCGTATTATTTTTCATGGGTATCCTTTCGTTAGGCGTGTTTATCGACGCGCCGGTTTGAATTGCTCTTATCGAAAGGATACTCCTTTTTTTATCAATTTCTACTCAGCCTCCAACTTTTGATAATATCTCGAAACATATTCTCGTTTAAAAGTTCCGAAGTTTTCTCTTCACGCATCACCTCGGTCTTTTTAACTTCTTTTTTAAACAAATCAGCAGTAAATCCTGCCTTTGAAACATCACCGGCGCATAAATCCCTGAAATAGTCATAACTCCAGCCCAAGTGACCGGCGATTTCTTTTCTGGGGACACCTTGTTCAAGAAGCTTTATCGCCTGCCAATGCTTTTCCGATAGTTTGCTGCGCGGTGCAACCATAGTCATATCCTTTCGCTATTAAAACAAAAAAGACACCCCTGCAATCAGAAGTGTCCTCGATACTTTAAATCTATCACTTACAAGACCTTATGTCAAATTGCCTCTCTGGGATTTTGGGGGGAAGTTGTTTTTTTCAGGTGGGAGTCACACGGGGGATGGGTCGCAAAAAGAGGACTACCCTCCCCTATCGTTTCTCAGGGAGGGTCTGACAAAAAGTAATAGTCTTACGCTATGCTCGTGCCTCGTCAAGCGAAGGCACTCGCTACGCTTGGGTGCATAATATTAAAATGTTTGATGAAGAAAGGTTGGTGTCTTATGAGTCTGAAATCCACAGTATTTGCGAAACAAAGAGCAAGCAGCAGCGGCGGTACGTACGCCAGCGGATGGATGCTAAAGAGCGAGCTACGAGCAATGATCGACAGCAGCGATGCCGATGCCATCGGCTTCACACCCAAAGAAGTCAGCTCGGATAAGTTCAAAGGTACCGTAATCGAGATTACACCGTTTAAGTTAAAAGCAAAGAAGTAAGAAACAGGTATACAGGTTTGACGATGAGTGGGAGCTAGTCAGTCCCACTCATTTTCTTTTTTATCAAGACTCTTACAACCACAAGGAGGACAACGTGAACTTCAAAGACAGATTCGCAACCGATGACACACATCACTCAATGGCATTAACCACTGACGGATGTGCAAAACGACTCATTGATGAAACACCATTTCGAGACAATGAACTAGCACCCGAATCATCAACAGTTGGCAACAATGTCGAAGCTGATGAGCGTGTGTTGATGAATTATGTTTATATCCTGGCTCAGCATGGGAAGCAACCAAGCAAGAATCAGACAATAGAAGATTTTGTTATCAAAAACTTTGGACTACTCAGCAGAAACATCTAGGAAAGGAATCCGATATGGGAATCTACCAAGACCTTGCTGATCGTATTCATGCAATAAGCAAAACTCCTGAAGAGTATGAATCCAACCGAGATCAAATTATCGACTACTTAAACGGCGAGGTTGACATCAAGTCATTGCCGCAACGATTACAAAATGCTTTTTATGAGTGGGAACGTTCGCAATATGAATATTTTGGAACATCAACCGAAGAACTCGACTTTACACCAGAGGAAGGATGTGAATCATGAACAAAGAAATCGGGATTTTAGGCACCGAGAAAACGCAGTCAATCCGGGTCCAGATCAAAGACTATAAAGGCAAGACCTATGTGGATATGCGCCAATGGTTCAAAGGCACCGACGGGATATGGTATCCAACCAAGAAAGGACTTTTCGTCGCTGAAGATAAAATCTCGAGCCTCATAACCTACTTAGAACAGGCAGAAGCAACCCTAAAGAATGTTGCCTTGGTAAAAGCATAAGAAAGGAAAACCATGCGCATATTAAAAAGTTCTTTAAAACCACCCAGTCCTGAACTACGAGGGTCTTTAGGAGCACTGAAATTCCCGGCCTTCGCTGAGATCAAGCTGGACGGAGAGTTTAACTTTGTTCACATCAATAAAATGCAGTCATTCTGTGTGAATAAATACGGGACAGTCAAGACAGAGTTTAAGACCCTTAACGTATTGGCTGATGAAGTTCGCAGTAAAGTTTCGTCAGCAACGTTGTTAGCGGAAGTTTACTTCGGCGATGGCAAAGCAGGCAGACTTTACGATCTGTTGAGCAATAAGAAGTCTGAAACACTCGGCATTTATGTCTTTGATGTGCTGGAGATCGCTGGCAAGGACTTAAGAAATGCCACGCTTATTGATCGCAAAGAATACCTGCACGACTTATTAGGCGGCATGGAATGCTCTTGCAAGGTCGTAACCAACAAAGACGAAGCGACTGCTTACTTTCACTCAGCCAGCAAAGCAGATTCATATGAAGGTGTTGTCCTTAAGCCCTTGGAAAGCAAACTGATTTTTGGCCCATGCGATTGGGTCAAGCTTAAATGGAAAGATCAATCTGATTATGAAGTTCTTCTTGTTGACCCAACGCTTGAGCGTATCGAGATCAAAGCACCAATAGCAAATAAGCCCGGAGAATTTATTGCCGTCGGCGTAAAAGCACCCAACAGGTACAAAAAATACATCAAGGCCGGAGATATGGTGAGCATCGAACACCAAGGAGTCTTAGAAAGTTCCTCACTTCGCCATCCGGTGCTTCTAGCCAGAAAGGAATGGTTATGACCCAAGTATCAAATGAAACATTAAAACAGATCAAAGACAAAGTAAATTCTGGAGGTGTAGCGCGAGCCTGGCAGATCAAAGAGGAGTTAGCCAAACTAAATCCACCCATTTACTTGGATGAAGGCACCATTCGTGGACGCTTTATTGAAATGGGCATCCCGTTAAGTGGCCTAGGCGGCATGGTTGAGATTTCGACTAAAGCACCTCCCGTAACCATTGCAACCTCATCTCCTCAACCCAAGTCAATTCCAAAGCCATCAGTCTCCAAAGCTATTGAAATAATCACAAAATTATTTAATGTTCCAGACAATCTGAAACAGTACATCCCTTCCGCAAGCGAATTCGTTGGATACATTGAACGCCCAATCGACAAGCGACTCGCGATCCATTACAACGCCTCAAGAACCGGCAACTGGAAGTACCCAATCACTCAGGGAAAGCAGGGAACCGGGAAAACATTCAGTCATATGTATTACGCTTACAAACATCAACTGCCATTTTTCTTATTCTGTGCATACGAAGACTTCAGGCTCAATAAGTTGTTCGGTGAAAAAACGATCATTAACGGCAACGTCGTCTTCAAAGAAGGACTTCTGACCCAAGCCATCCAACATCCCAGCGTGATTTTGATCGACGAGGTTAATTACATCTCGAATGAAAACAGCGTTGAATTTCATGCTCTGTTGCAGAACCGCGAATTATTCGTCAAAGATGCTGATAACGGAAACGGAAAAATCTACCGGCTTCACGATGACTGCAAGATCGGCTTCGCCCAGAACCCAAAATCAGCCAAGTACATTGGCGGCAACATTAAGCCATCAAACTTTCTTGGTCGCTGCACATATCTTACATATCCTGAATTCAGCAAATCTGACATTAAGAAAGCCATATCAATAAAAAATCCAAACTTAGTCACCGATGACATCAATAAATTCACAGAGTTTTATTTTGCCTGTTGCGATGCCATTGAACAGGCACAAATCCCCATTGATATAAGCATCCGCCAATTAAATAACGTCATTGATCTCTACAACCACGGCTTACCGCTTAAAGAAGCCATTGAAGACGGCCTTACCAGCATCATGGAAGCAGCAAGTCAACCCAAGAACAAAGAAGCCTTCATGAGAATCGGTCAGGCCGTGTGGAAAGAAATGATCGACAAGAACATCAACGATAACGTTGGCCAATTTAACAACTTTTTAATCATGGTCGGAAGGAGAACCCATGAACAAAGTCACAGAACCAAAATTGTTAGAAAGGTACGAAAGTAAAAGCAGGCCAGGAACGTTTAATGAAATTCGTCTCGGCAGCGATGGCGCAGTGTACTGCACGTGTTGGGCATGGAAAATAAACAAATGGTGTAAGCACTTGGATTGCTATCACGGCAAAACAGCACCATCACCAATGCCAGCAGCAAAATTTTCCGCCGTTGACAGCGAGATAACAAAAGAAATCGACGATGTTATAAAAAGCATTGGAGGTGGCGTATGGCCTACCGATTAACTTGTACGGAACCGACGATGGGACTTACCTTTCAAGTGCGGTATGAAAATCTTTCTAAACTTGAAAGACCAGAAGTTGAAGCCAAAACACCAGACGGTTCAATCGTTAAAGAGCGGACAACGTACCAAGGACAGGTCTTAGGCCCAGGATCAACACAGCGTCAGTGGTGCGATGACAAAGGCAATGTTTATCAAAAAAGTCAGCTGAAGTTCTTTTATCAAGGTCAAGAAGTCCAAGAGAACTCACAAACAAAGGTCTTCACAATTCAAGGTTATCAGCCTTTAAAGAATTATACCGATAACTATGTGATCTCGACGTATTACGAAACATTCCCGGACACCAATGACATGAAAAAAGATTATGACAAGGAAGTTGCCCGGATCACAAATTTGACCGGGATGAAAAAACTATGGAATTACCTGCATCAGAACCAACTTGTGGCACGAGGTGAAATGAATACCTCATCCAAAGGATTCATAAATTCGGATGGCTATTTGCGGGCCGTAGAATTTGGGAATAAATGGACGTTGGAACTCGGAATCTTTAAGCAAGAGAAAATCTTTGAATATCTTCAAGAAGGTGTTCCTGCCCTCCCAGCGGTATCCGCAACTTCGGCAAAACGACTCAAAATGGTTTAATTCTCACCAGAAAGGAGTCCAACATGGAACGACGAAATCCGTTATTCGATTCTGATGTCAACGGAAATATCATGGCATGGCTTGCCGATAAACAAATAGACGAAGAAAACGATGAACATCCCGAGAAAGGAGACGAGCATGTTTCTGAGAACATTTGAAATCATATCAAAATTTATTGCAAGTCAAAACAATGTAACCTTGGCATTTGATACCGCCGGCGGCGCTCATGCAGATATGAATCTTTCATGACCTTACGGTCACAAGGGAGAATGTAAATATTGGCGAATCGAAGTGCAATTTTAGTTCTTTGACAAGGACTTTCCGAAGGTGTTATTTTGGTGTGTAGCAATGCAGTTAAAAAAACACCAAAG
>JANPFV010000142.1:0-2930 GCA_031423615.1 Candidatus Omnitrophota bacterium
CTTTTCAAAAATATTGGCTATTTTTCCGTCTTTCCCAACAATAAATGTTGTCCGTAAAATCCCTAAATATTTTTTCCCGTACATGACTTTCTCGCCCCAAACGCCGTACTGAAGGCTGACCTGCTTATCTTTGTCGCACAGCAAAAGAAACGGCAAATAATATTTTGCGACAAATCGTTGATGGGAATAAAGATTATCGGGACTGATACCTAGGACCACCGTATCACATTCAAAGAGATCGTCCATGACATCTCTAAATCCGCAGGCTTCCTTAATGCAACCCGGCGTATCATCTTTGGGATAAAAATATAAAACCACATTTTTCCGGCCCAGATAATTTCGTAGAGAAACATCGCGGCCATTGCTGGCCACTAACTCGAAATCCGGTGCCGCGCTCCCAATGTCCATTTTTTTCATAAATCCTCCTTAATACGAATTCCATAATTTCATATTGGGATTATAAATCGCTTTAACCAAAGCTTCCGGCGGCATATCGTCTTCCCGCGGCCAAGAGGTCATTTCCAATTTATTGCCATCCAGATCATAAAAATACAACGACCAGGATTTATTTCGTTTCTTGGCAAAAGCGATCTTGACTCCATTGTTTTCTAAATGCGTGATCATTCCGTCAAAGTCCTGGGCCTTGATACGGAAAGAAAAATGGTTTGCACCCAGACCTTCTTCCTGAAAAGGATGCTTTTCGGAAAAACTTTTGGCCTGAATCAGACCGATCAAAGCCCCTCCGCAGTCGAGAAAATATTCAACGCCCGGCTTGGAAGGTTCGCGCTGAGTGACTGGCAAACCCAAAACCCCGGTATAAAATTTGAGAGTTTTATCCAGGTCTTGGACATTGATAGCAACGTGATCGATGCCTAAAATAGAACTCATAATTTTATCTTTCTCTCAATTTTGCGTTGTTTAAAAGTCACATACTCCGTGTAGCCTGCCGCACGGGCCAATTCGAAAGCCTTAGCAAAATCTTCCCCAACCTCCTTGGGGGCATGGGCGTCTGACCCGAATGTCAAAGGAATACCTTCCTCACAATAAATCCTTAGAGCATAGAGGGAGGGATACATCTCATGAACCGGCTTTCGCAATCCCGCCGTATTGATCTCAACGGCAACGCCCGCTTTTCGAAAGACTTCTGCCGTAGCCATGATCTCGGTTGTCATGTCCGTCGTCGGTCGGTGGCCAAATTTCTTAACTAAATCCACATGACCCATAATATCAAAAAGTTTGGATTCCGCGCTCAAGCGCAAAAGTTTGTAATAAGCCCGGTAAACTTTGTCAATATTTTGTCCGTTCCAGCTGTGAAGAGAAAAAGGGTTATCAAAGCCCCAACCGTCAATAAAATGAACGGACCCGATAATGTAGTCGTAGGAGTAAGCGGCCAGCATGTCTTTGGTTTTATCTTCGCATCCGACGATGAAGTCGGCTTCTAAAGCCACCTTAATAGAAATCTTTTTTGCAAATTGCGCGCGGACATCTTCAATCATCTTATGATAATGGGGAAGCTGATCCAAACGCATCGCGATTCCGGGATCGGCGAAAGCAAAAAGAGGAGCGTGGTCGGAAAAACCGATTTCGGTCAGACCGGCTTCAATCGCCCGCATGACATATTCCCGCGGTTCTCCCACGGCATGGCCGCAGAGAGGAGTGTGCATGTGATAATCGACAAGAGGGGTAGACATGATTTAAAATTCAGAGCTATAAAACATTTTTATAAATGTGTTGAGATTATAGCACGACACGTGACTTTGGCAGCAAAAATATTTGTACCGTCGACCTGAAAAGGAGTTGTTTTTGACTTTGTCCGAGGCCTATGCTAAGATTTTGCATCATTAATTTAGCCAAGGAAAAACCATGGAACAGATTTTTAAAAAATTGATTGAAGACATAGGTGAGGATACCAACCGAGAGGGATTGCGTGCTTCTCCCCTTCGCGCGGCAAAGGCTTTTCAATACCTCACCAAAGGATATAAAGAAGACATCCAAAAGGTGGTGAACAATGCCATTTTTGAATCGGATAATGACGAGATGATCATTGTTAAGGACATTGAACTTTATTCTTTGTGTGAACATCATCTGTTACCTTTTTTCGGGAAGTGTCATGTGGGTTATCTGCCTCAGGGCAAAATCATAGGCCTCTCTAAAATCGCCCGCATAGTCGATATTTTCGCGCGCCGCTTACAGGTTCAAGAGAATTTGACCAAACAAATCGCAGAAAGCATCATGGATGTGACAAAAGCGCAGGGTGTTGGAGTCGTCATAGAAGCGCGTCACTTGTGCATGATGATGCGCGGGGTCGAAAAACAAAATTCACTAATGAAAACATCTTGCATGCTTGGCCAGTTTCGTAGTCAAGGTTCAACTCGCTCCGAATTCCTAAGCTTGATTGGTTAAAATGCCCCCAAAAACCAAAGGAACCGTTCTCATTACCGGCGCGGCAAAACGCCTCGGACGAACAATGGCCGTTCATCTTGCCAATTTAGATTATTCTATTGCTATACATTTCAACAATTCCCGAGCAGAAGCCGAAAGCCTCGCAAAAGAAATCCACAAGAACAAAGGCCGTTGCAAGATTTTTCAGGCCGATTTGGCAAATCAAGTGGCGGTAGAAAATTTACTGCCCACCGTCCTTAAGACCTTTTCTGATTTAAAATTCCTGATTAATAACGCTTCAATATTCGAAAAATCCACACTGAAAGACTGTGATCTTAAAGATTTAGACCGTGAAATGGCCCTTAACTTGACCGCGCCCCTTATCCTGATGAGCCAATTTGCTAAAAATATTTCTCAGGGTTGCATTGTCAACATCTTGGATACCAATATCAATAAAAATAAAAGCACGCACGTTTCCTATATTTTGGCCAAAAAGTCTTTAGCAGAATTGACCCGTTTAGCGGCTGTAGAACTAGCACCTTGGATCC
>JANPFV010000143.1:0-2152 GCA_031423615.1 Candidatus Omnitrophota bacterium
TGTAACAGGCGCCAATCACTCTAATTGCCCCATCCCCTTCGAATACAAGTTGCTTGAAGGACTTCCGGCATGTGTAAATCATTTTGACGATCCTTATATTAACGAAATTATTTTACTTAAGAATATCTCCTTAAATTGTGATAACTGCTCGAGCGATATTAAGGAGAGTGCGTCCCACTTAGTTGCAATGTTATCGAAGAGAATTATTAGTTCCGAATTGAAGTTGCTGCTAAAATCGGAGAACTAATACCAGCATCTACTGATAACCTAACTTTCTTGTTCTTGATATGAGTCTGCCTGACTGCAAATTTAAGTTCCAAAACCCCTTGATTCCCGGCGATCAAATAATTTTTAAATAGGCCTCTTTCAGGGCGCATTAGGCTGAGTGAAAACTCGGCCGGTTTTTCATCTTGGGACTCAGCCAATTGAATAGGACCAAATAACTTCATGCACAGTTCAAAATCCTGAATGCTTTCGAAAGGTCGCGATAATGACTGCACCTCCGGCTGTGAATCGAAGTTATTTTGAATTTTTTTAAATCTCATAAATTTGTCTAATTTTGAAAATGACAGGTTTTAAGAAAATCTCGCTGGATAAAATGAATCCCTAAAGGCCTATGAGCCACCGGGTCGTGTATTGGTTTTGGGAGAAGAAAAAAATATTTATTTTTTATTTTCTCCCGTCATCATTCTTGTAAACTGCGATGCACTGACAGGTCCTTTTGGTTCTCCCTCAATGACAGGGGCAGTCAGGGAATCTGTTAGAATGTTTTTACTAAGAAACGTTTTAACAAAAGGAACCCCAAATGCCCCCGAACGAGCACGAATCTATCATTGGCTTGCCAGATTATAAAATCATTTCCTATCAGGGAACCAAGTTCATCGAAATCTTAGCTGAATACACGGGCCGCACAGAATGTGTCCATTGCAGGTCTTTGAACTTGAGGAAAAAAGAGCGATTTAGCCGGGTTTTAAAACATCACAGCATCGGCCTGGCGAAGAGCGTTTTGATGGTTCAGACTTTCAAATTTTATTGCAGGGATTGCAAAAAATATTTCAATCAAAGATTACCTGGAATTTTACCTTACCAGAGATCCACAGAGCCGTTTAAAGACGAGGTCTCGGTGAAGCATCATGACGGGACGTCAGTGCTCAAAGTTTCGCAGAGACTGGGTTTAGGAGAGGCGACGGTTGGCAGGTATTACAAAAAATATTTAGAGCGGGAATTTAGCGAGCACAAAAATGCGAGCTGTCCAAAGATTTTAGGAATTGATGAGAAGAAGTTTAGCAAGAAATTGGGATATCAAACAACTCTTGTGAATCTGCAAAAACACACGGTATTTGATATTACCCTTGGCAGGACGGAATCCAATCTGGGCAAGTATTTGCGGAAATTGCCGGATAAAAATAATTGCAAGGTGATCGTGATGGATTTATCAGAGACGTACCGAAAAATCGCCAGGGATTATTTTCCAAAAGCGATGGTGGTGGCGGACCGTTTTCACGTGGTGAGATTAGTGAATCATCATTTTTTAAAAGCGTGGTCAGAGCTAGATGCTGTTGGCAGAAAAAGCCGAGGATTGATGTACATGATGCGGATGCATCAGTGGTCTGAGATGAAAGACAAATCCAGAAGAAATTTGGAGCGCTATTTATCCGAAAATCCGGCGGTGAAAGCGGTGTATGATTTTAAGCAGGAATTAATGAAAATCATTTTAACGAGGGTCTCTGGAAAAGAAGCTGCGATGGAAGCGATTAAGAAATTTTTAGACGCTATTGGGGCTTTAAAAACCTCGAAATTTAAAAATCTAGAAACGCTTGGAAATACTTTGGAAAATTGGTCTGAAGAGATCGTGAGAATGTGGAGGTTTAGTAAAACCAACTCCATCACGGAGGGTTTACATCGAAGAATGGATGAGATACAAAACAGAGCCTACGGAATGCATAACTTTGAGAATTATAGAATTAGAGTAAAGGCATATTGTAGCTAGCAGAAACACTGCTGCCCCTACCTTTGGAGAAGAACCGAATTATAGAATTAGAGTAAAGGCATATTGTAGCTAGCAGAAACACTGCTGCCCCTACCTTTGGAGAAGAACCTACCTTTGGAGAAGAACCTTTCGATACTTAGCTTTATTTTCCCGTTGGATTTG
>JANPFV010000144.1:0-12905 GCA_031423615.1 Candidatus Omnitrophota bacterium
AGCCGGCGGTCTTTGGGATCCATGGTGCGGCCGTCAACGATCGTCCCTTGGGCGGTCACATAATATTCTCCCCGGACGGAAACATCACCCTTTGAATCCGTGAGTGTATATTGTAATTTTCCGCTCTTATCGCTGACAAAAATACCGTGATCATCCAAATTCTTGATTTGGACTCCCAATCCTTCCCAGTTGGAATTCATTTTTCCGGTGGCGCGATAAACCCCGCTGGCGTTATAAAATTTGCGTCCGCCGTCGCCAAACCCGAATGAGGCCAAGCGCTTGGGATCAGTGGCTTGAGTCACCGTGTTCTCCTGATTGATAAAGGTTCCGTCTTTTCCTTTTTCAGAAATAATAAAGCCCAGAGGATGCCCTTCCTTCAAGGCCAGACGGATTTGACTGTCCGACGTGAAATAAAGCCCGTTTCGGGACTCCGCAAAAATATTGTTGGCATCAAAATAAAGCACGAACTGCCCCTTAAATCCGTGCTGACCGATTTCCAATACGCCGCGATTCTTGCCCGCGAAATTGGCAAAAGCAATGGTAGGAGTACTGCCGGCAATATGGCTTTGTTCCCCTTGCTTGTTTTTAGGCGCCGTCATGTCCAGTTCAGCTTTTTGTTGCAAGGTGGGATTGTAATAAAACCCTTTGGTGCCCAATAAAGCAATCTTGCCGGATTGTTCAACTTTAAGCCCGCCTATTATTAAGGTAAGCGGATCTTTGCCCACACCGTTAGTCAACAAATAATTCCCTGCTCCCACTTCAAAATTATTGCTCTTGCGGGATGATAAAACCAGCAAACCTTTTTCCGGGTCATAACCCATGCGGCCGCCCAAGCCATCTTTAGCAAAGACCGTGGCAAACATCTGGACTTGCTGGGTGCCTTCTTGCAAAGCGCCGCGGCCCAAAATCCCAAACGCGGTTAATCCGCCTTTGTTATCCAGTGGCAAAGCCGCCAGTTTTCCTTTATTAAAGCCCAGACCCACATCACCCTGGGTATTGGAATTTCCCATGATTAACATGACACCGTTTCCGGGGGCGCGGGTGATCAATTGGAAAGGCGCATCTTTTAAAATCACATCCGTACTTAAAACTTTATGTGTTTTCTTATCTTGAACCAAACGTTCCAGAGCCGGCTCGAGAAGCGTGGTCACTTCGCCGGATTCGATATTCATCCCCACCGAAACGCGGCCGCGGGCAATATTAAAGAAAGGAACATCCCAACCGCTGATTGTGATTTTACCGGGAGACAATTTAGAATCGGCTTTGGCTTTTTCGGGTTGGTCTTGGGCAGGCCCCAAACCCTTGTTGAATCGGTCGATAACTTTATTGTGCGTCGTGGGATTTATCACGTCGGTGGCAAGAAGAAGAAGGGTGTCCCATATCTCTTGGGTTGACATGCCTCCCAAGGCATTACGGTTATGCAAGGTCAAAACGAAAATTTCCTGATCGTTTTTGGGGGTAAAGGTAAATTTACCGTCGACAATAGCGACCTGATCGGCATAATAAGTACCCGAGCGGATTTGAAGAACATGAGGGCCTTGCGCTAAAAATAAACGCGCCTCGCTCGCGTGCGGGTCACCGATATCCAAACCATTTAAATAAGCTTCTCTTTCCCCGGCGGAAAGAGCGGCGTAATACTTTTGGATTTTTTCAATAACCGTATCCGCGCCTTCGCCTCTATAATATTTTATTTGAATGGCCCCCAAACCGGCCTCTCCGGAAAATTGTCCGCCAAAACCTTTGGTGATCTTATTATCCACGGACGAAATCGCATACGTCATCTCATTAAAATGAAGAACCTCTTCTCCTTCCGGGGTTTTCACGCCGTGATCTTTGACCCCGGTAAATATTTCATAAATTGCGCCGTCGGTACCGGCCAATTTTTCAACACGCGGACCGGTTTTAGGATTCATAACTATGGCGGCGTTACGCAATATGATTCCGGGAACAACGATCCCGCCGTTTTCACCCAAACGGCCAATCACCGCCTGACTTAAAGGATTTAAACCCGCATTTCCCATATTAAAGAGAATGCCGTTATTTAAAATCGCTTTAAGCCCGCTCTGGTCATACTGAACCGGGACTTGGGTTCCCGGGATTGAATAATCAACCACGTTGAGATTGGGATTTAAAATCTGTAATTTACGGTCGACCGTCCCCATACCGGCTAAGGCATAAGGCGTCCAGTCCGCGGAACCGCCGGCTCCCGGCTCTTGACGTTGATATAAAAGTTGTTGAATAGAAATATTATAGCGGGCGGCATTTTCCTTAGAAGGAGCTTTCAAATAACCTTTATAAGTAAACGCATCCGGGGTAGCCGCCAATGTCCCGTCGGCATTCAAGGTGACATTCATCAAAGACTTTTCGGAAAGTGGCGAAGCCTGCAACTTGTTGATTTCCGCAGGAACATCCACCCCGCTTTTTACAAAGGCTTGTTTTGCGGCGGCTTCATTAGGACTTGTCAGCGTAAGATTAAAAGGCAAAAGATTATTTAGGCCATTAAAAAGATAAGGAGCGTTGTGGAGATTAAGAACATTGAAGAGACTTGCGGCATTGTAAGAAGGAAATCCGGTGAAAGGATTGCTGACTAAGGTATCCGGACCAAAGGCAGGATAAGGCACAGCCCCATCTTGAAATTCACCGCCAAAACCATTTGTTACCGTAACCCCGGCCGGAAGCGTAACGCCTTGGGTTTCCATCATATTCTTCATGTCGACATTTTCATTCCTGCCGGGATGCAATTCTGCAATATTCTTTGTCGTAAAAATTCTCTGATTATATCCAATGCCTCTTCTGTCCATGTTCGAAGCGATCACAACCATATTGACATCGAGAAATTTCGTCTTCCATCCCGTTGCCTCGTTATAAGCCATTATAAAAGAGCGGGTCGTGAGAAAGGGTTGGGTTCCTCTGACAATTGCAGTGCGGTCGGGCGAATCACTCACGGGAGCGGCGTTGGCGGCATTGATCAAATTATTATAAATTTTAATCTGTTCTTCAGGAGTGATTCCATCAACTTGGTCAATGGTTTGTCTAACACTCTCCGCAGCCGCGGCCGCAAAAGGCTCGGCTAAAAATGCGGAAGCATTGTAAACAATCCTGCGTGGTCCTTCGGTGCTATTGGCCGAGACCGTCATTGAGTTCTCAACTCGAGCCACGGCCAAGGCTTGTGTAAGCGGATCCATAGCAGCGATCAATTGGGCCAGCTCTTTAGAAACACCGATAGCTTTAAAAGCCTCAACAGGATCAGCCCCGGCTTTGACTTTCTCCATCGCGGCTTCAAAGTTAGCTGCCTGGGCATTGGTTAGAGGAAGGATGGGGCGGAGACTGATATTGGTAAGATTTAAATTTGCATCCTGCGAAAAACTGAGCTTCAATCCGGCTTTAAACCGGTCATCATCGCCATTCCCGTCGACAAAACCAATCAAGAGAGGAAGGCCGCGAAAAGCCACATCGGTGTGGAATCCTCCGTTGAAAATACGATTAAACGCCATGGTCCCTCCAGCCATGACAGGCAACATAGCATTGACATCCGCTTCTCTAGGGATGCTTAAAAACATTCCCATGTTTTGCGCATTATTCAATTGGCCGAGATAGACTTGGGCGGCTTCTTTAAATTTATTGGAAACATCCGGGAAACTTTTTTGAACGGCTTCGTACCCTGCAAAAGAAAGCCCGACGGATTTGATAAAGGCAATTTCATCATTAATTTTCTTTTCATCCGTTGTCCCGAATTTTTCCTGCAACTTCGTTTTAAGGACCTGCATTTCCTCCGGAGTCCACGAGGCTTTCTGATTCTCCAGATTGTCTACAATACTCGAATAATTTTTGCGGTCCTCTTCATTGAAAATCACTGCGGCGCCCCTGCTCACCGCAAAATCTTTGAATTTTTCTACGTTTGACTTTTCAGCACCCCAGTAGGCCGCATTAAATTCCGCCGGCTCACCCACATACCGAAATGACCATGTTGGTTGCAAGGAAAGAGAATTGCGGTTCCCCGAATCAACGACCCCTTCCCAGCGGTTGTTTTCGCTCCAGGCGTTTTTTCCGGGGGCATAAAATCTCGTCACCATTTTGTCTTCGGGTGTATTGGTGAAAACCATTTTAAATACACCTTTGGGATTTTCCATCGAACGGATATCGCGCACCGTAAACCCGAGAACATCGCGGAAGAAGGCCCGCTTTTCAGGATCGGTGACTTGGCTGAAAATTAAAAATTCGACCGAGGCTTTAATGCTGGCAAAAATACTTCCCGATTGATAAAGGTCGGGTCTTAAAAATCCTCCGGACACATTGGTATTAAATACTCCCAGCCAGTAATCATTGGAACGGGATTTTAGCTTATAATCAAAAAGAGCCAACTGCATTCTCACATTGATGTCATTGACCCGCATCTGATCCTTGATCTGGGCATCACTCGCTCCGCTTTTATACAAATCAGCGATCAGTTTGTCGCCATCGGCGCGGGTTCTTTCGGCAATCGTTTTGCGTTCATCCAATGTGGCCAAAGACCAGCCGGTTGCGCGGCTCCATTCGTCCATATAAGCATTGGCCCTTACCACACCGGGGGTAAAAGAATGACGATAATCAAAAACCGGATTGCCATTGGCATCATAAACACCGGTAGGATCCCCATTGCTATCAAAAGCGCGGGGAGAGGCCCAGCCGATTTCACCCTGAGGCACCATGCCAAAAAGACTGGACTGGGCTAAACTACGGCCCAATCCATTGAGCACATTTGATACCCCGTTGATAAAGAAATTCTGATCGACTTTTTGACCTGCCTTAGAATTTTCAAAAACTTGTTTATACGTCTCGACATAAATGGCTTCCAGATCGCCGTCAGCACTGACGCCATTGGCTACGGCGATAGCAACCTTATCGTTTGCGGCTATGGTTGCCAAGGTGTTGGCCTTATCGTCACTGATTGCGGCACCCTCGCGGGTTTTTTGGGCTTCGGGAAGTCCCGCGACATATTGCTGTATCACGCCCAAACGAATGGCGTTAATCAATACCATTCCCATGCGGAAGGCGGCGATGTCGCTGGCCTTGGGAGGATGCTTAGGATCATCATAAAAATGCGCCTCGGCCTTATCGAGGGCCAATGCAACGAGGGTTCCAAAAGCGCCTTGAACGGCCAACGAGGACAATTGCTTTTTAAAATCAATTTTCTGCGAATAATAAATGACCTCTTCGCCGTTAGCATTGTAGGTCTTTTCGATCTTTCCTTTCGAGGGGTCGATCTGTCCAGTTACGGGATCGACGTCAAGCACTTCCACTTTACCGGATGAATTTATAAGATAATAACCGACCGTTTCGCCATCAGCCTGACTTTCAAAAACCTTGACCTTGTTTTCAAAACCCAGAGTTCCGTTATAATTGTGGTATAACAATCCAGCCAAGGAGCTTCCCACTTCTCCAATCGCCTGCGAAGCCAAGCTATTGGGGCCAAAACTATTTCCAAACATAGCAAAAGTTTTACGCGCCACAACACTGCCCAAAACCCCGATCAACCGGCCCATGACATTGCCGTTTAATTTTGCCAACGATTTTTGCAAAGAATCGGGAATAAAATTCTTGCCTGAATTTTGATAATAATCCGAGCCTAAGAATGACCTGGCAAGTTTTCCGGCTGTCGCGCGATAATCGGGAGAAGTTACGTCTCCACCGTTATCAATGTCTTGCGCCTTCATCGCATTTAATGAAGTAATTAATTCTTGGTTAGCCACATCTTTTCCGTTTTGACCAAGCCCCAACATTTTCTTGGCTTCAAGACCAAAGAATTCCGAAGCACCCACCATGGCGTATTCTGCGGCAACGGAAGTGGCAATTCCCAGAATGGCCTGTTTCAAATACGGATCCAAACCCTTCAAAAGAGGTTCCAAAATTTTTGCCAACTGGACTTTTACAAACCCATTGATCAGGCCTATCCCGATAGCACTGGGAAGTCTTTTCCATGCTTGGTCCCAGCTCAATAATTTGCTACCATTACCGCCAAAATGCTTTGTCATAAATTTTTTAAAATCAAAACCGGAAGCAACTTGGGCGGCCTGAACGCCGGTTGCGGCATTGGTCGCCACCTGATTAAAAATTGCCGGAGGCGCAATATTAAAACCTAAACTACTGGTGGCATCAGCCACCCAATTTCCCGCCAAATCCATACTGAATTTGAGAGCACTGATATCGCCAAAGGTGACGTCCTTAAAAACATTATCGATCTGCACTCCTTGATCGAGCAAGGTTTCGCCGGCTTGAGACAGAGCGCCCGCTTCGACCGTCGGGGCCATCGAGAGAGCGCTCTCTGGCGCACTCGCGGCCATTGCCTCGGCATTACGCCAGGCATCACCCAATTCCGCCATTTCCAAATCTTGTGCGGCGGCTATGGTGTTTTCAAGACTGGGCTGTACCAATCCCGATGTAATGCCTTCGCCCAAAGTAGTAAAACCAACTGACATAGCAATGTTTAATACAAAACCCATATCGGCACTGCACACGCCTTCGGACACGCAAAGCGCGGTAATGCTCTGGGCCAAATCAGCGGCGGCCATAGCAATCAAGCCCCTTGCAAAAGCATTGGCCTGCGCCTGAGCCAAAGTCAATCCCGGACCAACTTCAACAAAATAAACCGGGAGTAAAACCATGGCCATCTTAAAAATAAACATTCCGAAATCATCGCTGTTATCTTCCAAAAAGATAAGTCTTTCGCTGGAATGATCCACCCATTTATTTCCCCAAACAAAAGCCTGCGCCTTTTCGGAAACTGTCTCGTAAGCTATATCTTGTTTTTGAACATCCGGCGCCAAAACAAAACCGCTTAAGTCCACAATAAATTCATCCGCCGGAAGAACGCGTAACTTTCCGCTGTCGGTGAAATGAACTTTTTTATCATCGATTCCGTGAACCGTGACAAAATGTTCTGAACCGTAATTGGCGATAAAAGGTGTTTTGAGCTTAAGAACATCCGCGGGCTTGACCTTAATCGCTGTAAAGGGCAAATCATAACCTTTCACAACTTGGTCAATCGCATAAAGCGATGTTTTGAGTTTTGTTTCGCCGGGCCGGACAATATCGTTTAAAAGGTCTACGGCCAAAGTTGCGACTGACAATTCTTCAAGATTAGCGGCGATGCCGCGATTCAATAAAAGATCTCTCAAGGCGTAAACACCGCAATTGAGTGGATGAATATTAGGATTATTCAGCCACGCATTAACCAGCATGATGTGACCTTCATTGACAGCGATTTTTGCGGGAACTTTTAAATGGCGTTCAAAAGATTTTCCGTCTTTGGGAGTAAAACCGGAAAGACCAAGATCGATCTGAGCGTTTTCGCGATAAGCAATTTTTTTAAGAATATCGTGAATGCCCAAAGCTAAACGAGCGGAAATAATCGTTTCAGCCGAAGAACCTTTCTCAACAACTTTTTGATAAGGATTTTTTTCACCCCAGATAACGGATGGTTGGTAATTGAACGCCCAGCTAACTTGGTCCGGAATAAATACAAAAAGCACAATTGCGGAAACAACCCGCAACCATGCTTTGAACCGGCTTTGAAAATGTCCTTGAGTTTCCAATTCAGATTGGACAATAATATTATCACTAATAGTATTACTATTATCTGATAATATAACGTCCTCTTTTTGGAATTCAGGGCGCATATTTATATTATATATGGTTTTTTGCTTGCTAAATAACGTCCAATTTGAAATTTGGCGTTGCAAGCTGAGATTGAAGCGGCAAAAACTGGTGAGGAAAAATTCCCTTTAATTTCACCCGTGATACCGCCAATAAGAGATACAAAAAGTGTGCTATAAATTTCCCGCATCATCCGAGAAATGGAAGGAAAAATAAATAAAATAGAAATGAGTTTGGTTTTTCTCACTTTGCTCACTAATTTTAGCGATTGATTAGAACAGAGATTTTTTGCTGGTTACAAAATGAGTATAACATACATATAATATATGGCAAGCAATGCTAGAAAATAATTTGGAATATATCTTATTATTTAACAAATACTTACGAATTAAACCAATAAATTTTTTAATTTTTGTTAAAAATTATTTTCAAAATGAAAATTTAGCTGTAATTTATCCATTTTAAGGCTGTAAAATTTTTTCCTTTATACATAAAGATACCACAAATATTTTTTCGGTCTTCGAGAGGAATTTTTTATAAATTCTAATATAAAATGGCAAAATAAATGTCCAATCTGTATAAAAACACAAGATTGGACATTTAAGAACAATAAAACTTAAACTATTTTGACTTCCCGCCGATTTGATCCATGGGGTTGGTTTCAATAAATTGCAATAAGATTGGTCCGGCAACCAAAACCCCCACAACCGGAAAAATAAAAAACAAAAGCGGAACTAAAAGCTTAAGCGGGGCCTTCATGGCTAACTGTTCGCCCCGGCGAAAACGGGAAAGACGCATATCTTCGGACAAACGAGTCAGGGCCTCCGAAACTGAAGTTCCCATTTTATCAGCCTGGATTAATGTCCGAGAAAAACTCGCCATTTCAGGAACGTCATATTTCTGCGCCATGTCGCGCAAAGCATCGCGCCTTGTTTTCCCGACATTTATCTCCTGCAAAAGAACGTTTAGTTCACTGACAATAATGGAAGGAGGGGATTTCTCGACAACCCATTTTAATGCCAGCATAAAATCCAAACCCGCGTTTACGCAAAGCCCCAAAAGATCAATAGCATCGGGCATTTCCTTGGTCATGAGCATTTTGACACGCTTAATTTTACCTTTAAGCCAATATTCCGGGGCCATGTAACCGACAGCAATGGACATCGATAACCAAAAAGTTATCATGTCGGGCTTAATCATAGGATAGGTCACTATTAAAATAGCGACGATGAGAACTTCCTTAGCAAGAAAAAATTCTTCCGGCGTAATAGGAACATGGCCAATGCTAAGGTCCTTGATCAATCTTTGTCGAATAATTCCCTGACAAAAGGGCTTATTAAACAAAGCGATGGTGCGGATCAACGAAAATTTGAATTTTTTCGTGGCCTTGGGAATTTCGTATCCAAAAGATTTCAGAGTCGGCCGGGTTTCCCATTCCAGAGGGAAAAATCCCAAAATAAAACTGAATCCCGAAACAAAACAAAGCGTCAAAATAAAATACAACATCGCCGGACTCCCACTTTTAAAAATCTTTAAAGGTACTGATCTTCCAAATCATAAAAGCCCCGATCGTCTCGGAAACTGCCGCATAAACCAGCAAACCGCGTCCGACCTTAGAAACAAACATGTGATCAAAAAACCCCGGATTAGAAGAATAAATAATCAAGAAAAAACCCACCGGTAACATCGACATGACGATCCCTTGGATTTTCCCCTGCAGGGTCAATGTTTCAATCTGGCCCTGAATTCTTTTTTGCTCGCGAACGACAAGAATAATACGCTCGAGAATAACCGGCAAGTTTCCACCCGTTTCGCGAGCGAGAAGGATCGAGGTGATCAATTGTTGCAAAGCGGAAGACGGCATGCGATTATACAAATGGTTCAAGGCCTCATCGAGGGAAACACCCATTTTGTTTTCGCCTAGAACCGTAGAGAACTCCTGATTGATCGGATCGGGCATTTCATCGACGACAGCTTCCATCGCCTGGATAAGACTCAATCCGCCGCGAAATGAACTGGACATGATCATCAAAGCATCGATAAGTTGGTTATTAAATTTGGTTTTATTTTGCAAAAGAAGAAATCTTGCATAAAATCCGGGCAGCATCAAACCGATGATAACTCCGCCCGCCAAACCAAACCACCGCAAAATTGAATCCCCGATCACAAAATACAATAAAGCCGCAAGGCAAATCGGCGCCCAGAGATACAGCTGCAAAATCTTTTGGATCTGCTGCTTAGGCATCATGCGGTCCAAACGATTTGACATCATATGGGCCCGCTTCTGACTGAAGGCGACGGAAGAATTGTAGACCATCGGTATAACAGCAAAACCAATCAGCGCAACCGTCATAAAAACAAAAATCATGACAAGGGTCATTTCATTCCTCACATAAAATTTTTACAAAATATATCATTGGCACTGCACATCGTTTTGGCAACCGATTTTGCAATCGATACACCGACTCTGGTGTTCCGGAAGCGGATGCCCGTCGGCTTTTATAAAGGTACAGTCGCACTGATGAGACCGGTAACAATTTTCATCAATCCAATGACGGCTAGGTTGATCATAAAAACAGTCCAGCGTTCCGCCGTTTGCACCGGCGACACCAAATCCGCGCGGATCATATTGTTTCTGTTGTCCAAACGCCTCTCCCGCGCTTTTCCATCGACCCGCCAAAGCGCGTTTGATATAGCCGCCAAACCCGATCAATACCGCAAGAATCACAACTATGACCGTGACCAGTTCGACGGTAGAAAAACCTTTTTGACAATTTTTCATTTTTTTATCTTACCAATTATCACAAGGGACAAATTTGACCCGGAAACCCGTGTGGCCGTCATCGACCATATAATATCTTGCACAAGACTCACTCTGAATCCCATGCGCCAACAAGTCGCGGTGGACTTTTAACCAGCAGTTGGAATAATTACTGCCGTCGGTTAAATCGCCGGGAACCCGGTCGAGCATAAATGCCGCGCCGATAGTGCTGCGCGGATTTCCCGGGGTATTAAGCCATCGCGCGAGATCGGGATCGAACATGCCCGAACACGTTCCCCGGATCCCGGTAGGGTCGGGGGCTCCGCTTTGCGGATGACTGAAACGGGATTCCCAAATCCTTTGGCCGCCGGGAAACAATAATCCGGTTAAATCTTTATCCTGATCGTAACGGATAACACGCGCTTTCGTTATCCCATCCAGATTTATTAAGTCATAACAAATCTTGGTCCCTTCCAAAAACCCGCCTCCGCTTTCGGTAGAATGAACCTTAGGCCAACCTATTGCAAGACAATTCCCTCCGCAACGCTTAGGCATGCTGACCTGTACTTTCACCGCATGCCAATATCCCTCGCCTGTTCCCCACCGGGGATTACCGGCCCGGTTAAGAGAGTCCGCATCCTTGTCCTGCCAAACATAAATCGCGAAGGACGGTAAATCACCGGAGATTTCTTGCATATGATTGATGCGTGCCTGAATGATTCTTTCCGCCGGGGAATCGGTATAATCCAAAGGAGTTCCATTATCCAAGAAGGCCGTGATATTCTTAATCGCCACCGTTAAAATACCGTCGGGCTTGGTGGGGTCCATGCGCGGATTAGCTGTGTCATTAGACAAGGCCATGGCTTCGTCATACCTGGCCTGCAAATAATCAGCGCGGTGTTTTAATTTTGCAACCTGGATCCTGGCTTCATCGGCGCTCTGTTGAATGATGTCTAGAAATTGCGAATTCGGATCCAAACAAGGCCCTTTGGAAAGAAGCAATTGGTCGTTGACTTTATTTCGATAATTCATACCGCATAAGCCGGAAGCAGTACAATACGGAGCGCATTGGCTAGCTATGCCCGCGCAATCATTCGCCCATGAACAGCGACACGCTTGATCATTTTGGGGTTGTCCATTGATAGCCTGACAATAGAGATCGGCTTGATGGCCAACCATGTTATTGCCATTGCAGTACCCTTGAGCAATTTGATCCGGATTGCTTAAACACCATGAATCAATTCTAGCAATATTTTGTAATATTGGATCTTGAAAAACCGGCAAAGCCGCATACGGGTTTCCCGACGGGATAACACCGTTTTTGCAATTATCGCTGCACTGCTGAATAGTCTGGGCCCCCAAACAGGCGTTGAACTTCGCTTCATCAGCAGGATAAGAAGTAAAAACCGGCATTTTGACCGGGTCATAAAAATCAGGCACCAGGGACCGGGGCAAAACATTGGTGCATGTGGCGGCCCCACAGTGATCGTGGCAAGTTTGAAACTTTTCGGCATTGCCTTTTGCCGGTTGAAGGCCTAAGGCGGCAGGATAAGCATGAACATTTTCAGCATTCCACTTAAGACAAGCAATGACATCAGCCACATCGCCGCGCACTCCATTTCCATTGACATCATAAGTAGCTTGCTCATCAAGAGGAATATTTTGATTTGCATCCGGAGAAATACCCGGAAAAACAATATTGGGCGGCAAGCACCACGTCGCACCCGGACCAAAAGCCGTCGTACCCACATATTCCGGATCGCCGGCAGCAGGCACCAGCCATTCTTGAATTTGTTTATTGATCCACTGTAATTCTTCGCGCCAAATATAGAGCTTACCAGGCCGCGCGAGCTTTGTAAAACTTCCCGGGCAATTGTTAACGTCCAAACAAGGCGGCTCTATCCAATCCGCAATCCCATTCGCAAATAATTGGCCTTGAGTGACACTTCCATACCAATCTACAAACTTTTCCGCCAAGACTTTCATTCCCCCGTGATCCTGCGCCTTCCAAAGCGTTTCTTCAAATTGATAAAGTGCAGGCAAACCATAAACGATTTGATCGATCATGTCGTCGGGCCACTGAGAAGCCGGTGCGGCCCCCGGCTGTCCGCACTGTGGATTTGCGGTCGTCGTCGGCGGAATCGCCCCACCGATACTTTTAGGACAATCCCAAGCATAATTGACACCCGCGGTGTGACTGCAATACCTATCCGACCCTTTTTTCCAGCCGCCATAAAAACTTGTTCCATTGGCTTTCCCGACATATTGACTCAAATCCGGCGACCCTTGAGCGGCATAGTTGATTGCGCAATCATTGTCGTTAACAAAAAGTTTTGGCAAACCGGGAATAGGGTCAACCAATAATGGCGGATCGTTTGGCCGGCCACTATTGGCGGTATCAAGACACCAACTTTGTGAGGAATTATACGGCGCACTGCCCGGACCGCCGGCCGGCAAGGTCAAACGGTTGGTTCCGGAAATGTCGGGATATTCCCATATATCGGCCGGACAT
>JANPFV010000145.1:0-2593 GCA_031423615.1 Candidatus Omnitrophota bacterium
TGCGCTAATTTCTTTGTTAATTTCATTATTGCCTCCGTTTTCACCCATTGGGTGATTGTTAGTGATTGCTCATACAACCATTCTAACGACGGAGGCTTCTTTTTTATCTCTTTTTTTGACTTTCTATTTAGGAATTAACGAATGAAAAAATTAAAAAATTTATTCTCGTGGTAAAATACTGGCCATGTTTATTAAAAATTTTATTCTGATCATCAGCCTTTTTCTTTTTACGGCCGTAAATCTGTTTGCTCAAGAAAATCCGCATTGGGAATTTGTGGGATGGGAAGGCGGAGGATGCTTTCCTAATTTAGAGTGGGATCCTTTGGTCAAAGATCGTGTCTATTTGACTTCGGATGTGGCGGGAATCTGGCGAAGCGATGATTTGGGGGAAAATTGGCATTTTGCCACGCAAGGTTTGAAGAACTTACTGGTGGCCGCAATCGCGGTCGCGCCTTCAGATTCTAATATGCTGTATGCGGCGACGGCAGGCGGGATTTATGTTTCTCGCGATGCCGGTGCGTCCTGGTCAGAGACGGACAATGCTCATAAGCAAATCAAATTTCAACGTCCCAAGAATTATCGTCCGATCGCCATTTCTTCTAAAGATCCTTTGAATTTGTGCATAGCCACCCAAAGCGGCGAAGATTTTTGTTCCACAGACGGAGGCGAACATTGGCAAAAGCTTGGTCTTGGCCAGCAGGAAAATTTAACCGTGATTTATTTTGATCATGACGAAAAAAATATTTTGACCGGCGGGACTTCCGGCTTTCAGAAATATGATCTTAAGGAGCAAAAATGGTCGGAAATAAATGGGGATTTGAAAGGTCTTACGGATATCATTGTTTCCAAATCCGAGGCGAAAAATTTGTATGCCGCGGCCAACGGGGATTTGTGGATTTCAGATGATGAAGGCGTGTCGTGGAAAAAGACCACCGGAAAACATGAAGGAAAAATATTCCGTTTGGCGGTTGTGGAAGACGGGACAATAAAAATCTTTGCGGCCGTGAATCAAGGTTGGAAGGGAAAGATTCTTGTTTCAAAAGATTTTGGCGCGACATGGAACACGGAGGTTGAAAAAATAACACCGGACAAGCAAGCTGATCCTACGCGGATGTGGGCCGGCTTAAGCGGCAAAATCGCTTCTTTGAAAAAGGATCCCTTTGCCAAAAATGTTTTATTCCGCACGGATTGGTGGGGAATTTTTCGCAGTGATGACGGGGGTGTGACATGGACGGAAAAAATCCGCGGCGCTCCCAATAGCGTCGGTTCGGATATAGTTGTCACTGCGGATTCGATTCTGGTTTCGACCATGGATAATGGCCTTTTAAAAAGTTTTGATGAGGGCCAAAGTTATCACGCTCTTTTTCCCTCATTTCAATATGACCCCCAGAAAGCCGGTCATGTTTGGCGTGTGATTGTTCCGGCGGAAAACCGGATTGTGGCTACGTCCTCCCCGTGGAGCGAATCCATTAATCAGGTCATTGTCAGTGAAGATGGGGGTGTCAATTTTAAAATCGTGGCGGATGGATTGCCCGGCCGTCGGCCTATAAAAAATACGCTGTGGGGACAAGGTTATCCGCGCGCTTTAACTTATGATCCCCAAAATCCCATGCAAATATATTTAGGAATCGACGGGGATGATGGCGGGGGACTTTATATTTCCGAGGATGGCGGTTATTCGTGGGGGCGATCCGCGGGACAGCCGGAGGGTTTGCAAATTTACAATGCCTTGGCTGTTGACCCGACGGATACACAGCGGATTTTTTGGGGTTCGGTAGGAAAACATGGGGGCGTGTATGTTTCATCAGACCGCGGCAAGACGTGGGAGCGCATTTTTAAACAAATGAGCTCGGTTTTTGATCTGGCTATAGCTCCGGAGGGAACAATTTTTGCGGCGGGAAATATTGCGGGACCGGCAGTTTTTGTTTCTCATGATCACGGTCAGACGTGGAGAAAGTCAATCAGCTTTACCTCCAACGCCGCGGCCGATGCTTTGGCCATTGACCCGACCAATGGGAAGAGAATTGCTTTTAGTACCGTTTTTTGGAGTATGGGGGCGCCGGGGAAAGTTTATTTTTCATCTGATGGCGGTAAAGAATGGAGTGATATTACAGCTGATTTGCCTCCTGGCAGCGGTGCCGCAGCTGCGATATTCAGCCCAGACGGTAAATACTTATACATAACTCTTTATAGCGGTTCAGTTTATCGTTGTAAAATAAATTAATGCCGTGTGCAAGTTTTAATCTATTGTTATGATTGATGCTTCCTAATCCGAAGAGTCCTTTTTAGGCGAATAGCGCCATAGAGGCGCAAAACAAATGAGCCTCAAAAGGACTTTTCGGATTAGGAAAACTTGCACATTGCGTAAATGAGGGACTTGCAGACTTACATTCCAACCTCGCCCTTGATCGATTCATTATCGGTTTAGGGTATTTTTTCAAAAGGCCCCTGAAGTAGCTTTTTGGTCTTTCATATGTTATATTTTCACTAAGGTCAGGACTTTGTTAATTTTGTAGGCGTTCTTTGAACCTTTGAGATTTGATTTTCAGGATTTCCGCAGCTTGCGGGTTCTTTGATAGAAGATAATTTGAGT
>JANPFV010000146.1:0-19225 GCA_031423615.1 Candidatus Omnitrophota bacterium
ATATGACATTTGTCATAGACGGTGACACCGCAGGAATACATCCGAATAGTTTTACCTGAAATCGGGACTAATTCTTCGAGCTTTTGGGTGAGTGAATTATATATTTGTATAGCCATGAATATCACTTATGAGACGAGAGAAGTGATCTTCCCGAGCGAGTTTATGAGCCGCTCAGCTTTCCCGTAAGACTTTTAAATAAAGAGAAAGCTGAGCGTTGCGAATATGTTCGAACGAAGAAGATCACTTCTTTCGTCTCTCCTTAAATCATATAATCAATATTGCTATCCTTCTCTTCTTCAGCAGTGCGGTGAATCCCCAGCTTTTCTTCGGCGATTTTGATACGTTTAATCAAATCCTTCATATGCACCATGACCGGATCCTGCACATGGATGTGATCCATGTCACTGTCTAACTTTTTACCCTCTTGTCGCGTGATCCGCCCAGGAACACCGACGACCGTGGTGTTGGGCGGAACATTCTTTAAAACAACCGCATTGGCGCCAATATACGAATTGGAACCAATGGTAATGTTGCCGAGGACTTTCGCACCGGTGCCGACGACAATATTGTCCCCCAAAGTCGGATGGCGCTTGCCGCATTCTTTCCCGGTACCTCCCAAGGTCACCCCTTGAAAAAGCGTCACATTATTTCCGATAATCGTTGTCTCGCCGACAACAACCCCCATCCCATGATCAATGAACAATCCCTGACCGATCTGAGCACCGGGATGAATTTCGATTCCGGTAAAAAAGCGGGACGTCTGCGAAATCAAACGCGGCAAAAAAGGAATTTTTTTCACCCATAACGCATGCGCCATCCGGTAGGCAATGACCGCGTGCAATCCCGGATAAAGCAAAAGGATTTCCCACATATTCGTCGCCGCGGGGTCACGCTCTTGGGTCGCCTTGATCTCACCCGTAAAAGCAAAGGCAACGAAAAAAATCAATGCCGTCACTAAAAATATAAAAAGAAGCAAACTTGTCATAATTTCGCCTTTGAATCCGTCAGTTTTTCCTTACCCACGCCCTACCGTCCTTTCCTCGCCGCGAGCGCAAAGTGTAAAAAATATTTATTCCACGCCTCATCCGTCGAGGCAAATTCATTTTCGCCAAAAAAATAATCAACCAATGCTTCTCGGACCCGGGCAATTTCCCGCGTATGACCGCGATGCTTTTGATCATCCAGCGTCAAATCTAATAATTCCAAGGCCCGGTCAAAAGCCCCGCGGCTGTACTGCCTATTTCCTTTGGCTTTCCAGTTGATCGCACGGCCAACCTCAGCACCGATATGGGCCATCTGCTCCATCAGCGAAAACGTAAACCACCGCCCTTGCGCGAGTTCTTGATGTTGAAAACTCATCTTTTAATCCTTTGTTCAACAATTTGTCCGTTTGCGCAGTAATACCGTCGCATAAGCGGCAATGCCTTCTTTTCGCCCGATGGCGCCTAACCCTTCAGTCGTCGTGGCCTTGATATTGACCCGGTCCTCATCCATCTTTAAGGCTTTGGCAATCGCGGCCTTCATCAAAGGTTTATACATCTTGATCTTGGGCTCTTGCGCGAGAATGATGGTGTCCACATTCTCGACGGTATAATTGGCTTTTGAAACCAATGCATAAACTGTTTCTAAAAGCTTGCTGCTCGCGATATTCTGAAATCTTTTGTCCGTATTGGGAAAATGCTCACCGATATCGCCCTTGCCCAAAGCACCCAACAGCGCATCGCAAATGGCGTGTAAAACCACATCCGCGTCGGAATGGCCCTCCAAACCGACACTGTGCGGAACGTGAACCCCGCCTAAAAAAAGTGTTCGCCCTTTAACCAAACGATGCACATCATATCCGATTCCGGTTTTAAACATATGTTTTACCGTGCCGCCGCCGAAAGTTTTCTTTCTTGTCAGGAAAAACTTTCACCGGGAGGCATTTTTATGACTATCCTAACCCAAGAGGGCTTCCGCTATTTTCAAATCTTCCGGGGTTGTAATCTTGATATTTTTGTATTCGCCTTCAAAAATCCGGACCTTCGCGCCATAACGCTCGACGAGAAAAGAATCATCCGTGGCCTCTAACCCGACACCCTGGCGGTGCGCTTGCGACAACAATTCATACGCAAAAATTTGCGGCGTTTGCGCTTCCCAAAGCAGACTGCGGTCCAACGTGGCGTTGATGTCCTTGCTCATCGGTTCCGTGCGTTTGACCGTGGACTTTATGGGGACCGCGACGACAACAGCTTGCGCCGAATAACAGGCACGGATC
The DNA here is from genome assembly GCA_031423615.1 of Candidatus Omnitrophota bacterium. Classification (GTDB taxonomy): domain Bacteria; phylum Omnitrophota; class Gorgyraeia; order Zapsychrales; family JANLHA01; genus JADLGJ01. The sequence goes on from JANPFV010000146.1 coordinate 2,258, forward strand.
GAATCTTCGACCACTTTTAAAGAAATCAAAGGACGGGCCGCGTCATGAATCAAAACAAAATCCATGTTGGGATCGATAACCTTTAAACCGTTATAAACCGACTCACTGCGCGACTTTCCCCCGGCAATGATCCTCACTGGTTTATGAAAGGAATACTTTTTAATGACTTTCTCAAAATCGCCACAGTGCTCCGGCGGGGCAACCACAACAATCCCATCGACCAAATCACAGCTATCAAAAGTTTCCAACGAATAAACCAGCATCTCCTTGCCTTTTAACGAAAGCAAAGGTTTGGGGCTGGCCGCTTTCAATCGCGTGCCTTCGCCGGCTGCGGGAATAATGACATGGGTCTTCATAAATTTATCCGATCATTTTTGTAAAAATAATCCGTCCCCCCTGGGTCGGTAAAATCGATGTGACCACAACCCGGACCTTTTTACCCACTAACGATTTTCCCGAGGCGACAACAATCATGGTTCCGTCTTCCGTATAAGCCACAGCCTGATCGTGTTCTTTCCCTTCTTTGACCAGACGGACTTCCAATTCCTCGCCGGTATAAATCACCGGCTTGACCGCCTGCAAAAGATCATTGATGTTTAAGGTCACAACACCCTGAATTGTGGCAATCCGGCTCAAATTGTAATCCGTCGTAAAAATCCGCGCTTCCATAATTTTAGCCAGATGCACGAGTTTAGCGTCCACTTCGTTAATACCGCTTAAATCATCTTCATGAATATGAATGTCTAACCCCAGGTCTTTTTGCATATTGCGTAAAATTTCCACTCCCCGGCGGCCGCGTTGGCGTTTCAATTCATCCGCTGAATCGGAAAGATTTTGTAATTCCTGCAAAACAAACCGCGGAACCACCAACCGGCCGGTAAAGAAAACCGTCTTATAAATATCCCAAATGCGCCCATCGATGATGGCACTGGTGTCTAAGATGATCACCTGTTCGGAAAGTTCCTGACGTTTAAAACGCACGTAGGGAATGATGATGTTAAATTCATCTTTACCGCGCAGGGCCATGACCGCGCCAAGATAGGAAAAAACAATAGTCAAAATGGCGCGCGTGATGGCCTGCATCGTTTCGCTCAAAGGCAAGAGCTGCATAATGTCGGCGATGAGTTTGGCCATGACCATGCCGAGTAAAAGACCGAAGACCATGCTCGAAAGTCCGCGGACAGAAACCCGGCGCAGACTCAATTCCAGAAGGATCAGGATGAGACCCGCGATGGCCCCGCACCACGCGCCTTGCACCGCGGTGAATCCCATGGTCTCAATAGAGCCTAAATAAGAACCGACGAAGGCGCTGATGAGCAAAAAAAATATTCGAATAAACAATAATGTCATTCATCTTCCTTTCTTGCGTCGATTTCGGCAGGTTAGGAATTAGCCCTGCAGATTCTCCAACGCTTCCCGAACATTCTCTACACCCAGCAAATTCAAATGTGTTTTTTCAAAACCGACCTGGGTCTTTAAATTATTTTTAGGGAGAATACAGTTTTTAAAACCCAGCTTCTCGGCTTCATTGATCCGCAAGGCGACCTGGCTCACACTGCGCACCTCGGCGGAAAGTCCCACTTCTCCAAAGACAACAGTCTGGGGACTCAGAGGCTTTTCTAATAAAGCCGAGGCGACCGCCAGAACGACCGCCAAATCCGCGGCCGGGTCCATGAGCTTCACACCACCGACAACATTCAGAAAAATATCTTTGTCCTGCAAATTCAAATCCATCCGTTTCTCCAAAACCGCGGCCAACAAAGCCAAGCGATTGGGATCAAAACCCTGCGCTTTTTGACGAACGACACCAAATGTTGAACGGCTGACCAAGGCCTGGATTTCGACGAGAAAAGGACGCGTCCCTTCTAAAATCGGAACAACAACCGAGCCGGAGGTATTGATCGCACGTTCCGCCAAAAAAATCTCCGACGGATTCTTGACCTCTACCAAACCGCCGCTGGTCATTTCAAAAACACCCAGTTCATTGGTCGAACCGAAACGGTTTTTGATCGCACGCAAAATGCGATGCGAGTTATAACGTTCGCCTTCAAAATAAAGGACCGTGTCAACAATATGCTCCAACACACGGGGACCGGCAATGGTTCCGTCCTTTGTCACGTGTCCGATGATAAACAAGGACATGTCCGTGGTTTTAGCCAAATGAGTCAGGATGGCGGCACATTCCCGGACCTGGCTGACACTCCCCGGGCTCGACGGTATGTCAGGATGATAAACCACCTGGATCGAGTCAATCACCACAATCCGCGGTTTCATCTTGGTCAAATATTCTTTGATAGCATTCAAATCAACTTGATTAACGATGTAGAGACTGTCGGAAGTTCCGGCGCCCAGGCGTTCAGCGCGCATCTTGGTTTGTTGGACTGATTCCTCACCGCTGACGTAAAGGACTTTATGTCCCTGCCGGCTTAAAGCACACGCGGCTTGCAGGGCGATCGTGGATTTTCCGATGCCGGGGTCCCCGCCGATCAAAGTCACCGACGACGGAACAATTCCACCGCCTAAGACCCGGTCAAATTCACCGATCGTGGTAGTAAAACGTTTCTCTTGCGCCATGGAAATTTCGCTGAACTTGACCGGCTTATCGCTGAAGACCACTCCACCGCGGCCCTCTTTTGATACGGGGGTGGTGGTTTCCTCGACGTAGGTATTCCAGCTTTCGCAAGAGGGACATTTGCCAAGCCAGCGGGCAGACTGCGCCCCGCAGGTCTGGCAAACGTAAATGATTTTTGTTTTAGTCGAGGACATAAGAAAAGTAGGGTCTGTCCCTACTTTTTATTATTCAAAATCCAGCGCGTCATTTTTGCGGGTAATTTTGACTTTGCCGCCTTCTTTGTAGCGGCCCGAAATGATTTCTTCGGCCAAAGGATCTTCTAAAAGCCGCTGGATCGTTCGCTTTAAAGGCCGCGCGCCAAAGACCGGATCAAAACCTTTTTCAACCAAAAGGTCCAGCGCGGTTTGGTCCAGTTCAATGACAATATTTTTATCGGCCAGCCGCTTGGTGACTTCCTGGATCTCAAGCTTGACGATCTGAGTCAGGTTATCGCGCGTCAACGATTTAAAAACAATAATGTCATCAATACGGTTTAAGAATTCCGGCTTGAAGAATTTCTTTACTTCATCGAGCAGCTTAAACTTCATATCGCCATAACCACTTTCATCCTTGGGCGAAACAAAACCGAGCGCCCCCTTGGAACGAAGCATTTCCGCACCCACATTGGATGTCATAATGATGATGGTATTACGAAAATCCACTTTGCGGCCAAAACTGTCCGTTAAACGGCCTTCTTCAAAAACTTGCAGAAGAATATTGAAAACATCCGGATGCGCCTTTTCAATTTCATCGAGAAGGACGACCGAGTAAGGCTTGCGCCGCACTTTTTCCGTCAATTGTCCGCCTTCTTCATAACCCACATAACCCGGCGGAGCCCCGATCAATCGCGACACATTGAATTTGTCCATGTATTCGGACATATCGATCTGGATAACCGAATCCGCACTTCCGAACATGAATTCGGAAAGAGAGCGGGCCAAATGCGTTTTACCCACCCCGGTAGGTCCCAGAAAAATAAATGACCCGATGGGGCGGCGTGGATTTTTGATTCCGGCTCGCGAACGACGGACGGCGCGGGCAATGGCATCAATCGGCTCTTCCTGCCCGATGACCATATGGCGCAGTTTATCTTCCATTTGTAAAAGTTTGTCGCTTTCATTTTGCTCAAGACGCACCAGAGGAATGCTTGTCCATTGCGAAACAACCCGGGCGATGTCTTCCTCGCCGAGCGTAATTGTGACTTTGTCGCGCTGCTGGGTCCATTCGTTGCGGACGCGGTCCAAATCATCACGGACCCGGCGCTCCTCATCGCGCATATGAGCGGCCCGCTCAAAATCCTGACTCTTGATAAAACCTTCCTTTTCCTTTTTCAAATTTTCAATCTGGGCCTCGAGACCTTTAATGTCCTCGGGAACGGCCATCGCCTTGATACGGGCGCGCGCGCCGGCCTCATCGAGAATATCCACCGCTTTGTCCGGCAAAGCCCGGCCGGAAATATAACGTTCCGACAATGTGACCGCGGCCTGCAAAGCTTCATCGGAATATTTCACACGGTGATGCGCTTCATATTTGTCGCGCAAACCTTTGAGAATTAAAACCGCTTCGTCCGGCGAGGGCTGGTCAACGACAATAGTTTGAAAACGCCGTTCTAACGCGGCATCTTTTTCAATGTGTTTACGGTATTCATCCAGGGTCGTCGCCCCAATACACTGGATTTCGCCGCGCGCCAACGCCGGTTTCAAAATATTTGCAGCATCAATCGCCCCTTCCGCCGCGCCAGCTCCGACGAGCGTGTGAAGTTCATCAATAAAAAGGATGATCTTGCCCGAGCGTTTGATTTCATCCATGATCGCCTTGATGCGTTCTTCAAACTGACCGCGGTATTTGGTGCCCGCGATCATGAGGGCTAAATCCAAAACGACAATATTTTTTTCGCGTAGAATTTCGGGAACGTCTCCTTTAACGATCAATTGGGCGAGGCCTTCAACAATGGCGGTCTTGCCGACACCCGCTTCTCCGAGGAGAACGGGATTGTTTTTTGTCCGGCGGCTCAAAATCTGGACAATCCGTTCGATTTCTTCCTGACGGCCGATGACGGGATCCAATTTGCCGTCTTTGGCAAATTTGTTCAAATTGCGACCGTAGGCATCGATCGCCGGAGTTTTGCCGGTCTTAGCCGGTTCCTGCGTGCCGAAGCCGGGAATGCCGGAACCTAAAAGCTCCATGACTTCATTGCGCAATTTTCCGAGATCAAGTCCTAAATTAAGAAGGACACGATAGGCCATGCCTTCGCCTTCTTTGACCAGCCCCAAAAGCAAATGCTCGGTTCCGATATAATTGTGTCCCAAGGCGCGTGCTTCTTCCGCAGCGAGCTCGAGGGCCTTTTTGGAACGCGGCGTGAAAGGAATGTCGCCTAAAACCTGGGTCTGGGGTCCGGGCTGAACAAGTTTTTCCACCTCGATGCGGATGGTTTCGAGGTCCAATCCCAATTTCTGTAAAACGGCGGCGGCCACCCCCTCACCTTCGCGGATCAAACCCATCAATAGATGTTCCGTACCGATATAATCATGATTAAAACGACGGGCTTCTTCCTTGGCATAAACTATGACCTTACGGGCTCTTTCTGTAAATCGATTGAACATCAAACCCCTCCTAACTTTTCGCGGATCAACGCCGCCCGACGGGTGTCCCGCTGGGCCGGCGTAAGTTTTTTACCTTCAATTTTTTGCAGGTGGGCCGGCTGGATCGTGATAAACAACTCGTTGATATTCGCGCGGTCGACCTGATTTAATATTCCGAGGTCCACGCCGAGACGCACCATCGAAAGCAATTCAATGGTTTCCTGGCTGGAGATGATGTGGGCACTTTTTAAAACGCCCAAACTACGAAAAATTTTGTCCTCGAGCATAGAACGATTCTGGACAAACAAAGCCTGACGGGCCTGTTCTTCTTGTTCGATCACCTGGCGGATTAATCCGCCGATGTTTTGCAAAATATCTTCTTCGCTGTGTCCCAGAGATACCTGATTGGAAATCTGATAAATATTTCCGCGTGCTTGTGTGCCTTCGCCGTAAAAGCCGCGCGAGGCAAATGACAGTTTCGCGATCGCGGCCAAAACTTTATTGATCTGTTTCGTCATGACGAGGGCGGGCAGATGCAACATCACCGAACCGCGCATCGCTGTGCCAGTGTTCGTCGGGCAAGCGGTCAAATAACCCCAATTGGACAGATAAGCATAATTGAGAATTTTGGAAAGACTGTCGTCGAGCATATTGATAATGCGCCAGCTTTCCGTCAGGTTCAAACCGGATTGCATCACCTGGATACGCAAATGGTCCTCTTCATTGACCATGACCGACAAGACTTCCTCTTCCGAAACAATCAAGGCCTTTCCGTCGCCGCTGACCGCGTGCTCATGGCTCATCAAATGCCTTTCCACGAGAAACTGCTTGTCAATCGAGTCGAGTTCGTTCATTTTCAAAAAAACGGAATTCTTAAAATAATCATTGGCCGCCATCGCCTTGCCCAAATCCTCGACGACGTTCAAAAGGTCTTTTTTCTCAGCGCGATTGGGAAACGGTACTTTCGCTAAATTCCTCGCCAAACGGATACGGGTCGACATCACAATATGGGAACTGGGTCCGGTGCCTTTGAGCCATTCGGCCGTATGCGTGATCAAATCGTTGATGTTCATAGTTGACTCTCTTCTTTTTTCTCAAGAATCCGGATCTTGTCGCGTAATTCCGCGGCTTTTTCAAAATCTTCTTTTTGCACGGCTTCCTGCAATTGAGTTTTAAGCTCACGCAAGGTCTCAATTTGCGAACCCGTGGGCTTGGGAAATGCCGTCGGGGTTTTCCCTAAATGTAAATTCGAACCGTGGATCTTTTTAAGCAACGAACTCAAATGCTCGCGAAACGCGGTATAACATTCGCTGCAGCCCAAACGGCCGAACTTTTTAAAATCGTCATAGCTGACCCCGCACTGCGGACAGTCGAGTTTCACTTTCTCAACGTCCTTGACCTGTTTGCCAAAATCGGCCAGTCCGGCCAAAAGATCGGCCAGACCGAACTGCTGTTCCATCTGCACGCTTTTTTCGCGGGCGCATTCTTCACACAAATGCAATTCAGTCACTTGTCCGTCGATGATTTCAGTCAAATGAACCGTCGCTTTTTTCTTTGTACATATATTGCATTGCATAAACTAACCTCATATCATCAAATTCAAAAGTGTCTGTTAGGATGCCTGCCAAAGCGAGTTCCGCAACCTCGTCGCTTTCATGTCTGCCTTTTAAACTTAGGACAAGCGACGAACGCGAGGACTGTTTGAGCGACGAAGGTCGCCCCAACAGACACTCACATTATAAATTAATACTTAACCCCATCTTTGCGCGTGACCGTATAAAACGCGGTGAGTAATTTATTCGTTATTACCCCTGGCTTGCCACTGCCAATTGTACGGCCGTCGACTTTGACAATCGGAATGATTTCCGCGGCCGTGCCGGTTAAAAAACATTCATCAGCATTATACACTTCATGCCGTGTAAATAACCGTTCTTCTGCGGAAATTTTGAATTTCTTCGCCAGATCCATCACCGCCGCCAAGGTAATTCCCTTAAGCCGGCCCTGACTGGGCGTCGATAAACATCCATTTTTTACAATAATAATATTGTCCCCCGTACATTCGCCCACATAACCGCTGCCGTCCATCATGATGGCTTCATTGTAACCCGCATTGTTGGCTTCAATCTTGGCGAGGATGTTGTTCAAATAATTCAAAGATTTCAACTGCGGATTGAGCGCTTCCGGATGATTCTTGACGGTGGGGACCGTGATGATCTCCATACCCTTCTGATAAAGTTCTTCCGGGTAAAGTGTAATTTTATCCGTAATGATAATGACCGTGGGAGCGCCATGACATTTGCGCGGATCCAGTCCCAGATCGCCCACGCCACGGGTCACAATGGCGCGAATATAACCATTGTCAATTTTGTTTTCTTTAAGCGTTGCCACGACCGCTTTTTCCATTTCCTTTTTCGTCAAAGGAATATTGATCATCATGGTGTGGCATGTTTCATAAAGCCGGGCAATATGCTCATCGAGCCGAAAAACCAAACGGTCATAGGCGCGGATGCCTTCAAACGCCCCATCGCCGTAAAGAAAGCCGTGGTCAAACACCGACACCATGGCGTTTTCTTTAGAATAAAATTTACCATTGATATAAATTTTCATAACTGTCCTTTCAAAAGTAGGGACAGACCCTACTTATTTTGTACTCATCTCCAGGGATTTAATATTGGCGCGAACCATTTTACTGTCTATAGATATAAAAACTGCCACCTGCGAAATGATTAAGAAACTAATCCCCATTGTTTTTAGAATTGCATCAAACCTAAATTTATCTTTGTTTAACCAATATTCAACAATTACATAAGAAAAGGCTATCCCTGCCGGAACAAGGGAAACCAGAAAACTCATTTTCAAATCATCAAGGTAAAGACGGGCGCCTAAAATACTCGCCTGGAAATATCCAAAAATTATTATTAAAAAAACTATAAGGATTATTTTCTTATTATTTATCATCAAAATAAGTAGGGTCTGTCCCTACTTTTCAAGTTTTCCGTCCCGCATAGGGATGACACGGTGCGAACGCTTGGCAATAGATTCATCATGGGTCACGATGACCAAGGTTTGCTTATTGTTCTTATTCAAATCCATCAAAAGATCAATAACCCCATTGCCGCTTTCCGAATCGAGATTTCCCGTCGGCTCATCGCAGAAAATCACCTTGGGTTCATTGATGAGGGCGCGGGCGATCGCCACTCTTTGCTGTTCCCCACCGGACAGTTCATGCGGCTTGTGTTCACTGCGTTTGCTCAAGCCGACTTTATCCAACAACAAAATTCCTTTGGTTTTGACCGCGTCGAAATTGGCATTCTTGTCAATGATCGCCGGAAGAATCACATTTTCCAGAGCGGTAAATTCCGGCAGAAGATGATAAAACTGAAAAATAAAACCAAATTTTAAATTACGGATCTGTCCGCGTTTTTTTTCATTGAGCCGATAAAGGTCTTCTTCTTCAAATTGTACCTGACCCTGTGCCGGACGGTCCAATCCGCCCATGATATGCAACAACGTCGACTTGCCCGCGCCCGACGGGCCGACAATGGCTACAACTTCGCCTGATTTAACCAGCAGGTCTATTCCTTTGAGAACATGAACCTTCCCCGCTGGATGATCATAGTGTTTGTGAATGTTTAAAACATTAAGCATAAATTCCCTTTTAAATTATCTGTAAAAAGTTGCACAATCTCCGGTGCCACGATCGCCATCACTAATTACCAATTCCGACAAAAGCTCCGGTGCCCGTAATGCGAAACGGCGGGACAACAGAAAAAAAATAATCCATCCGGACAACATCACCGTCATGTCCTCTATCACGAGTATTGCGGGCCGCAATAATACCATATTCATTTACAGCACCACCCACCCATAATCCGTAGGAAAAATGGTTACCGGGTGAATTATTCAAATTATCGACCCCCAAACACCGAAACATATCATCGGCCGTAGGTGTAAAGCTAATGCACGTTGCCCCTATATTACCACCACTGGAAACATATAATCGCTCCAGTCCGCCTCTCATCGCCTGCATATTAAGAAGCGCTTCCGTCGCGCGCATTCGTTCGACGATCAAAAAAAACCTCGGAAGTGCCAGGCTCGCTAAAACACCCACAATAATGACCACAATTATCAATTCTAAAACAGTGAAGCCTAGAAAATTAACACCATTGCGTCCGGAACTTTTCATTCCATCCTCATGGATACGCTGGATTGATTTCTCGACATTTTGCTTATCTACTTATACCGCAACGCCTCAACCGGCTGCAGTTTCGCCGCTTTGGCAGCTGGATATAACGTGGCCATATAGGTAATCACCATCGCGGCGACAATAATAATCAAAATATCCTGAAGCTGTAATTCCACCGGAACATGATCGATGGAATAAATCTCCGCCGGGACTTTCACATATGTCCGCAAAATATAACTGATCGCTACCCCACTGACTAAACCCCAAAACGTTCCTATCGCGCCGATCAAAAGGCCTTGCTTCATAAAAATCCGCCGAATGGAACCGGCGGGAACACCGAAGGAAAGTAAAATTCCAATGTCATGGATTTTGCTCGTCACAGTCACAATAAGAGTGCTGATAATATTAAATGACGCCACCAAAACCATGAGAGTCAGAATAATAAACAGTCCCCATTTTTCCAGAAAAAGGGCTTCAAAAAGATTGCTGTTAATGTCAATCCAAGTCTTGACGCGATAACTGTAACCTATCTGGGAATAAATGGCCTTTTTTACATCCTTGGCTTTGTAAGGATCGCTAAGTTTAACCCCGATCCCGCTGACGGTATTAACATCAAAATCAAAAATCTTCTGGGCATGCGCCAGAGTGATGAAAGACAAATTCATGTCATAATCCACCATCCCGCTTTTAAAAATCCCGACGATCTTTAAAGTGTAGCGCCAGCCGCGGCCGGAAATGCCGGAACCCGGGGCAATCACGATCACTTCGTCCCCTAAACTGTAACCAAAATACCGCGCCAATTCCTGTCCGACAATGATTCCGCCGTCATTTAAATCTTCGATCTTTCCTTCTGTCAAATATTTACTGACCTTGGTCACATCCTTTTCGGTCTTGGGATTTATTCCGCGCACAATTTGTGAAACCGCATGACCTTCATTTTCTAGAAAAACATTTCCTTGAACAAAGGGCGAAGTGCTCAGAACGCCGGGCATGTTCATCAAATTCTCTTGGACAGCCGAATAATCCGTAATGCCCGTTTCTTTCTCTACAACGATATGTGGCGTAGCCCCGATGATCTTTTCCCGCAGATTATTACCGAAGCCGGTCATGACTCCGGTCACGACGATCAAGGCCATGACCCCGACGGCCACACCGGCGATGGAAATAAAATGCAAAAAGCCCAAAAACCCGCCCTTGCTTGCGGACATATAACGGTAGCTGATCCAATTTTCGTAGTTCATAAACGTCTTTCACGGTCGGGTCCTGCCCTGCGCACCCGACCTAATAAGGCTTGAATCTATTTTTTACTTTCTGATGCGTCCATTTCATTTTCCAACTTTGCCAGCGGTTTTAAAAGCGGGAACAAGATCACTTCCCGTATCGTCGGCGAATCAGTCAACAGCATAACCAAACGGTCGATGCCGATGCCCAATCCTCCGGCGGGCGGCATGCCGTATTCCAACGCATGAATAAAATCTTCGTCAATATTACGCAACCCCGTTTCCGTATCATCGGCTAAATCTTCGGTCAAACGCGCCCGCTGTTCCTGCGGGTCGTTTAACTCAGAGTAAGCATTGCCGACTTCCAACCCGGCGACAAAACATTCGAACCGCTCGGAAAGAAACGGATTGTCTTTCTTTGTTTTGGCCAGAGGACATAAAAACGTAAAATAATCGGTAAAGAAAACCGGATTCATTGTTGCATCTTCGTCGAGGATTTCTTCCGCGATTTTCATGACCGCCGAGCGGGTCAAGGTATCGATCTTGCCGCGCACACCCTTGGCCTTGACTTTGTCCAGCATTGTTTTAGCGTCATCCTCGGGGTTGATATCAAATTTTTCTTTGACCATTCCGGCAAATGAGCGTCGTTCCCACGGCGGAGTAAAATCAATTTCCTTGCCTTGATATTGAACTTTATACGAACCGGTCAACAAGATCGCACTCTCACTGATTACGCCTTCCATCAAATCCATCATGTCTTCAAAGTTTCCATAAGACTGATAGGCCTCAAGCATGGTGAATTCAGGATTGTGCCGGGTAGAAATGCCTTCATTGCGAAAATTACGATTGATTTCGTAGACGCGTTCAAAACCTCCGACGAGCAAACGTTTCAAATACAATTCCGGCGCAATGCGCAAATACACATCCATATCCAGCGCATTATGCTTGGAAGCAAATGGACGCCCGCGCGCGCCACCGGCCTGCTGTTGGAGCATAGGCGTTTCTACTTCGATAAAACCGCGGGAATCGAGATATTTACGGATGAAAGAAATCAACCGGGTTCTCTTTAAAAAAATTTCGCGCACGTGAGTGTTCGCAATCATGTCAACGTAGCGTTGGCGATAGCGGATCTCAACGTCTTTTAAACCATGCCATTTTCCCGGCAAGGTCATAAGCGATTTGGAAAGGACGGTGATCTTTATGGCCTTGAGACTGTCCTGGCCGGTTTTGGTTTTAAACAAAACTCCGTCGACGCCGATGATGTCACCGATGTCGAGCGCATCCATAATGGCAACACCTTGTTCGCCGATTGTGCCCATATTGATATAAAGCTGAATCTTGGCGGACTGGTCAGCCAAATCCATAAAAATAGCCTTGCCGTGAGCGCGATTGGCCAGCACACGCCCGGCCAATGTCACCGGTGTTTCGCTTTGGGATAAAGCGTCAAAATTTTCTAAAGCCTTGGCTATAGAATGCGTAGGATGAAATCGCCGGCCATACGGCTCGATGCCTAAAGCCAGCATTTTATTAAGCTTTTCAATTCTAACTTGCCTTATTTCATTAACTTCCATAAAAAATATTTCCTTTTTCACCAAAAAAAGTATTTGGTCGTCGAAGACAGGACAGCATAAGTCATAAAAACAATAGGGGGATTATATAGAAAAGAAGGGGTAAAGTCAATCAAACGGGAGGCGATTAATGACGGCTGAAATATGAAAAAACGGTTTGAAGCTACATGATTTTATGAAAATTATCGTGTCATTTTTATCGGCCGCAACATTTTTTGTATTTTATCCCACTGCCGCACTTACACAAATCGTTGCGGCCAATTTTAGGCAAAGTCGGCGGCAGATTATCCGCTGGGACCTTGAATTTTGTCACGTTCAAGTCCCACTCTGGCAGCTTTCCTTCACGTGTCCGCTTTTGGTCCATTTGCGAAGGAGAGCGGCCGGACAATTCCCAGCGGGGGAAATGATTCCAAATCAATGTGATGGCTTCGAGCAAGTCTTTGATATGCGGATTTCTTTCCTGGATAAAACGATCAAGCAACAGATCGTGATGCCTTCGGCCAGTCACATCCTTGCGCAATTCTTCATAGATTTCGACTAAACCAAATTCCCCGTCTGTAAAATCAAGCAGATCATCATCCAAATCCTCCATCGATTCCTCAATATCAAAGAAAAATTCTTGAATCCGTTTCTCCTCGGCCAGTTTTAATACTGATAAGGAAAAGTGGTTCTTTTGCGCAATTCCCCGACGACTTAATTCCTCCAAAATAACTGACGGATCTTGAACATCCGGGTGATACAGCACATCTCCCTTAATTTTGATCATCCCACAATCAACCACACTGCTTAAAAATTCATTGAATTGAAAATCAGCGGAAAAACATCCCAAGGCTTTGATTTCCTTAATGACAGTGTCGATGGAAGCAGTACCACAGAAATACAGAAGCCCATAGGCATATTGGTTTAAACGTTTCAAATATTCCGAGCGGTCGCGCGCAAGGATAAGATCCGCAATCTGCTCAATGCCTTCGACCGTTTCAAAATCTAAATATTCCTGATCTTCACGCCAAGATTTATATATCAGCTCAAGAGCCTTTGTGATATTGGCCGTCGCTTCGGCGTGTTTGGCTTGCTGAAAATAAATTTGTCCTAAACGAACATACGGATCCCAATGTTCGGAAAAACCCTCACGCTCTAAAAAAGAAAACCTTTCCGCGGTTGTCCAATCATTTTTCGCCTGAGCTTCTTGTGCACGCATAGCAAAATAATGCGGATCGGTGAAGAGTTCATCTTCCATTTCTTGTAAATCATGCTGAAACACGGCAAAACATAAGGGAAGATTTTCACTCGGGAATTTTGTATCCTCAAGCAGCAAGAGAGCGGCAAAAGCAAGCTGGACTATTCTTTTATTTTTATTCTTATTGCGTCGTATCAATTCCTCAAGGATTATCTTTAGCCCTGATTCCTACTTAGAAACCGTTTATCGACGAGCAGCCCTTCACCCAATGGGTGAAAAATTTTACTCGTCGAGGACTCGAGGGGAGAATCATTTTCTAAGTAGGAATTCGGGCTTTAGCTCTTTCTTTTTCTGATAAGTCAATAGGGACTTGATGAGGGGTGGGCTTACTTTAAAGACAATATCTAGTTTCTCTTTTTCACTTTTCCCTCTTGTTTGCAAAATCAATTCCTGACAATCCGGATCTTCATAATTCAAACCTAAATGGAAATTCTTAAACTCCTTGAGATTCACCAACTCCACAGCCTCAACAGCGGTCTTCAACAATGCGGTTACGTCAGGATACAATTCTTCAGGCAAGTCATCTTTCATGTTCTTTGTCTCCATAAATTTTACTCATCGCTATTATCATTTCTACTCAAAAAATGGCATCTTAACGGTGAAATATACGACTTCAGGCTGAATGATTCAAGATAGGCCTGTGTGCATTATATCTTGAAATTCAAATAGTGACAGCTCCTCTTTATTGCAATTCTCGTCCTTTGCAGGAACAGCAGGAATACATTTTAGCAGCATGCGCAGTTTCTTTATAACCAGGGACAAACCCCTTAAAAACGGGGACAGTCCCTAAAGCTCACCCTTGAGCCCAACCTGTCACTATTTAACCTGACCCAAGATCGGCAAGGTCTGGGCATTAATGGGCAAAATATTAATGATGACCGGATATAGACCTTTGATATTGATATTTTCTAGATTCTGTTGCGGCAAAGGCAGAGGGACCCCGCGTCCGTCCCGCTTGATCTGCAAATTGAGTTTGGAGGGATCAAAGTCGATACCGCCGGGGGCAAGAGCTGATGAGGCAGATAATTGTGGGGCCGCTTCAATTGCAACGACAGAATCCGCGAGACGAGTATTAATATTTACTGCCCCGCCCGGCGATCTGGACAGATGGCCTGCCGTTACATCTGACTCCAGAGAGCTAGAGCCGACGGATGGCATTCCATTTTCAGGCTTAGAAAAGGATGTAACGGGCTGGACATTGTCCCACTGGATAACCTGCCCAGCGCTGGCATGAACAACAACCATGTGATCATGAGCATTTTGCACCTTAATCACATCAGCCGCCTCCATCATCAAAGTTTTTAAATTTGGATCATCCGCCCAATGGACGGGGAATTCACCTTTTTCAAAATCCGGAAAAGAAATGTCCGAAGAAACTTTAATTTGGGCCACCCGGGCAGAAGAATCTTTCTTGAAATGTCCTGTCATTATCATTGGCCTTTCTTCTTCTTGGTTGTTTAAGTTTCTCTCACTCTCCCTTGTCCCGGCGCGTAAAGCATAACTACGGGCCATTTGCGAATTTTCTTCTAAATCCAAATAAAGTCCCGGTCCTCCAAAACCATCACCCTCATCCAATGCCCCGCTCTGAATACTTTTAACAAATCTCGCAACCGTGCCATGGACCACCACATGTCCGGCCAAGTCTGTCGCATTCAATGGCTTCACATGCCGAGCAATCTGGGTTAAATATTCCGTCTTCCAGTCATAGCCGGCTTTACGCTGAGGAGCGGGAACCTGATCGATCCGTTTCATCCACTTTCTTCCGGATGATTTTTCCAAACGGACAATATCGGGATTGGCGGCTATACCAACAAGCATTTCGGTATTACCCGAAACAAGGACTTTAAAACCGGACTGAAACTCAGCAATGGCATCAATGACCACGGTCCGGGTTTGCGGTGTAAGATTATCGTCGATCCATCCTTCGTCGAATTTTTTGATAATATTTGCCGGGACAGCGGGATAATTATCATATTGACCTTTGGGGGAAATATTATCAATGGTGAGATTTTCAATTCCAAGATTTCCAGCCAATTCATTAACAAAAGCCGCAACGGAAACCGTAGCTGTAACGGATGATCCATCTTTGTGGTATCGAACTGTTAAACTACTACTTAAATCATGTCTTTCATTGACCAGCGTATATAAAGCGACAGGCAAGATTACCGGCATTAAAATTCTCGTACTCAACTCATTCATCTTGGCTTGAATGTCTTGCAAACTGCTCGATGCGACGGATGGGTTAGCTGGGACGGGGCTGGATACGGCTTTTGCAAGGCTTTTGGCTATCACTAACGTCTCGTCGAGACTAGCCATATTAACTTTCATAAGATTTTTAACTGCTAAAACTTCAGCATCTGAGCCGCCGGGCTGAAAACCATTGCCAAAATATATGGCCTTAGATAAGTCGTTTTGAGCAAAGATGGGAATTATGCGATTTTTGATTGTTGTTCCTTTATCCGTTGAAACAAACCAGGCATGATAAAGATGATCGACGTTGGGGCTGCCATTTAAGCTGTCGACGAATGGCTCTTTATCTATAAAAGGACCTGTCCCGTCAGGCAATTCCAAACCTCGATCCTTTATCTGTTGTTGCAAATAAGCGAGAATCTCAGGAATTTTCTCCTGACGCAACAAGCGGAACCGAACAAAAACCATTGTTTCTGATTTAAATAGTTGAAGTTCTATATTCTCTTCTCTAAATCTTTCCCCTATTGACGTTAATAAGCTCGCAAGCTTTTCAACTTTTTCATCATTTTCAAAAGGAATGGCAGAAGCAGGATCTTTACGATAACCCTTTTGACTGACCTCATATGCTCCACCCCCGCGAGCCTCATATAACCAAATACCATTGTTTCCCGTTAAACTTTCTCTCATGTTTCGACCCTGAATATTCGCGCTGGCATCAAGATGGCTTTTTAATCTTTCAAAATCTCCATTACTTAATATGATTATTTTTTTGCCTGTCTTAATCAGCTCCAGCAATGCATCAACCATCTCAGGAGACATGGCTTCTTTTTTCTTTGCAAGTGTTCCGTCATAATCAAAAATCAAAACATCTTTGTCAGCTAACTTGTTCTCAGCAACCATATTAATGATCTGGTTAACATCAAATAAATTTTCGGCCGAAATAGACTCACTGGGGGAGGCGGATGAATTGCCAGCGAGGGTACTTGAGGCGGAAAATTGGTCTGCTGACTCATTTCCTTTCATTCGAACTTTTTGTTCCTCGATACTCTCGGGAGTGGCTGCCCGGACAATAGCTTGCGTTCCTACCGAGCTTGAAGCCGCCACTGTCACGAGGACATTATTGACCGCTGAAGAAGACTTGACATATTGCACAGGAAGATTAAGAAAACTCTCTCCGCCGGAAAAATATTTTCGGGGAATCAGCTCTTCGCCGTTGTCTTCTTCTTTAATAACGTTGTAAGCGCCTTTTTTGAAGGCTTCGAGATATTGCTCGTAAACTTTTTGTTTGATGTCCTTAACATCGCTTTCTACACCGGCGACTTTTGATTTATCGGCGTAGATGCGGCCAAGTAAGGAGTCTTTGAGCGCTTTCTT